>CAKZNC010000105.1 GCA_937129385.1 uncultured Bacteroidota bacterium
CAACACATCAGGCGTGAACGTGCTACTTCGAACATCTGCACGGCCCAGGCCCTTCTGGCCAATATGGCCGGAATCTTCGTGGTTTACCACGGACCGGAGGGCTTGCGCGAAATTGCCGAAGATGTACATACAGGAGCAGTTTACCTCGATGAAAAACTCAAGGAGATTGGCTTTGAACAGGAGAATGAATTCTTCCTCGACACCCTGAAGATTAAACTACACATGGACATCAATGCTTCAGATATCCGCAAGATCGCCGAATCCGCAGAGATCAACTTTTTCTATCCGGATGAACAGACAGTAATTCTTTCCACCGACGAAACAACCAGGGAAAGAGAGTTGAATGCCATCCTGAATATTTTTGCCACTGCCGCCAAAAAATCATTCAGGATGAAAAACGACCTCAGCCGCCAATCGATCATCCCGGAACAACTGAAGCGAAGCGATGCCATCCTTGAACAGGAGGTATTCCACAATTACCGTTCTGAAACAGAACTGATGCGGTACATCAGGAAGCTGGAAAAACGGGACATCGCCCTTACGCAATCCATGATCTCCCTGGGATCATGCACGATGAAACTCAATGCAGCCACCCAGCTGATCCCGGTGAGCTTTTCAGAATTTGCATCCATCCACCCCTTTGTGCCCATGCAACAGGTGGAGGGATACTACCAGCTAATGAATGAACTGTGTCATGACCTGGAGCGCATTACAGGTTTCGAGGCAATTTCGCTTCAACCAAACTCCGGTGCCACAGGTGAATACACAGGTATGATGGTGATACGGGCGTACCATGAAAGCCGTGGAGAAGCACACCGGAATGTCGTCCTGATTCCCGCCTCGGCTCATGGAACAAATCCTGCCAGCGGTGTGATGGCGGGGATGACAGTGAAAGTTGTTCCCTGCGATGAAATGGGTAATATTGATACAGAAGCGCTCCGCGAGATGGCCGCTTCCAATGCCGAACAGCTTGCCGCGATCATGATTACATATCCCTCGACCCACGGTGTTTTTGAAGAAAATATTGTTGAGATCATTGACCTCGTGCACAAACACGGCGGACAGGTTTACCTGGATGGTGCCAACATGAACGCACAGGTAGGTTTGACCAACCCGGCCATGATCGGGGCAGATGTTTGTCACCTGAACCTGCACAAGACCTTCGCCATTCCACACGGTGGAGGCGGACCGGGCGTCGGACCCATCGGGGTCGCAAAGCACCTGGTGGAATTCCTTCCATCACACCCTGTGGTCCCCACGGGCGGCGTGAAAGGTATCAACCCGGTTTCTGCTGCTCCCTTCGGCAGTGCAGGCATACTCCCCATCTCCCATGCGTATATGAAAATGCTCGGTCGGGAAGGCCTTGCACTATCGACAAAGATCGCCATCCTCAATGCCAACTACCTGGCTGCCCGGTTAAAGAATCATTACAAGATACTGTATGTGGGGAAAAACGGTTTCGTTGCACATGAAATGATCGTCGACTGCAGGGGCTTTAAGGCAGATACGGGCATAACTGAAACAGATATTGCCAAACGTCTGATGGATTACGGGTTCCATGCTCCCACTCTCTCCTTCCCTGTACATGGAACCCTGATGATCGAACCGACGGAAAGTGAATCAAAAGCCGAGCTCGACAGGTTTGCAGATGCCATGATCGATATCGCCGTTGAAATTGACGGGATCAGGAACGGAAATATCGATAAGGAAGATAATGTGTTGAAGAATGCGCCCCATACGCAGGACGTGATCGTTGCGGATGAATGGAACCACCCCTATTCCCGAAAAAAGGCAGCTTTTCCCCTTGAATGGGTCAGGGAAAATAAGTTCTGGCCCCATGTCGGGAGGATCAATGATGTCTATGGCGATCGTAACCTCATCTGTACATGTACACCCATTGAGGCATTTATTGAACAGGATTGAATCTCATGTCAATAGAAAAAGCTGGTTCATTTGTCTGAACCAGCCTTTTCATTTTGAACGATAACAATATCAAGGATCAATCCATTTGGATCCAGACATTATTCTTCAACCTTGCGGGACCTGAGGAAAAGGAAATTATCACACTCGATCTCGGTGCTGTAATGCTTGTTCCCCTCCTTGTCATCCCAATTGTTGTTTACAATCTTTCCCTCGATGTAAAGAGCATCGCCCTTTTTTACATACTGGTTGATGACCGAGGCTTTTTTGTTCCAGACCTTCACCCGGTGCCACTGTGTACTTGTTACTTCCTCACCGTTCTTGTCTTTATAGGTTTCAGAAGTTGCGAATGGAAAAGTTGCCAGGAAAATCTCGCCATCCTTTTCGTTGACCTTTGGCAGTTCACCAACGTTTCCAACCAGCGTTGCTTTGTTAATTCCGTATTTCATAGTTCAAATTTTAAGTGATTATGTACCCGTTAATGTGTTGAGAAAGTGAAATATCGTGTGTAAATGGAAAAAGCATGAAGATTTTTTATATTCTGATGCTCGTCTATCAGGATTCCCTTCATCAAATGTTGATCATTTCAGCAAGTCCGAGCCATCCTTAAAACTTACTCAAACCCCCTAGCCCTCCGCAATTTAAAACCATTCTAAAACACAAAAAAAAGATTGTTAAGCATATCACATCTCGTGTAAAATTGCTTTCTTGCACAAGTTTTTAAATCCGGATTTAATTATTGACTGTGACGATGTAAACTGACCCGGATCAGTATGAATTTGTCAGGCGAGCTTAATGTGAAATCAGTAACGTTTGTGTGAATTCATCAACATTTAAATTTGCAAATAACTATAAATAATAAGGTATGAAAATGAGATCTGAAAAACCCGCGAACTTAGGAGGTTTGTTTGCATTGTCCTTTGCCCTGGCAATGATATTGGGACTTCAATCATGTGAACAGTACGAGATCCTGCCTCCCCCACCACCAGAGGAAGTGACCTTTTCAGAGATCCAGGACATTTTTAACAATGGATGTGTTGGATGTCACGATGGTGTTACTGCAAATCCGGTACTTGAAGAGGGCGTAGCGTATGACAATCTGATGAACGGAGATTATATTGATACTGCAAACCCGGAGCAGAGTACACTATATGTAAAAATGAGTGATAGCAGTCATAGTCTTTACAGCTCCGGCGGCGAAAGAAACAAGGTCCTTAAATGGATCCAGGATGGAGCACCTAACAATTAACGAAAAAAATTTTACCTGCCATGAATAAAAAACTTTTCATAACCCTCGGACTGATTGTTGCAATCATATCTTCAAAACCTGCATTCTGCCAGGACGATGAAGACAAGCCCATCAGGCCTCCTTTTGAAACAACACTTCTAATCGACAACCAGACAACCGTCAACCCATATAAGGGATCCATGACCCTGGAGATCCAGCACAGGTTTTCGCAGATCTCCTCCATCAGTGACCTGTTTGGCATCTATGGTACCGCAAATACAAGGATGGCCCTCTCATACGGGATCACTGACAAAGCGATGGTTGGATTTGGTACCACCCGCGGATATAAACTGCAGGACCTTTTCTGGAAATACAGCATCTTTACGCAGACCAGGTCGGGTAGTATGCCGGTTTCTCTGAGTTATGCTGGAAATGCCGTAATCGACGCGAGGAATTCCGAGGTATTCGGACCTGCGGAGGACTACACATTTATTCACAGGATGTCCTACATGAACCAGCTGATCGTCTCCAGGAAGATCGGCATGCTGTTCAGCGCACAACTTGCACCGACCTTCATCTGGATGAACGCTGTGGAAGAGGGATACAACAACCTGAACTTTTCACTGAATGCGGGCGTCAGGGCCATGGTTCTGGGATTTCATTCCATTATTCTCGAATACGAACAGCCTTTTACTCAGCCGGAAGGTGCAGACGTTTACCCCAACCTTGCCCTTGGTGTTGAAATCGGAACCAGTACACACTCATTCAGGGTGTTTGCCGCAAACTACAACGCCCTGGTGAAAAACTACAATGTTGTTTATAACCAGAACAATCCATTTGATATGGATTACCAGTTTGGTTTCAATATATCAATTAAGTTCTAAATCGTAAACAATGAAGAAGATCGCCTCAATAATACTTTCTCTTTTCCTGGCCTCTTCGATTTCCCTGGCAGCACAGTCCGACTCGCTGGAGAATGCTGCAGACCTGGAAAAATACCGGGAAGTCAATGATTTCGTTGATGAAAATGAATCCTGCTTTAAATGCCACGCCGAGACGAAATATGTGCTTGTAGATGAGTTTTTCGGAACTGAATTCGTCAATTCATTGTGTCCCGATAAAATGGTGACGCGGGACGAATACTACTCGATGGTGCATAAAAGCTTTGCATGTCTGGATTGTCATGCCTACGATTATGAAGAGTTCCCGCATCCGCTGTCAGCAAGACTGGAAGAGCCCTATCAGTGCATCGATTGTCATGGATATGATGAAAATTATGCACATTTCCAGTTTGAGGACATCGAAATGGAATACATGGAAAGTGTTCATGCAGAACAGGTCGAAAATTTTTCATGTTGGAAATGCCATGATCCACATTCATACCAGCTGACTGTCAGGGACGACGGCGCTACCATCAAGGAGGCAATTGCCTATAATAACGATATCTGCCTCTCCTGCCACTCTGATTTCAGCAGGTTTGAATTGCTGACCGACAGGGAGGAGATTGATATTCTCGATACCCATGACTGGTTGCCCAACCAGGCAGCTCACTTTGGCAGTGTCAGGTGTATTGAGTGCCATACATCATTATCCGACAGTACATTGGTTGCACACCATGTTCAGCCGAGCGAGCTGGCAGTGAAAAAATGCTCGGAATGCCATTCGAAAAATTCGATCCTCATGGCTTCACTGTATAAACACGAAGCCAAGGAAAGCAGGAGAAAATATGGTTTCATCAATGGTGTGATCCTGAATGAAGCCTATGTGATTGGCGCCAACAGGAATACCACGCTGAGTTTTATCGGGATCCTCCTCTTTTTACTCACGATGGGTGGTATCTCCATTCACATTGTTGCACGCATTATCTTTAAAAAGTAATATCATGGCAAAATTATCATATCACTATCCTCTGTCAATCAGGATATGGCATGGAATCAATGCGCTTTGTATCCTCCTGCTGATCGCAACCGGTATCAGTATGTACTATGTGGACCCCAACAGGACACTGATCGAATTCTCATGGGCTGTAAAAATTCACAATATCACCGGAGTGATCCTCAGCTTCAGCTACCTGATCTTTTTCATCTCCAACATCACCACGGGCAACAGAAAATATTACAAGATGCCCCTGAAAGGTATTGGAGAACGACTGCTCAAACAATCACAGTATTATGCTTTTGGCATGTTCAAGGGAGAAAAGAAACCATATCCGATCACGGAGCAAAGAAAATTTAACCCCCTTCAAAAACTGTTTTATGTGATCATCATGTATATTGGCGTTCCCCTTGTGATCATTTCAGGATGGGGACTGCTACTTCCGGAATCTGTCATTGGGGCTTTCATGGGAGTTAGTGGGATTCTGATCACCGACGTGCTGCACGTTGCAATGGGATTCTTTATCTCCCTTTTCCTTGTCATCCATATATATGTTAGTACGATCGGACATACACGCTCTGCCAATTTCAAGAGTATTGTCAATGGCTACGGATGGATCGAGGAATCGGAAAATGCAAAATGATCATGGAAAAATCATTTTTGGTAAGCTTTTTGTAATTAAATAAGTAACACATAAATTTTCAATCATGAAAAAATTAATTAAAAATCTGACAGCGCTTGCAATAGTTGCAATCTTCTTCACAGCATTTTCAGCAATGAACATGCCACAGGACCAACCTGAACCATGGCCGGTACCTGACAAATACAAGAACATGGAGAACCCGACAAAAGGTGATGCACAGGCAGTTAAAATGGGTGGAATGCTTTATAAAAGGCATTGTGCTTCCTGTCACGGCAGAACCGGACTTGGAGACGGACCAAAAGCCCGTGGTCTTGAAACATTCTCAGGTGACTTCTCAGGTGACTATTACCAGGACCAGACCGATGGTGAACATTTCTACAAAACCCTGGAAGGCCGCGGAGAGATGCCGGGCTATAAAGGCAAAATGTCAGAAGAAGACATTTGGTCGATTGTATCCTACATGCGTACATTTGACAAATAAAAATACGGATCCCCGGATCCTGGGAGCCGTCTCCATCTGGAGGCGGCTTTTTTTTTGCTGTCATTTAAAGTGCAAATCCAGCTGTACACTGCGGTCGAAGTATTCTCCATACATCGTGAATTTTAAATATTTGAATACGTGAGGCTTATAACCACAAGCCTAACAATTTGATTTTAACGGTTCGAAAATTGGAATTTATTTATAGTTTTGCGTTACAGAATTTGACAAGTTCGGAAACAAATGCAGACCTGATTTGTCAGAACTATGACTGATACGAAAACTTCATGGATATAAACGGAAGAAATTTCAAAAAATTCCTTGAAAGGCAGGAAGTATTTGAGTCACAATACGACTCAGAATCCAAGAAAAAACAGCACTCCAAAGGAAAGTTAACTGCCCGGGAAAGAATCGCAATTTTATTTGATGAGGATACCTTTGAAGAAGTTGACGCCTATGTGACTTCGGCAAAATCCGATGGTAATTTCGGGAAAATAAGCGGTTCATACGGTGATGGTGTCATCATTGGCCACGGCCAGGTACATGGCAGGCTGGTATTTGCCTATGCCCAGGATTTTAACATCATGGGCGGATCACTCGGAACCATTCATGCTGCCAAGATCATGAAGTTACAGGACATGGCACTGAAAATGGGAGCACCCATCATTGGGTTGATCGATTCAGGAGGTGCAAGAATCCAGGAGGGTGTAGCAAGTCTGGCCGGATATGCCGGAATCTTTTACAGGAATGTACAGGCATCTGGTGTCATTCCCCAGGTCTCCGTGATCCTGGGTCCGGCAGCAGGAGGGGCAGTCTACTCTCCATCCATCACTGATTTTGTATTCATGACCAACAAGACCAGTTACATGTTTGTAACCGGTCCCAACGTGGTCAAGGAGGTCCTCAACGAGGATGTTTCGTTTGATGATCTCGGTGGTGCAGAGGTACATGCCAAGAAAAGCGGCGTTGCCCAGATGATCTTTGAAGATGAGGAGAATACCCTGATGGGGGTCAGGAGACTGATTTCCTTCCTTCCATCCAACAATCTTGAGAATTGCCCGGAAACAGAACTTGGTGAAGATGACACCGCCGACGTGGAGGAAAAACTGAGGGACATTGTGCCAGACGATGCCAATAAACCCTACGATGTTAAGGATGTGATCAACCTGTTGGTTGACAAACGCTCTTTCTACGAGATCTCAGAAAGATTTGCACAGAATATCGTCGTGGGATTCGGCAGGCTTGACGGAAAGGTAATCGGAATCATTGCCAACCAGCCAAAGGTTCTGGCCGGCACACTCGACATTGATAGTTCAAATAAGGGAGCTCGCTTTATCAGGTTTTGTGATTCATTCAATATTCCACTTCTTACCCTTGAGGATGTGCCCGGATTTCTCCCGGGAATTGATCAGGAACACAGCGGCATTATCCGTCATGGCGCAAAATTATTGTACGCTTATGCCGACGCCACCGTGCCAAGGATAACCGTAATCCTCAGGAAGTCATATGGAGGTGCCTATTGCGTAATGAACAGTAAAAACCTTGGGGGAGATTTTAATTTTGCCTGGCCAACGGCAGAAATTGCAGTAATGGGGCCAGAGGGAGCAGTCGCAATTCTTTACAGGAAGGAACTGGCAGCTTCAGATGATCCGGCAACACTTAAAAAAGAACTGGCTGTCAAGTACAGGGATGAGATCGCAAATCCTTATGTTGCAGATGAAAAAGGCTTCATAGATGAAGTGATCGATCCGGCCATTACAAGGAAAAAGCTGAAATCCGCATTCCTTGCCCTTGAGAACAAATACATCACCAACCCAACGCGTAAACACGGTAATATACCTCTGTAAACGTCAGTTATGAAAATCAAAAGCATACTTATCGCCAACCGGGGTGAAATTGCTATTCGTATTATGCGGACAGCTAAGCAGATGGGCATAGAAACCTATGCGATCAAAACCGCAAAGGAGCCAACTGCCTGGTACCTCGATGAAGCGGATCACATCATCGATTTTACTGAGTGTCTCAGTGATACTCCTGAATTCCTCGATATTGAGAGAATCATTTATACCGTCAAAGATAATAAGATCGATGCCGTCCACCCGGGATACGGCTTCCTTGCAGAAAATCCGGTTTTCGCCCGCAGATGTGAAGAAGAAAAGATCAATTTCATAGGTCCTTCCTCAGAGGTCATCTACAACATGGGGAATAAAACCGTGGCCAAGGACCTGGCACGTAAATACAATGTTCCACTGCTGAGGGGAAGTAAAGGAACCTTGCTCAATGCCGACTATGCCCGGAGGATGGCCAATATCATCGGTTACCCGGTGATTCTGAAAGCTGCAGCCGGCGGAGGTGGAAGAGGTATGCGTGTTGCAACAAATGAAGCAGAGGTTGAACGAATGTACCATCTTGCCTCCAAAGAATCTGCCAAAGCATTCAATGACCCCTCCATGTTCATTGAAAAATATGTTGCAGAACCCAGGCACATCGAGTTCCAGATCCTGGCAGACAAACATGGAAATACCATTCATCTCGGAGAACGTGAATGCTCAATCCAGCGAAAGCATCAGAAACTGCTGGAAGAATCCCCCTCCCCTGCACTCGATCCGGAACTCAGAAAAAAAATGGGCGAGGCAGCCATAAACATTGCCAAAGCGGTGGGTTACTATTCTGCCGGTACTGTTGAATTCCTGCTGGATGCCGACAAAAATTTCTACTTTATGGAGATGAATACCAGGATACAGGTAGAGCATCCTGTAACTGAAATGGTAACCGGCATCGACCTGATTGAGCAAATGATCAGAATCGCACAGGGAGAAAAACTCAGGATCAGCCAGGAAGAGGTGAGGCTCGAAGGACACGCTATAGAATTCCGTATAAATGCTGAAGATGTACAATCCGGATTTTCGCCCAGCCTGGGTACCATTGAAAAGATCTCATGGCCCGAAGGGGAAAACATCAGGGTAGATACAGGTGTCAGGGACGGGTCGGTGATCACACCCTACTTTGATTCAATGATCGCGAAATTGATCGTTTATGGTGAATCAAGGGACAAAGTGCTGCAGGATTCCACCAATGCCATCAGGAAATCATGGATCAAGGGGACAAAGACAACCCTTTCATTTTGCCGCGCCGTCCTGCAGAACGGGAATTTCAGGAAGGGAAACTTCAACACCTCTTTTTTGAGCAGTGAACTGAAGATACATTACCACTCTGAACCCGATGAAGAGATGCTGGCAGCTTTCTTTGCCGTGTATGATTATGCACGTGACCTTGAAGAAGCTGAAGGTAAAAAACTGAATGTCGACAAGGGAAAGAACATCACTCCCTGGCTGCTCAATAAACGATTACGTTAAAAGAAAAGTCATGGCAGAAAAAAATAAAGGCGCAAAAACAACAAAAAAGAGTCAGCTGATCGCCCTCAGCGCTGCAAATAAACAGTATTCCTTTACAAATCCCCTTGAGCGCGTTGTCAAATACAAGGGTGAAAATGTAAAGATCAAACTCTACGAGGATCCAAACGGCTTCTCATATGTGCTTTGGAAAAATAAGAAATACCCACTGGAGATCATTGAAAAGAGCCAGAACAAATACACGGTGATGCTCAACGGCGTATGGCATTCATTCACCGTGGAAACGCCTTTTTCACTGAAACGGAAAAAATTTCTTGAATCACAGGCCGGCACTTCATCGTCGGTTACCATCGATGCACCAATGCCGGGGAAGATCGTCGAAGTACTGATAGAAGAGGGTGCCGAGGTCAAATCAGGAGAATCCCTGTTGATCCTCGAGGCCATGAAAATGCAGAATGAGATCTCCAGCCACGTCGATGGCGTAGTGAAAAAGATCGCCATTCGTCAGAATGATTCCGTAATGAAAGATGACCTGCTCATCGAGATTGAAAAAAGTTGAACAATTTATTTTTTAAGATCGTTCATCAACTGCCGAATACTACTTCCTCCAGGCAGCTGTATTCGGGACCGCCAGGCTTTAGTATACTTTCAAAAAATACAACGCGGTCGATGCGTACCCTTCCCATCTCCTCATGTTCATAGTTCTTGATCTCCTGCCTGACCATGTCCGGTTCATGCAGACGTTTCATGCGTGCGAGCGTCAGGTGGGGCCTGAACGGTCGATGATCCTGCTCCTGGAGCAGCCCCGTGAGCATTTGGTCGGTCTGCTCCCTAAGCTTAACCACCGGTTCCGGATCTTCAATGCCTGCCCAGATCACTTTGAGCATTGAACGATGACCAAAAATTCCCAGGCCGTCAAATGTAAGATCCCGTGTCTCCGGTGGGATGTATGCATCCTGCATGGCACGGCAGATCGATTCCACCATGCCGGGCTCTGTATCACCAAGGAAACGGAGTGTAAGGTGCATCTGGCTGACTGGGATCCAGCGGATACGCTCAAGGTTTAATCTCCTTTGAAGTTCAAGCCGAACCTGCTCCAGGGCTGGAGGCAGATCGACAGGTATGGCAAGGAATGTCCGCTTCATCACTTTACTTTCCACATATTTTTCAATAAATTGGTCCTTGGAACAGTTATCTAAATATAAAAAATATTATCATGAAAAAATTTGCAGTGGTACTTTCCGGAAGCGGAGTTTATGATGGTTCAGAAATTCACGAGGCCACACTCAGTTTATATGCCATCGCAAACAATGCCGGAAGCTATGAGATCTTTGCTCCGGATATCGACCAGCACCATGTGATCAACCACCTCACAGGCGAAGAGATGCATGAAAAACGTAACGTACTTGTTGAATCAGCACGGATCTCAAGGGGAAAGATCAGGCCCCTTTCAGAATTTGATGCGGCAGAATTTGATGCGCTTCTCTTTCCGGGAGGCTTCGGAGCTGCGAAAAATCTGTCTGACTGGGCATTCAATGGACCTTCCGGAAGTGTGATCCCTGAGGTGACAAATGCCATACGGGCAATGGCTGATTTAGGAAAGCCTATAGGCGCACTTTGCATCTCCCCTGTTTTGATCGCGAAAACACTCGAAGGTGCAGAACTGACCATCGGTTCCGACCCTGAAACTGCCAAAGCAATAGAGACAGCCGGCGCTAAACATTCGCAAACCACCCATGGTGAAGTGGTGGTAGATGAAAAATACAATATCGCAACCACACCGTGCTATATGCTGGATGCAAATATTCTGCAGATCGGGGCAGGTGCCGACAATATTGTGAAAGCAATGCTCAAGATGATGAAATAAGAGGCTGATTTTTAGGCCTGATATTTGTAATGGTGAGGGTAAGATGAGAAGAAGAATGAAATATGTGATGTTGATAATGGTCATGGTGTTTTCCTTTTGCCTGAATACCCGGGCGCAGGCTGACTCTTCCATGAGGACATTTCCTCCCAGGCAGCCATTGGTGTATGGTAGCGATACGGTACCCGTGATGAGAATTCCCGAGGTGCGGATTTATGATGTAAATAAATACAACTACCTGAAATCCTGGCGCTACCGGAGACTTGTCAGAAATGTAAAAAAAGCATACCCATATGCGGTGGTCGCCAACCTTCGCTTAAAACAGCTCGACCGTGAACTGGCCAACCTGGACTCAAAACGTGACCAAAAAGCTTTCATGAAAGAGAAGGAGAAAGAGATCATGGAGGAATTCCAGGATGAACTGAAAAGACTGACTATCTCCCAGGGGATCATCCTTGTGAAACTGATCGATCGGGAAACCGGAAACACGTCCTACGAGGTAATCAAGGATATCCGGGGCGGTCTTACCGCTTTCTTCTGGCAGGGAATCGCCAGAATATTCGGCAATGATCTTAAGCTGCAATACGACCCGGAAGGAAAAGACAAAGTGATCGAAGATATCATCATGGCCATTGAGCATGGATTCATCTGACCATGCGCCGGGACACACTGACTTAATATTCAATTAACACGATACGATCAACAGACCGCCTTGATGCGCGAAATAAGACCGGAAATGCTGGTATAGCAGCGACACCTGTTCCTGTGTACTTAATGTGTATTTAACTTCGCGACCCAATCATTAACAAAAATTTAAAAATCAACTAATGTTGAGGTAATTCCCCAGGCAGCCTTTTGACTTTTCTTTGTTGGTGTCAATTTGAAGTATTTGATATACATCTAAAAACCAATAAAAAAATGAAAAAAGTCTCTAACGCTCTTATCGCAATTCTGACTGTAGTATCCTTTACCTTATTGTCGTCTTGTGACGGTCTTTTCGGTGGGGGTGATGCCCCTATTGTAGATGGTATCCTGGTTGATGCCGACATCTCTGAAAATACTACATGGGAAACTGGAGAGGTATATGTACTGGGCGGACGAATAGTTGTTCTTGACGGCGTTACGCTAACCATTGAACCTGGAGTGATTGTAAAAGGACAGGCTGGTACCGGAGCCAACGCAACTGCATTACTTGTTGCCCGAGGTGGCAAACTGATGGCAGAAGGCACTGCCTCGGATCCCATTATTTTCACCTCGCTCATTGATGAAATTGAACCAGGGCAGGTGGCCAGCCCAAACCTCGAACCTGAACTGAATGGATTATGGGGTGGCGTGATCGTCCTTGGAAATGCGCCTATCTCAGCTGATGCAGCTTCAATGCAAATCGAAGGTATTCCTGCTTCCGACCAGAACGGTCTGTATGGCGGAAGTGCATCAGACGACAATTCAGGCATGATCAAATATGTATCCATCCGTCACGGTGGAGCCAACATTGGTGAAGGAAATGAGATCAACGGTCTTACCCTTGGCGGTGTTGGATCAGGTACGGTAATAGAAAATGTTGAAATCGTATCCAACCAGGACGATGGAATTGAATGGTTCGGTGGAGCAGTATCTGTGAAAAATGCTGTTGTTTGGAATACAGGAGATGATGCAATTGACACCGACCAGGCATGGGCAGGGACACTCGATAATTTTATTATCATCACTCCAGGAGATGAGTGCTTCGAACTTGACGGTGCAGAAGGCACAGCAGTTGCCGCTCATACCATCACAAATGGTACTGTTCTAGCAACGATCTTTGATGAAGAGGGAGAAGTTGTCAGGGGTGCTGAAGGTCTCGCCGACCTGGATAACAAAGGCGATGGTGATCCCGGGAATTCATTCCTTAACATGTCCAATGTCTATTTCTTTGGGTTGAATCCTGGTCAGGATTTCGACGATAATCCTGCTGAACTCACTGCATCCTCACTTGAGGCGACACTCCCGTCGGATACACTGTCTCTCGACGAGTTTTTCAAAGCGGGTACAGATGCATTCGTCACATCAGTAGCTGAAGGTGCTAACACTGTGGGTGCTGATGTAACTAAATTCAACGGCTGGTCATGGGCCGCAGTAGATGGTGCTCTTGCTGATTTTTAAGATTATATTTTGTTTAGGTTAAACAAAAACACGCAATGCATGTAATTGCGTGTTTTTGCAATTGTAAAAAGCAGGTAATAGAAATGAAAATAAAACTTTTGGCTGGCATATTGATGCTTTTTGTGGGAATGCTGGCATATGGTCAAAACGGAACGGTCAGGGGAACAATTTTTGACAGTAACAATGGTGAATATCTACCTGGAGTCACCATCTTCGCTGAAGGCACATCGGCAGGTACTATCACGGACCTTGAAGGTCAGTTTAACCTGGAAATCTCCCCTGGCACTTACACGCTCAGGATATCTTTTATCTCGTATGAAACCGTCCTTGTCGAAAATGTGATAGTGGAAGCCGGGGAAGAAACAGTTCTGGATGAACTGGGAATGGAAACTGCGAATATCAGCATTGAAGAGGTGGTGATTACTGGTCAGACCATCAGGAACACCCAAAATGCCATGATCGCACTGAAAAAGAGATCTACCAATGTAATGGATGGCATATCTGCTGCCAGCTTCAGGCAGATCGGCGATTCGGATGCCGCCGCCTCCATGAAGCGGGTGTCGGGTGTCTCTGTCACAGGTGGAAAATATGTTTATGTACGCGGACTGGGCGACAGGTATACGAAAACGGTCCTCAATGGTGTGGATGTTCCCGGACTGGATCCCGACAGGAACACCATCCAGATGGACCTGTTCCCCACGAACATCATCGACAATATAGTTGTGCATAAATCTTTTAGTGCAGACCTTCCTGCAGATTTTACAGGCGGAGTGGTTGATATTGAAATCCAGGATTTCCCGACAAACAGAAAAGGGAGCATTTCCCTGGGTGCAGGATACAGTCCGCAATACCATTTCAACCCCGAATACCTCGCATACCCTGGTGGTTCAACGGATTTTCTCGGATTTGATGACGGCACAAGAGCCTCTCCGGCGACATCCGATATTCCTGAATTTGCATATGCGCTCAGCGATCCGGACGGACCCCTTGGTCAGCGCTACAGGGAAATTCTCAACAGCTTCAATCCTACAATGGCGGCCATGCGTCAGACAAGCATGTTGGATTATTCGTTTGGCATCTCCTATGGAAACCAGGTAACGAAAAAAGGCAAGACACATGGATTCAATTTTTCTTTGTCCTATAAGAATAATACAGAGTTTTTCGAGAATGCAATTGACGCCAGGTATAACATGGATGCACGGCCAGATGTCTATGCCCTCGATGTAAGTGAATACCAGGTGGGTGATTATGGCGTGAACAGTGTTTTCCTGTCCGGACTCGCCGGCTACGCTTACAAAACACAGTCGTCACGTATCCGTACCCATATCATGCATCTTCAGAATGGTGAATCCAGGGCGGGGATCTTCGACTTTACTGGTTCTGATGAAGGATCTGATTTCAAGTCTCTTCAGCATACCCTTGACTACAGCCAGCGGTCGCTCACCAACGCACTGATTGATGGCAAACACCATCTCGAGGGTTCTGAGTGGAATCTGGAATGGAAAATCTCTCCTACCCTCTCCACCATGAATGATCCCGATGTAAGGTTCACCCGCTATAAAATAGATGAGGGAATCATTGAGATCGGAACAGAAGTAGGATTCCCCGAAAGAATCTGGAGGTCATTGACAGAAGTCAATATCGCAAATAGGATCCATGCGGAGCGCAAATACTCATTTCTTGGAAGGGAGGCAACTCTGAAGACTGGCGGAGCCTATACATTTAAATTCAGGAATTATTCCATCCAGACATTTAAGCTGAATGTGCGGGGGGGCGATAAGGGATATCTTCCCCTGACCGGAAACCCGGATGAACTGCTCACCGAAGAGCTGAAGTGGCCCTACAAGGGAAACCTGAATTTCGGGACCACTTTTGAAAACGACCTTAATAAAGCCAATATGTATCTCGCAATGGTCAACTATGGGGCCTTGTACCTTGCCACTGATGTTAATTTGCTTGAGAACCTGAAAGCTTCGGTCGGGGTCAGGGTAGAAGAATATTACCAGACCTATACCGGTCAGAACCAGATCGGGAACAAAGTACTCGACAACGATGAGGTATTAAAAGACCTTGATATTTTCCCAGCCCTGAATCTCAATTTCAATATCCATGACGACCAGAACCTTAGATTTTCAGCTTCTCAGACCATTGCGAGGCCTTCATTGAAAGAGCTTTCATTCGCAGAGATCTACGATCCACTTAGCGGAAGTACATTTATTGGTGGTTTGCACCAGGAAGTGGACAATGAGAAAGGAATCGTATACTGGGATGGTGATCTGCGAAGTGTAAAAATTCAGAACTATGATTTGAGATGGGAGTACTTTTACAATACCGGACAAATGGTCTCTCTTAGTGGCTTTTACAAGAATTTCGATAACCCGATTGAGATGGTGCAGTTTGCTACACAGACCGGGGCATTTCAGCCAAGGAATGTAGGGACTGGCGAAGTGTACGGATTGGAATTCGAGATCAGACAATCACTGGAGTTTATCAGCAGCAGGCTGAAAGGTTTTAAGATTTCTTCGAATGTTACCATCAGCGAATCCCGGATCAAAATGAGCATTGTGGAATACAACTCGAGGGTAGAAAATGTAAAGAGTGGACAGGTTATCGATACCTTCCGGGCTATGGCCGGACAATCTCCTTACATAGTCAACGCTGGTATATCATATGAAGGGGGAGAAACTGGATTCTGGAAGAACCTGGAAGCGGGGGTCTTTTACAATGTGCAGGGAAAAACATTGCAGTACATCGGTGTTGCAGATATACCGGATGTGTACGCTGATCCGTTCCATAGCCTGAATTTCAACACCAACATGGTACTTGGATCATCTGAACGTTTCAAACTGGGCATCAAAGTCTCCAATATCCTAAACGAGAAAAAGGAATGGTTTTACGAAGCCTTTAATGCCGACGATCCCTATTTTGAATACAGGCACCAGGGAACGACATTTTCAGTCACGCTGGGATATTCCTTTTTTTAAATTCCTGAAGCGGAAATAGTTCAATCCAATCAGTCAGGTCCGGGATACCTGGCCCAAATCAGGTACGCGGAGTAGTATCTGGATTGAAAGCGAAGCTGTACTGGCGAACCTCGGTATCTGCTGACCGTCTCATTTTAATCATCAGCTCCGTGGAGCTGTTCTCTTCAAGCCTGACCCTCTTCAGATGCGCATTTTTATAGGAAACATAGGAAATTGAAATTTCATTGATACCGGGAGCGGCCTCTTTAAAACTGAATTTTCCGTCAAAATCGGTTATCGTTTCAGTACCGCTGGTTACGTGTTTCACTGTGGCACCGGCAAGAGGTTCTCCAGTTTTATGATCCAACACCACTCCATGAAGCTGGGTTTGACCCGACACGATTGCAGCATATGCAAGTATTGACAGAAAGAGGATTGTTTTTAGCATAGCAGATATATATTACTCTTTGCAAAGAAACAATCAGAATATTAGCTTACTATTACTCCACTGTTAGGTATATATTAATTTTTGGCTTCTATGTAAATTAATTATTAAATCTGCTGTAGACGCGCGTGAACATTCGAATGTTACCTTTGTTTTAAAACTTTGAATAAGTATCTTAAAAAATGGAAGACCCCAGGGACAGACAATATACGAATGGTGAGATTACAGTATTCTGGAAGCCATCTAAATGCATTCATGCCACAACCTGTTTCAGGGAATTGATCGAGGTATTCAATCCGGGCAGGCGGCCGTGGGTGAATATGGAGGGAGCGCCAACACGAAGGATCATCGAGGTGGTAAAAAAGTGCCCCACACAGGCCCTTGAATTCAAATACAACCGGGAAATGGACCAGGATGAGATCGAATCAAACAACCCGGTTGTCGCTGAAGAAACCCCTGAGACCCTGAACAGGAAAGAAGAAAAAGAGGAGGAGAATCAAACCAGGCCGACCAGGATCAACCTGATGAAAGACGGACCGATTGTTGTCGAAGGGGACTTCAAAGTAATCGGACCGGAAGGAAACACCTTGAAATCCATGCTTATGACCTCATTCTGCAGGTGCGGGGGATCAAAGAGCATGCCCTTCTGCGATGGAACTCATCGAAAAATCGGTTTTTCAGAAAAGGATTGATGATGGAAAATAAAAACACACAATTTAAAGTAAATGCCGACGGACCCCTCGAAATTTCGGGTGAATTTGAACTTTTCGATACATCAGGCGAGATCATTACACGCCAGGGGCCTATTTATCTTTGCAGGTGTGGCAACAGCAAGGATAAGCCCTTCTGTGACGGATCCCACAAGGCCTCAGATTTTTCCGGCTAGGGGATTTCGGTCTGAAAACATATCTTTGCATACTCGTTTACCGTAATATCATGGGATGTCAAAAGTAAGTGTATACTCAGAAATTGGAACACTTGAAGGTGTGATTCTTCATCCGCCCGGACCGGAAGTTGAGAATATGACCCCTAAGAATGCCGAGCGTGCATTGTATAGTGATATTCTCAATCTTGCAGTTGCCAGGAAAGAATACAATCAGCTGGAATGTGCACTTCAACATATCACCGAGACTTTCAGAATCATCGATCTACTTCGCGATATCCTACGGTCAGGGGAGGTGAAAGAAAAGATAATAAAGAAGACCTGCTACAACGAAAGAAGGCCCGAGATGCTTGGCTATCTGATGGACCTGGAGCCAGGTGAATTAAGTCGCCTGCTTATCCAGGGAGTTCCTCTGATCAAAGAGACACTTACAAATTTTCTGAGTGATGAAAATTTTGCGCTCAGACCGCTGCATAATTTCTTCTTTACCCGTGATGCTGCAATCACTGTCCACGACAGGGTACTGATCGGAAAAATGGCAAACAAAGTGCGGGACAGGGAAGCGCTGATCATGGAGGCCATCTTCAACTACCATCCCCGACTAAGATCACAGACAATCGTGGCAGATGACCATGATATCGCGGGAAACAGGATCACCATCGAAGGCGGTGATGTACTGGTCGCCCGTGAAGATATCCTGCTGGTTGGGATCGGAAGCAGAACTTCAACCCAGGGTGTGGATTTTATGATGCAGCAGGCACGCCAGGAAAAAAAACCTTTCCACATCATCGTCCAGGAACTGCCCCAGAAACCAGAATCTTTCATACACCTGGACATGGTTTTTACGTTGCTGGATCATGATACATGTATGGTCTATGAACCCTTGATCCTGCGACCCAATAAATATGAAACGGTTCACATTGCACTCGATAACGGTGAAGTAAAATCGATTCGTACTGTCGAGAATATTCCTTCCATCCTCGCTAAGCTTGGCATGGATCTAAAACCCGCATTCTGCGGCGGCATGAACGATTCCAATATCCAGGAAAGAGAACAATGGCATAGCGGTGCCAATTTCTTTGCTGTAGGCCCCGGGAAGATCATCGGCTACAACCGCAACATCAACACCATAGAAAATCTGAGTCAGAACGGATTTGAGGTATTGAAAGCACGTGACCTGCATCATGGAAAGATCAACCTGAATGATTACCAGAAATATGTGCTTACCATAGACGGCAGTGAACTATCCAGGGGAGGCGGTGGTGCAAGATGCATGACGATGCCATTCAAACGCAAAAACGATTAATCCGGCAGAATCCTGATGGCTAATACCCCTTAAGTTTCTCCAGCACTTTCTCTTCTGAAGGCACACCGGCAGGAAAGAGAGCACGCTGCCAGCTACCATAGATCGGATTGGGAAATACAATGAAACGAGTGCCAAATTCTTCAGCATGCTCCCCTACATGTTGCTTTCCATTGTTGGATTCCCTGTTGTCAAAAATTCCGTCAAAATCTCCCAGGTTATCTCCTCCCAGCAGGATCAGGTCATACTCCTTTCGTATCTTTTCCCTGCGAAGATCTTTTGAAGAAGTTGAGGTCTTTAGCAACAGGTGAGTCGTATCAGCGAATGGAAAACCATGTTTTTGAAGGTTCTCTAACGTCGCATCTCGCAGGGAAATGTGCCTGTTTGAAACGTAAAACACTTCGATTCCGAGTTTTTCTGCCAGCTGAACGAACTGCAACGCTCCCGGGACAGGTGTAGCATCTTTCTTCATACACCATTCCTTCCATAATTCTTCTGAATAGGATGCTCCTGTACGCAAGAGATGAACGTTGAAAGGACTGTTATCCAGCACAGTTTCATCAATATCAAGTGATACCGCCGGGGGAAGACCCGGTTCATCCACCGCATAATTCCGAATGACCTCAGTGGCGACATTGTACCCTTGAAGGTACAGTGCCTCAACCTCTGCAGCATACTGGATCCACATTAATGCCTGGACACCCATCATTCCCTGGTGTTCATTCGTTTCCTGTTCAAATTTACACCCGGGGAGCATCAACCCGATAATGGTTACAAAAACTGCGATTCTATGGTTCATGATTAATTGAATTGGTAGTGCAAAATTAGGAAATTCAGAAGTGTATCTACCCTGGATCAGGCGATAATTACCAAACACCAGGTCTGATGACTCCTTCGTACCCGGAATTGAATACCAGTTCTGATTCAAATTGCATATACATTTCCCGAATGGATCATTGCATCGGGCCTGGATACGATAATCGGCGTTTTCAGCACATTAATACTAAAAAAGATGAAAAAGATCGACGAAACCTTTCTTCATTTTCTTTGGAAAAACCAGCAACTGACCGGGATCATAACGGAGCCTGTTGGTCAGGAGAATATCATCATTCATGATCCAGGTATACATAACCAGGATGCAGGTCCCGACTTTTTCAATGCAAGGATTGAAATCAACGGCACGACCTGGGCCGGGAATGTAGAACTCCATATCAATGCATCTGACTGGATGCGACATGGTCATTCAGAAGACCCAACCTACGATACCGTGATACTGCATGTTGTCTATTTTAATGATTGTGAGATAACACGGCCTGACGGCAGTGTCATCCCAGCCGTACTTTTAAGATTCCCGACGCTGATGTGGGACCGTTATGCAGACCTGCTCAACAGTGGCAACTGGATCCCGTGCCAGGATCATCTCAGGGACCAGGAACCTGTTCATGTCGCACAATGGACCTCTTCATTGATGACAGAAAAACTTGAGGAGAGGTGTGCGATGCTACAGAAGAACCTGGAAGATGTTGATGGACACTACGATGCAGCCTTGTCAAGAATTCTGTTCAGGTCCTTCGGCATACCGGTAAATACCACTCCCTTCGAAATGCTGTCCATCCTGATCCCCTACCCCATTCTACTGAGAAGTCGGAATGATCTGTATTTGCTTGAAGCTTTGCTGTTCGGACAGGCGGGTATGCTTTCTGTCTCAATGGCCCATGACAAATATGTGGAGGGGCTTCGACAGGAATACCAGAGATTGTCTTCAAGGTTAGATGGGACAGCTATGCCAGGTCATGCCTGGAAATTCCTGAGAATGCGGCCCTCCTCATTCCCATCAGTAAGGATTGCACAACTCGCAGCGCTGATCAGAAAATCCTTCCCAATGCACCAATACCTGGAATCATTGCCTCCGATCAATGATCTATACGAAATCCTGCAATCGCGCGCTGGAGATTACTGGAACAACCATTACCAGCTGGGAAAAGAGACAACAAACAGACCCAAGGTCACCGGTGATCATTTCATACGGATCCTCATCATCAACGCCATTGTCCCCTACCTTTTCTTTTTCGGAAAAAACAATGACAAACAGAAATTTTGTGATTATTCCATCAGTCTCCTGGAAGAGTTGCCAGCCGAGAATAATGTAGTTTTAAAAAAATGGGGTAAATTTGGAATGAAACCGGCAAATGCTTTTGAAAGCCAGGCTTACCTGTATTTATATAAAAATTATTGTAAAAACAGGAAATGCCTGCAATGCCAGTTTGGAAACAATATGATCCTGGATGGCAAAAATCAGAAATAAAAGTCTTACATCTGTTCTCACTGCAATACTCCTTTTACTGGTCGTGATCATTGTAGGTCTGACAGGATACAGGATCCTGGGATTCACACTTGTGGAGGCATTTTACCAGACCATCATCACCATTGCTACAGTTGGATTCAAGGAGGTGCATGACTTGAGTCCGAACGGAATGATCTTCACAGCTTTTCTGATCATATTCTCTTTCGGTATATTTGCATATGCCGTATCTACCCTCACAAGGTACATCGTCGAAGGCGTTTACAGGAACACAATAAAGGATACCAGAGTGAAAAGAAAAATTGACCGATTAACAAATCATGTGGTGGTTTGTGGGTACGGGCGAAACGGGAAACAAACTGCCTCGGAACTTATTGAACATGATGTACCCCTCCTTGTGGTTGAAAAAGACCCGGAAATCATTGAATCATTGCGCTCAATCCCCGGTATGCTCTACATTGAAGGAGACGCGGTAGACGAGGAGATCATCAGGCAGGCAAGACTCGAGTATGCGAAAGCTTTGATCACTACCCTTCCCGTTGATGCAGACAATCTCTTCGTTGTCCTTACGGCAAAGGAGCTAAATCCTGAACTTACCATTATCAGCCGGGCATCGGCAGACCATGCCGATATCAAATTGAAACGTGCTGGTGCTACGAATGTGATCATGCCCGACAAGATAGGCGGACAAAGAATGGCGAAGCTTGTGGCACAACCCGATATTGTTGAATTTGTTGATTATATGCTTCTGCAAAGCGCTGAAAACGTAGTGCTTGAAGAAATCACATGTGAAAATATCGCTGCCTGCTTTGCCGGAAAATCCATCCGGGAACTTGACCTCAGGAATGAGTCAGGGGCGAACATCATTGGCATGAAACGGGCAGATATGTCTTACCTGATCAACCCCCTTCCCGAAACGGAACTCGATTCAAGTGACAGGCTGTTTGTGCTGGGAACAAGAAAACAGATCCAGCGACTTAAGAATGTAATCACCATGGAATCAAAATAGGTCATGCGCTTATACTATACCTATGAATGATCTGAATGTCATTGAAACTGCTGGTTATCAGCGCCAATAAATTTATTGTTGTTATTGTAATTTTCAAAAAAATGAATACCTTTGCGTCTCTAAAATTAGAAACAGATACTAAAGCACAAGAAAAGAATGTATTTAACGGCTGAAAAGAAACAGGAGATTTTCAAGAAGTACGGAAAATCAGAATCCAATACCGGATCTGCTGAAGGTCAGATTGCTCTTTTTACATACAGGATCAACCATCTTACAGAGCACCTGAAAGCTAACAACAAGGACCACAGCACACAACGTGCATTATTACGCCTCGTGGGTAAACGCAGGAGTCTTCTCGATTACCTTAAAGAGAAAGACATTGAGCGCTACAGGGCACTCATCAAAGACCTAAAGATCAGGAAATAAATATTATTTATTCGTCGGGGAAAGGCAATTTGAAATTGCCTTTCTTTTTATACGTAGTTTTTTATAAAATTAGATATGTCAAAACCAACACCAATTATTAAAACCATCGACCTTGGCGATGGGAGAGATATTAAAATAGAAACTGGAAAACTTGCCAAACAGGCCGATGGCTCTGTTGTCGTCAGCATGGGCAGCACCATGCTCCTTGCTACAGTTGTTTCAGCAAAAGAGGCCAAAGAAGATGTGGACTTTATGCCATTATCGGTTGAATACCGGGAGAAATATTCATCACATGGCAGGTTTCCCGGCGGATTCCTGAAAAGGGAAGCTCGTCCAGGAGACCATGAAAT
Source organism: uncultured Bacteroidota bacterium (assembly GCA_937129385.1). Taxonomy (GTDB): domain Bacteria; phylum Bacteroidota; class Bacteroidia; order Bacteroidales; genus M55B112. Next base: position 23,185 of record CAKZNC010000105.1, read on the forward strand.
CCTGATTTCAAGGCTGATCGACAGGGCATTGCGTCCACTCTTCCCGGAGGATTTTCATGCAGACACTTTCGTAAATGTTTCATTGATTTCTGCCGACGGTGAGGTTATGCCTGATGCACTGGCCGGACTTGCAGCTTCTGCTGCACTTGCGGTTTCTGACATACCATTCAATGGCCCGATTGCAGAGGCAAGGGTAGCACGCATTGAGGGTAAATTTATGATCAATCCTACATTCGAGGAATTGGAGCAGGCAGACATTGATATAATGGTGGGGGCAACCTATGACAATATCCTGATGGTTGAGGGTGAAATGAGTGAGGTTTCCGAGGAGGAGATGCTCGAAGCGATAAAAATTGCGCATGAGGCTCTGAAGCCGATGTGCGCTGTTCAGAAAGAACTTGAAAAAGAGTGCGGAAAAACCAAGAAACGCGAATACAATCACGAGGAAAATGATGAAGAGCTAAAAGCCAGGGTCTGGAAAGAGCTGAAAAGTGATTGTGAAAAAGTTGCAGCATCCTCTAACAATGACAAACATGAAAGAACAGAAGCCTTTGCAAAGGTGAAAGAAGATTTCATTGAAAAGGTGACCGCCGAAATGGGCGAAGAAAAGGTAAATACCACACTCATCGACAGGTACTACCACGATCTTGAAAAAGAGGCAGTCCGCAACCTGATCCTCGATAAGGGCATTCGGCTTGATGGCAGGAAAACAGATGAGATCAGAGATATCTGGTGCGAGGTAGATTACCTGCCTGGCGCACATGGCTCAGCAGTCTTCACAAGGGGAGAAACACAATCTCTCACAACGATCACCCTTGGTACAAAGATGGATGAAAAGCAGATTGACCAGGTACTTACACAGGGATCTGAGAAATTTGTACTTCATTATAATTTTCCACCATTTTCTACAGGTGATGCCAGGCCCATGAGGGGTACTAGCCGTCGCGAAATTGGTCATGGTAACCTTGCTCATCGTGCATTGAAAAAGATGGTGCCGGATCCGGCAGATCTGCCCTATGCACTCAGGATTGTTTCAGACATTCTTGAGTCAAATGGGTCCTCTTCCATGGCAACCGTTTGCGCAGGAACACTGGCATTGATGGATGCTGGAATTCAGATCAATAAACCTGTATCAGGGATCGCTATGGGATTGATCACTGAGAAGGAGGGCGGCAGGTTTGCTGTTCTTTCCGATATTCTCGGCGATGAAGATCACCTTGGAGATATGGACTTTAAAGTGACTGGAACCAGGGACGGAATCACTGCCACACAGATGGACATCAAGGTGGACGGACTTTCATACGAGGTGCTTGCAAAAGCCCTCGCCCAGGCAAAACAAGGAAGACTCCATATCCTGGATGTGATGTCAGAAACCATTGCCGAGCCAAATGCAGAATTAAAGCCGCATGCACCAAGGATCGAGCGCATTGAAATTGATAAGGAATTCATAGGTGCTATCATCGGGCCGGGAGGTAAAGTGATCCAGGAGATCCAGGCAGAAACCGGTACAACCATCACCATTGATGAGGTTGAAAATAAAGGGATCGTTGATGTGTTCGCTTCAAATAGAGATTCCATCGAAGGGGCAATGAACAGGATTAAAAACATCATTGCTGTTCCCGAAGTAGATACCGTTTACGAAGGAAAAGTAAGAAGTATTCAGCCGTATGGCGCCTTCGTGGAGATCCTTCCCGGAAAGGACGGACTCCTGCATATATCGGAAATTGAATGGGGCCGCCTTGAAAAAGTTGAAGACGTTCTCAAGGAGGGAGATATCATCGAAGTAAAATTGATCGGTATCGAACCTGGCTCAGGGAAACTGAAACTTTCAAGAAGGGCTCTGCTTCCAAAACCCGAAGGTTTTGTGGAACCGGAACGTCGTAATTCCGGGAATCGCAGGGATAACAGGGACAGAAGGGATAACAGGGATCGCAGGGACAACCGCGATCGTCGTGACAACCGCGACCGTCGGAGGGATTAAAACGATTCGTAGAAAGAAAAAGCCGCTTCAATTAAATTGAGGCGGCTTTTATATATAAGTTATCCCAAATCAGGGAACATTCCTTGAATCAACTGAAATTGTGTGAGTTCTAAAGCATAAGATTTATCTTGTATGTCTGTATTGGGATCAATAACTTTAGTACAACAATTCGATGCGACCCCGTTTCATATTACAAATGATGACTTATAAACCCTTCTAATCCGATAAAAATGAAAAAATATTTAGTTTTTTTTGCAACGATTGCATTGGTTATGGCATGTACCCCTAAAAATGAAAAATTGCAGTACCCGGAAACCAGGAAGAGTGACCACGTTGACACCTATCATGGAACGGAAGTGGCAGATCCCTACAGGTGGCTTGAGGATGACAATTCCAAAGAAACCGGGGAGTGGGTGAAGGCACAAAATCAAGTGACATTCAGCTACCTGGAGCAGATCCCATTCAGAGATGCGCTGAAAGAGAGGCTTACTGAAGTCTGGAATTATCCGAAAATGGGAAATCCCGTAAACCGCAATGGGATCTATTTCTATTCCTTCAATACGGGACTACAGAATCAGAGTGTGATCTACATGAAAGAGAGTCTGGAAGAGGAGGGTGAGATTTTTCTTGACCCAAACACATTTTCTGAAGACGGAACAGTTGCATTGTCTGCATTCTCTGTCTCAAGGGACGGTAAGTATGCCGGGTACGGAATCTCCAGGGCGGGATCTGACTGGCAGGAATTTTATGTCAGGGATATTGAGACCGGTGAAGATTTGGACGACAAGCTTGACTGGGTCAAATTCTCCGGGATGTCCTGGTACAAAGATGGATTCTTCTACAGCCGCTACCCCAAACCCGAACAGGGTAATCAGCTTACCGGTTCCAATGAGAATAATAAAGTATTCTACCACCAGGTCGGAACACCGCAATCTGAAGATAAACTTATCTATGAAGACCCGGATAACCCGCTGAGAGGTTTTGGAGTGGGAGTAACTGATGATGAACAATATGCAATCATCTCCGCCACAGAGAGTACAAGTGGAAATGCTTTCGGATATAAAAAAATCGGGGACAAAGATTTTACCTGGCTCGTAGATTCATTCGACAAGGATTACCGCGCCATTGGTAACAATGACAATATTCTATATGTGCTGACAAACCAGGATGCTCCAAGATATAAACTGGTTGCCATTGATCTGGATGACCCGGCCACCGGCAACTGGAAAGATCTTCTACCTGAACAGGAAGAAGTATTGCAGACATGCTCATTTATCGGTGGCAAACTGATCGCTACCTATATGAAAGATGCACATGATGTTGTGAAGGTATTCGATACAGAAGGAAAAATGTTACACGAGGTTGAATTTCCGGGCATAGGATCTGTGGGTGGATTTTCAGGCGAAAAAGACGATCAGGTTACCTTTTATACCTTTACCTCCTTCAATTACCCACCGGTGATCTTTAAATATGACATACGTGAAAACAAGTCGGAAATCTTCTATGAGACCGAGGTGGATTTTGACGGGAGCAAATATGATACAAAACAGGTTTTCTTTGAGAGCAAGGATGGTACGAAGATCCCAATGTTCATCATTCATAAAAAAGGCATGAAAATGAACGGTGAAAATCCAACGATCCTGTATGGATATGGCGGATTTAATATCTCACAAACCCCTGGTTTCAGGGCTTCAAGGGCAGTATGGCTGGAACAGGGAGGCATTTATGCTGTTGCAAATATCAGGGGTGGAGGTGAATATGGAGAAGATTGGCACAAAGCAGGTACCATCTTCAATAAGCAAAACGTCTTTGACGATTTCATCGCTGCTGCTGAATACCTGATCGCAGAGGATTACACATCCCCTGCAAAGCTTGGCGTACTGGGAGGTTCAAATGGCGGACTTCTCGTTGGAGCAGTCGTCAACCAGCGGCCAGAACTTTTTGCTGCAGCAATACCTGCCGTTGGCGTGATGGATATGCTCAGGTTTCATAAATTCACAATTGGAAGATATTGGGTGACAGATTATGGCTCTTCAGATGATCCTGACCAATTTGAATATATTTACAAATATTCACCGCTTCACAATATCTCAACCGAAAAAGAATATCCCGCAGTGATGGTCACAACAGCAGATCATGACGACAGGGTTGTCCCTGCGCATTCCTTCAAATACATCGCCACACTTCAGGAAAAATACCAGGGTGACAATCCTGTGATTATCCGGATCGAGACCGATGCAGGTCATGGAGGAGGAAAACCCACTTCAAAATATATAGAAGAGGTAACTGATGAATATGCCTTCTTCTGGGAAAATATGGATTTCGTACCGGAATTCTGAAAAATTTACCGGGAAATCAGAAAAAACTTGCCCCTTTCATTATCTCAGGGGCAAGTTTTTTATTTTTGTAGCCCGTTCAACAATATAGAGGTGGAATATAATTATCTCGTTATAGAAGGGAATATTGGTGCAGGCAAAACAACCCTGGCTAAAAAACTGGCAACGGACACCAATTCTAAATTGATCCTGGAACAGTTTGAAGAAAACCCGTTTCTTCCGAAATTTTACAAAGAACCTGACCGATATGCCTTCCCGGTGGAACTTACGTTTCTGGCTGACCGATACTCACAACTGAAAAATGAAATCCGTCCGAGAGACCTGTTCCAGACGAAGACCGTAAGTGACTACTATTTTGTCAAATCTCTCATTTTCAGCAGAAAAACACTTAAAGATGATGAATATTCACTCTATAAAAGACTCTTTGAAATTATCCAGCAACAATTGACAATTCCCGACCTTTACGTTTACCTGCACGTCTCCACCGAACGTTTGCTGGAAAATATTAAATGCAGGGGACGGGAATATGAGACTGATATCACTGCTGAATACCTCGAACAAATACAGAATAGTTATTTCGATTACATCAGAACACACCCTGAAATGACTTCCCTGGTAATTGATGTGAATCAATTGGATTTTGTCAATAAACCGGACGATTATTTAAAGCTGAAAAAAGTTATCCTTGACCATGAATATAAGGCAGGAATGAATATGCTAATTCTCTAGAAATACCTTGTAAACACTTATTTATTTTAATTTTATCAAAAACATTATTAAGTTTGTAGTTGAGAGAACTTATGCTTAAAACTATTTTAAATAAAAACAAATAACCAGATCGCTATGAAAAAAATTAGAAACTCCGCTCTTATTATTCTTGCAGCAGCTGTCCTCAGTAGTTGCAGCGGCCTTAACAAAATGGTTAAGAATGCTGACGAGGTAGCATATTCGGTAACACCCGAGGTGCTGGAAATGCACGGTGGTGAGGTAGACGTTGCAGTTGAAGTGACCTACCCGGCCAAATACTTCAACAAGAAGGCCATCCTCACTTTAACACCGGTCGTTAAATATGCAGGAGGAGAAACTGAACTCGAATCCATCGTTGTTCAGGGAGAAGATGTCACTGCCAACAACAAAGTGATCAATTACACAACGGGTGGTAAAGAAAAAGCATCTGACTCGTTTGATTATTCAGATGAAATGATGCGCTCTGAGCTGTTCGTCAAAATTACCGGTGAAGCAAAAGGAAAAACCGTACAGTTCGAAGATGTAAAACTCGCCGACGGAATCATTGCAACACCCAACCTTGTGATGGTAAATCCGAAAGTGCTCACGTTTAGTGACAATTTTAAGAGGATCGTTCCTGAGGAGTATGTTACTGACATCCAGTATGTGATCAACAGGGCCGATGTTCGCCGATCACAAACATCAAAAGACGGTGTAGTGAATATGGAGGAATTCCTTGCAGAAGCGAATGCCAATGACAGGATCGAAATGAAAAACCTCGAGATTTCTGCTTATGCTTCTCCAGACGGTCCGTACGACTTTAACGACAAACTGTCCGTTAAGCGTCAGAAATCAGCCGACAAGTATCTCAAGAGCACTTTGAGGAAAAAAGATATTTCCGTGGCCGATGAGCTCTTCTCACTGTTAACCACAGCAGAGGACTGGGAAGGTTTCAAGAAGTTGATGGAAAAATCAGACATCCAGGACAAGGAGATGATTCTTCGTGTTTTGAGCATGCATTCAGATCCTCAGGTGCGGGAACAGGAGATCAAGAATATCACTGCTGCCTTTGAAGAGATCAAGGAAAAGATTCTTCCTGAATTGAGAAGGTCTAAATTCACTGTGAAAGTTGATAAAATTGGATGGAGTGATGATGAACTAAAAGAGATCTGGAGTAACGATCCCGGTAAATTGAACCTGGAGGAGCTGCTCTATACAGCTACCCTGGTAAATGACATGGAAACCAAGGCTGCTATTTATAAGCAGGCCGTCAAAGTATCTCCAAAATGTCTGCGCGCTCACAATAATCTTGGATGGACTCAGTTCAAAATGGGCAATTTTGATGCCGCTGAATCTTCATTTATGGCTGCCAAGGAGATTAAAGATCATGACATTATTAACAATAACCTGGGTGCTGTAGCACTTGTAAAAGAAGACGTTGAAAAAGCCAGCGAACTTTTCACCTCATCACTGGGAGCAGGAAAAGAAGTCAATTATAATCTTGGCATCGTGAACATCATTGATGGTGATTACAACAAGGCGCTGAACTATTTTGGAAGTGAAGCTTCTTATAACAAGGCGCTTGCTCAGTATCTCAACGAGGATGTTGACATGAGCTTCAGAACAGCTGTGAATCTTACTGACGAAACTGCAAAACAGTATTATCTGGTTGCTGTTATTGCTGCAGAGCAGAAGAAAGATGATGTAGCTCTTGAAAACCTGAAAGTTGCGGTATCTAAAGATGCATCACTGAAGGAAAGAGCTAAAAAGGACCTTGAATTTGCTGAACTGTTTGAAAGTGCAGAATTCAAATCAATCGTTGAATAAACGATCATACAATACAACAAAAAAAAGAGGCTGCGGATCGCAGCCTCTTTTTTTTTACTATCCCAGCAACCTTGTATCTCCTATCCATATATAGGGCCGTAGTTCTCACAGGCCCTGTAATCAGCACCCTCTGTATCCTGACCAAATGAGGCCCAGGCACTGGGTCTGAATATCTTATCTTTAGAAACATTATGCATGTTTACAGGTATGCGCAGCATTGAGGCCAGTGTGATCATGTCTGCACCTATATGTCCGTATGCAATCGCTCCATGGTTGGCTCCCCAGTTCGCCATCACAGAATAAACATCACTGAAAGCTCCCTCACCTGTCAGATTTGGTACAAACCATGTCGTAGGCCATGTCATATTTGTACGTTCATCAAGCAGTCGGTGTATCTCTCCTTCTATTTCCACACTGTATCCCTCTGCGATCTGCAATACCGGTCCCAGTCCTTTAACAAGGTTCAGTCGTGACATCGTAACCGGCATTCCTCCCTTTGTAAGGTACTTCGTTGAAAAACCTCCTCCCCTGAAATATTCCAGCACTGCCGGACACCATTCAGTGGCGTCAAGGCATTTTTGAACCTCATCGCCAGTAATCTCCCAAAAAGGCTTCATCACAGGACGCCCCTCTTCATCTGTCTGCTGCCCTGTGCCATCCAGGGTCGCCGGACCTGAATTGATCAGGTGTATAATCCCCTTCTCGGCCTTTCCGGTCAGACTTTTACCGGTCACTCTATGAACCGCGTCGGGACTCCAGTAAGTTCTTACATCTGCGAAAATCTGAGCGCGATTGGTCAACAGGTAGCCAAATAACATGGACAAACCGTTCAGGGCATCATTCTCGGTAGCGAGTAAAAAGGGAGCTCTCGTACCGTTCCAATCAAAAGAGGAATTTAGCATCGCCTCCATAAAATCTCCATTGGGAAAATGATCAGTCCACTGCCTTTGTCCCTGGAAACCCGCAACAATCGCATTATGGCCAAGTGATTCCTCACCGAAACCCGCCTCCCTGAGCTTTGGGTTCCCGATCATCAGGTCCCTTGCAATGAGCATCATTTTTACCACAAATTCCCATTTTTTATCGAGTTCAGCCCTCGATAGTTGATTCCCTTCTGGATTGACATCTTCACCCTCCTTACAATGGTCCTTCACCCAGACCAGTGCTTTTTGGAACTCCTTCTGATCATAGATTTCATTGTCGATTCGTCGTATGAATTCCGACATATCAATGTATTCATTCCGCATACCAAGATATTCCTGGAATACCTCTTCATCAATAATTGAGCCGGCTATACCCATGGATACAGAACCCATTGACAGGTATGATTTTCCCTTCATCAGGGCCACAGAGAGACCTGCCTTTGCAAAACGAATCAGTTTCTCCTGTACATCCTCCGGAATGCGATCATCTCCAGCATCCTGGACATCTTTTCCGTAGATCCCAAAAGCAGGAATACCTTTCTGGTTATGTCCTGCAAGAGCTGCAGCCAGGTAGACCGCTCCTGGCCGTTCTGTACCGTTAAACCCCCAGATTGCCTTTGGCATAAGTGGGTCCATATCGATCGTTTCACTTCCATAGCACCAGCATGGGGTGACAGTGATGGTCAACCCCACCCTGTTCAATGAGAATTTTTCTGCTGTTGCAGCAGCTTCTGCCACACCACCAATGCAGGTGTCTGCTATCACACATTTTACCGGACTCCCATCAGGATATTTTATTCGTTCTGAAAGAAAGGTCGCCAGGTTTGTGGCCATTGCATAGGTCTGCTCTTCAAGCGATTCTCGAACACCACCAAGTCTGCCGTCAATCGTTGGTCGGATACCAATAGTTGGGAATGCACCTTTGAATACTGTATTCATCTTATTTTTCTTTTGTATTAAATATTTTGTTCAGCTCAGATAATTCAATACCTGTAACATCTTTAACCAGGAGACCAAGCTCCTCCAGTCCCCCGTAAAAATGAAATACAGAATGCCGATGGGACATCGACTCCCCGGGTGAAAGTAATGCAGCTGGCGAAGAACTCTCTAATTCATAAAACGGGCCCATCTGATTGCCATCTTCAAGGGGACCGTCATTATATGCATTGACTGCATCTCCTTGAAATGGATCCTTCTCATCATTCCATTCCTGGTTAAGATAGGAGGCATCATTATTCAGGTCAAATTTAACATAAGTGAATAGCTGGTTAACAGGATCATAACTGGCCGCCCAATCATGGGAAAAGGCACCCTTTACACCAATTTTACCCCTGGACCTGCCATCTGCAAGTAGGTAAATCACATTGTCCTTGATGCGCAACCGCTGGTGACCGATCTCACCAAAATAGTCGGTGGTAATTACTTCCGGAGGAGCTCCATCTTGAAATGGAACCATTATTATCGTACGGTCGGATGGTGAAAACATATCCAGCATCCAGATTGAAATCGTACCTGTTTCTTTCGTCCACCTCTTTTCCCCGGTATTTGTGATCGTGTTGTCAGTGGTATACCCAACCATTTTTATACCTTTTTTCAGTCCCGTTTCCAGCATCTCTTCAGCCTCAACAATAGTTTGTAGGGTGACACTGCGATGGATCATAACATCAAAGGCCATTCCCTGCATGTTCACAAGTAGTGCCCTGTGAGACATCCATGCACTCTTCGTATCTGCACTATCCAGTGTCCAGGGTTCATGATCTATTGGCGCCGGAGTATGCCATTGATTGAATTCATAGTCGCTTCCTTTGCTAAAAAAGATAGAATACTTACTTCCCTCCGGACCAAGCCATAACCTGTTTTCTCCGCCGTATGCATTCATGTGCGGATCAAGGGTATCGGTGGTGAGTGCCTTTTCATTTAACCAGCCAATACTGATGCCTTCAGGTCCGTTCAGTGTACTTGTAAAAACTTTCCCCTGGAAGCCAGGAGAGACCAGTACTTCTGACTGTCCCGATTTATCTGAAAGGATCAGGGCTTTGGGATCCTTCCGCATGACAAGCTCTGCATCCTGCTTAAAAGTATTTCCAGCCATTTTATTCTCCTTTTCCCCACATCCACAAATCACGATGAGTAATATGATGAATGCATATGATCTCATTTTGAACATGATGGAATCAAAATTATATTACCTGATCAACCCATTGAATTTCATGAAATATTCCCAAAGGACTATTCCTGCAGAAACTGATATATTTAATGAATGCTTGGTCCCATATTGCGGGATCTCAATGCAATGGTCACACGCGTCCACCACAGATTGATCTACACCCCGGACCTCATGGCCGAATACGAGGGCATATTTTGCATCTGAATCAATTTGAAGGTCTTCCAGCATGATGCTTCCTTCGGCTTGCTCCACTGCACAGATGATATGACCTGAATCCCTGTAATATGCGATGGCTTCCAGGGTTTGGCCGAAATAACTCCAGTCCACAGTATCAGTGGCTCCTAAAGCAGTCTTATGAATCTCTTTATGTGGGGGAGTGGCAGTAATACCACAAAGTGCTATGGAACTGATCCTGAATGCATCTGAAGTCCTGAAGATGGAACCCGTATTATTCATACTTCTCACGTTATCAAGAATGACAACCACCGGTATCTTAATTGCCTCCCTGAAGTCATCAACATCCAATCGGTCTAACTCTTCATTAAGGAGCTTTCTCATAAAAGAAGCTTTTTACGAAAATACTGATTATATATCGCAGTATCCCGGGAAAAATCAATAATTTTGTTTGAAGCACTGAAAATCCAAATATTATGAACATCCACGAGTACCAGGGCAAGGAAATACTGAAACGATCAGGTGTAGAAGTCCCGTTGGGATTTGTTGCAGAGACGGCAGATCAGGCAGTTGAAGCCGCGAAAAAGATCAACAGCGCAACTGGTGCAGATACATTCGCTGTGAAAGCACAGATCCATGCTGGTGGGCGTGGCAAGGGCGGCGGAGTTAAAATTGCAAAAAGCCTGGATGAGGTGAAGAAATATGCTGAAGCAATACTGGGAATGACGCTCGTTACGCATCAAACCGGACCCGAAGGAAAGCTGGTCAGAAAGGTGCTCATCGAACAGGGAATCTATTATTCTGGTGAATCTGATCCCGAAGAATTCTACATGAGTGTATTGCTTGACAGGCAATCAGGAAAGAACATCATCATGTATTCAACAGAGGGTGGAATGGACATTGAAACGGTTGCTGAAAAGACTCCCCACCTGATCTTTAAAGAAACCGTCGAACCATCGGTCGGCATAAAACCTTTTCAGGCCAGGACCATTGCATTCAACCTGGGAGTTGAGGGAAAAGCATTTAAGCAAATGGTAAAATTTGTCATGAGCCTTTACAAGGCTTATGAGAATTCCGATGCCTCACTTTTCGAGATCAATCCTTTGTTTAAAACTTCAGATAACCTGATCATGGCTGCTGATGCAAAGGTAAACCTGGATGACAATGCCCTTTTCCGCCATACGGACTTTGAGGCAATGAGGGATATCCATGAAGAAGATCCCACGGAGGTAGAAGCAGGAGAGTTTAATCTGAATTTTATTAAACTGGATGGCAATGTGGGTTGCATGGTGAATGGTGCAGGACTGGCAATGGCAACGATGGACATCATTCAGCTATCTGGTGGCAAACCAGCAAACTTTCTTGATGTGGGAGGAACTGCCAATGCCGAAACAGTGGAAGCAGGATTCAGAATCATTCTTAAGGATGAGAATGTAAAAGCCATTTTAATTAACATTTTCGGTGGAATTGTACGATGCGACAGGGTTGCCCAGGGAGTGGTTGACGCCTACAAATCAATTGGTGATATCCCGGTCCCGGTTATTGTAAGGCTCCAGGGAACCAATGCAGAGGAGGCCAAGGAACTGATCGACAAATCAGGTCTCGCGGTTCATTCTGCAATCAGTCTTCAATCAGCAGCAGACAAAGTCAGGGAACTTGTTTAAATGATCCCTGCCTTGGTCATCAACACCTCCATCTGATCCCTGTATTCAATCGCTTTTTGCCGGGCTGAGATCTCAAAACGGTTGGTAACATCTGCATAGATAATAGACCGACTAACATTTATAAGCATACCGCATGAGTTGTTATACCCATTCAGGAATACCTCTTCCAAATCTCCGCCCTGGGTACCAACACCAGGCACAAGGAGAAAATGATCAGGAATGATTTTTCGAATGCTTTTTAGCTGATCCGCCTTTGTTGCACCTATTACGAACATGGTGTTATCAACAGTTCCCCAGCTTGCTGCTGTCCTTATTACCTCTTCATATAAGGGTTTTCCATCCCCGGTCTCCATCTGCTGAAAATCCCTCGACCCGGCATTTGAGGTCAGACCAAGAATTACACTCCATTTATTCTTGAATTCCATGTATGGCATGATACTGTCTTTCCCCATGTATGGAGAGAGGGTGACGGCATCGAAATCAAGATTCCTGAAAAAAGCATTTGCATAGAGCGTAGATGTATTTCCAATATCTCCTCTTTTGGCATCAGCTATGAGAAAAATATCAGGATAGTTTTCCCTGACGTAATTAATTGTCATCTCCAGGCTCATCCAGCCTGCAGCTCCAAGGGATTCATAAAACGCCAGGTTGGGTTTGTAAGCCACTGCCAGGTCTTCCGTCGCATCAATAATATGCTTATTGAATTCAAAGACCGGGTAAGGCTTGTCCAGCAAGAACTTCGGTATCTTATTGAAATCGGTATCCAGACCAACACAAAGAAAGCTGGTCTTTTTCTTGATATTCCTGTACAGATCCGATGATGTCATAGGTGAAAATTTATTTTATTCCATACCGTTTTCCTTCAACTTCTCTGCATTCTCCGCCATCTGTAGCTTTTCGGTAATTTCATTGATATCTCCATCCATCACAGATGAGAGATTGTAGAGTGTAAGATTGATCCTGTGATCGGTAACCCGACCCTGGGGATAATTGTAGGTCCTGATCTTAGCAGAACGGTCGCCAGAGGATACCATGGTCTTACGCTTACTTGATATCTCATCCATACGTTTCTGATATTCCAGATTGTAAAGCCTTGTCTTCAGCTCTTTCATTGCCTTGTCCAGGTTCTTCAGTTGAGATTTTTCATCCTGGCACGTAACGACTATTCCAGTGGGAACGTGAGTAAGGCGTATGGCTGAATAGGTCGTATTCACAGACTGACCCCCTGGTCCGGATGAACAATACGTATCCTTACGGATGTCTTCCTGTTTGACTTCTACTTCGAAATCTTCTGCTTCAGGTAAAACTGCTACAGTAGCAGCTGATGTATGAACCCGACCCTGTGTTTCGGTTTGGGGTACCCGCTGCACACGATGAACACCTGATTCATATTTCATAATTCCATAAACACCATTGCCGGTAATGGACATAATGATCTCCTTGTATCCCCCTACCGTTCCTTCGGTGAAACTGGTGGTAGCCACTTTCCATTTTCTTGATTCGGCAAATTTTAAATACAATCGGTACAGGTCACCTGCAAATATACTTGCTTCATCGCCTCCCGTTCCAGCCCTTATCTCGACGATTGCGTCCTTATCATCTTCAGGATCACCAGGGATCAGTAACAATTTGATCTTGTCCTCAAGGGGCTCAAGCCGCTCATTTAAAACATCGAGCTCTTCCCGGGCCATCTCTTTCATCTCCGCATCCTTCTCCTCGGATATGATCTCCCTTGCATCAGCAATATTACTTAACAGGTTTTTATAATCCTTGTAAGCTTCAACGACCGGTTCAAGCTGACTGTATTCTTTATTGAGCTTGACATATTTATTCATGTCCGAGATGATCTCGGGCTGTGTGATCAATTTCCCAACCTCTTCAAACCTGGATACGATGCCTTCCAGTTTTGTCAATATCATATTTTCACTCATCCTCTCACTTATTAGTATTCAAATACACCCTCCCCCGTTTCGATGGTCAACCTTTTTGTTCCGGAAGGTTCAACACGACCGATGATCTTTGCATCGACGTTATATCTCCCTGCAATCTCGATCATCTGTTGTGCGGAGTCTTGATTGGTATAAATCTCAAACCTGTGTCCCATATTGAAAACCTGGTACATCTCCTTCCATGAAGTCCCAGATTCCTCCTTGATCATCCGGAACAACGTAGGTATTTGAAACAAGTTGTCCTTCACCACATGTACCTGATCGGCAAAATGCAATACCTTTGTCTGCGCACCCCCGGAACAATGAACCATTGCATGGATTTGATCCCGGTTTGATTTCAATATCTCCGCTGCGATCGGAGCATATGTCCTGGTCGGCGAGAGAACCAGCTTACCGGCATCGATACCCAGATCCTCGATCACTGAGGTCAGTTTATAAGATCCACTGTATACCAGGTGGTCCGGCACCTCAGGATCAAATCCTTCCGGGTACTTCTCTGCAAGATAATGCGCAAACACATCATGCCGCGCAGAAGTGAGACCATTACTTCCCATTCCTCCGTTGTATGCTTGTTCATAGGTCGCCTGTCCATATGAAGAAAACCCAACGATCACATCACCTGGTTGAATCCTCGCTTCGATCACGTCGCTCCTTTTTATCCTCGCGGTAACAGTTGAATCCACAATAATCGTGCGTACAAGGTCACCAACATCTGCGGTTTCTCCACCACTGCTGAAAATTGAGATACCCAGATTTCTCAGTTCAGCAAGAATCTCTTCTGTTCCATTGATAATTGCAGATATCACCTCTCCGGGAATCCTGAGCTTATTCCTGCCTATTGTGGAGCTCAGGACAATATTGTCTGTAACTCCAACACATAGCAGGTCATCAAGATTCATGATTATAGCATCCTGCGCGATCCCCTTCCAGACAGAGATATCTCCGGTCTCTTTCCAATAAAGATAAGCCAGTGATGATTTAGTACCGGCACCATCGGCATGCATTACCATGCAATATTCAGGATCCCGGGTTAAGATATCCGGAATGATTTTACAGAATGCGTTTGGGAACAACCCTTTATCCAGACCTTTTAATGCGTTGTGAACATCTGCTTTGGAGGAGGAAACTCCTCGGGCCATGTATCTTGAAGACTCTTTCATCAATTCAGCTGATTGTGCGCAAAAGTACGAAATTATCAGGAGATAGCACGCGAAAAACTTGTTGCATCGAACCAGGCAGGGGGACATGTTAATCATTCTCCCTGCTGGACAACAAATCAGGGGTATCAATGTCAGACAGCTTCAAAACGCAAGCCTAATTGGCAGGAATATAATCCGTTGAAAGCACCTTGAATTCTGTACGACGGTTGATCTGATGCGCCATTTCCTGCTGCTCGAGAGGCAATTGGTTGATGAAACTCTCAGAAAGCACATCACCGGGCTCAAGGAAATCATACTCCTCAAGGATTATCTCGTCGACTACCTTGGGCTGTGACTCGCCGTAACCTTTTGCCTGCAGCCTGTCAGCTGCAATACCCTTAGAGATCAGGTAATCAACAACAGATTGTGCCCGTTTCTGAGAAAGTTCCTGGTTATCAGCCGGTGCTCCCCTTGAATCGGTATGTGACATCAGCTCTATGGTCACATTGGGATTGTCATTTAAAGTCTCAACAAGGTTATCCAGGGATACCATGGATTCTGGTCTCAGATCCCATTTTGCAAAATCGTACAGGATATTTGGAAGCTCAATGGCACGTTCGGTAGAAGCCAGATAGATGGTCACATCAAAGTCCCTGCTCTGTTCCAGGCCTTTTGTCGATTCCCTGGCCTTATTCCTTAGATAACCATCTTTACCTGCAATAAATACATAATCGGTTGAAGGCTTCAACATGAATCGAAAAGTACCTTCCTCTTTGGTAGTGGATTCGATGGTGATCCCGTCACTTCCGACAGCTGTCACCTTTGCTCCTGTCAGTAACTCATTGTTCCTGTCATCACGGACTTCACCATTTACAGAGAACTCAAGTGGCGGCAAAACAAACGAATATATTTCATCATTGCCCCGCCCCTTTCTTGATGAGCTAAAAAATCCGCGTTCAACCGCTGCTTCGAAAACGATACCAAAATCATCTTCGATAGAATTGATCGGTGGTTTCAGGTTTTCAACTACCCAGTTTCCCGTCTCGTCCTTTCTCGCTTTGAAAATATCCAGACCACCGAGACCTACCCTGCTGTCGGAACTAAAATAGAGAGTCCCGTCGGGATGCACATAGGGAAACAG
>CAKZNC010000106.1 GCA_937129385.1 uncultured Bacteroidota bacterium
CAAAGTTTAGTTCAGTTGATATCCTGAGGCGAGAAGTTTATGCCGAGCCTGTCGAGGCAAGCCTCAGCTGAATCACCAGGAATAAGCCTCCGAAAGGGGGCTTTTTCTTTTTACAAAGTTTAGTTCAGTTGATATCCTGAGGCGAGAAGTTTATGCCGAGCCTGTCGAATTTGTTATCGTTCAGCCCTTCAGCAAAATCCGATGTTGAATAGTGAACTGTTTTTAAAAAATCTTCTGAGACCTTCCAATTGCAAAATAAAGGATGCCTCCTAAAATCGGGATCAGGATCACAACAACAACCCATATCAGTTTATTTGACCCTGTAAATTCACTACCGAGTATATCAACCAGGGCGATAAGTGGAATTAATAACAAGAGTGCGATGATCAAGAGCGGGGCTCCGCCTGCCATACCAAGAATTGTCATTTTTGAGGTGTTTGGTGAATAGATGTTCAAGGTACAAAAATCTTCATTATCTTCGTGAAAAAGAGATCGGAAATGGATTTTGAGAAACTACTGCAATTCAACCCGGTATTCCTGGCCCTGATGGCCACACTTTTTACATGGTTCCTGACCGCCCTCGGAGCATCCATGGTCTTCTTTTTCAAGAAAATCGAAAAAAAAGTGCTGAATTCAATGCTGGGATTCGCTGCTGGTGTGATGATCGCTGCAAGTTTCTGGTCATTGCTCAAGCCATCCATCGAAATGGCCGGTGAGTCTGGTGTGCAGCCATGGCTACCAGCAGTAATAGGTTTTCTCTCCGGAGGTGCATTCCTCCTGCTCATCGATAAACTTCTCCCCCACCTGCACCTCGGATTGTCCGTTGACAAAGCGGAAGGGATCAAAACTGACTGGCAGCGAAGTGTTTTGCTGGTACTGGCCATCACTCTGCACAATATCCCTGAAGGACTGGCTGTGGGTGTTGCCTTCGGGGCACTGGCCCAAAATCCTGATCCAGGGATCCTCGCCGGCGCAATTGTACTGGCCACAGGGATTGGACTGCAAAACTTCCCTGAAGGAGCAGCTGTATCTATTCCTTTGAGGCGAGAGGGATTCAGCCGGTTGAAAGCTTTCAACTACGGGCAATTATCCGGCATTGTGGAGCCAATTGCCGGTGTACTCGGGGCCTGGATGGTACTTCGGATTGAACCACTCCTGCCCTATGCCCTTGCATTCGCCGCAGGTGCCATGATCTTCGTGGTAGTGGAAGAATTGATCCCTGAATCACAAACAGGTCATGAGACAGACTATTCCACCATCGGTGCCATGCTGGGATTCTCGGTCATGATGTTCCTGGATGTTGCCCTGGGATAGAATTATTTTCAAAGGGAAAGCTCCCAGACCTGTTCACTTTTGATCCGGCTCCTATTTCACGCGCTTGTCGATGTACCTGGAATTGATCGTCCGTAATACACCCATGTAGTCCATTTTAAACTCAAGCAGATCGCCGACCTTATAATTCTTCTCATTGTCTCCCAGGTCAATGACGAACATATCTGAACTGGCCCCCACCATAGACAGATCTTTGTCAACAGGCTCAATATGACTCTCTTCCACGTCGAGAAGCCCTATATCGATGATCGCCCTGTAGGAGCGTTTTCCCATGTCCTTTTCATCAAATTCAAAGGTCTCCCCTTCCACATTCTGTCCCATTTCACCAATGGGAACCTGCGGTTTCTCGGTCACCTCGATGATCTCTGAATAGAGCTTGAAAACATCGTAATGCATTTTATCAAAGGTGGAGTTGTTATAGAGATCCGTTCCAAGGAACAATGTCTCCCCTACCCGGAAATGGTTGATTGCCGCAGGTAACAATTTCTGGAAGATCAGGGGAATGGTCACAGATGACCCACCCGAAACATACGGAATATGCCTGTTGAATCGTGCCTCTACCAGCTGTTCGTAAAGGCTCAGCTGGATCAGTTTGTCATGGTTGGGCAGTACTCCATAAAGGCAAGTGAGATTGGTTCCGATTCCAACAACCTCGATGTTTTCCAGCTTAAATACCTTTTCGTAAAAGGCCATGAAATCCTCACCCATGATCCCTTCACGCAGCTCCCCCAGCTCGATCATGATAATGATCTTGTGGGTCTTGTTTTGCCGCTTTGCCTCTTCTGACAGCAGCCGGATGGTGTCACTTTCGGTATTCACACTGATATCGGCATACTGGACAACACTTTTGATCGCACGCTTGGCAGGTGGCTTGATATAAATGGTTTCAATATCCGGCTTGATCGACTTTACAGTCTTCAGGTTTGAAACCCGTGAATCACATACCTGGGAGATTGGGTTTTTCAGAATTTCAGAGAGGAACAACCTATTACCGCAGAGCATCTTGGTGACTACAGAGAATTGTATATCGTGCTTCTTAAACAGCTTGTCGAGATACTTGTAATTCGCTGTGAGTTTTTTAGCGTCTAATTCTATGAATGCCATTCATTTACATTTAATGCAAGGGTTTATACTTTGAACTCCGGAGAGCCTTGATCAGCTATTATTAAGATTCCCCAGGTTAACCCGGGTCTATCGGGGCTATGGTTGAAAGCCGGGGTTCCGATCCTTCACTTCGCATTACGTACTACGCATTGCGCACTACGCAAATTCCCCCTACGCCTCCTGCTTGAATCGCATCTCCTTGTATTTGCTTGTAAACCCAACCTTCTCATAAAGGAATCTTGCGGGATTATCTGGTTCAACATGCAGTGCAATGTCACCTTCTGCCTTTTCAATGGTCTCCTTCATCAGGTGTTTTCCGATGCCCTGACCGCGCATTTCGTTGTGTGTGGCGATGTAGACAAGGATATTCTCAGGAATATATCCCTTCATCCCGGTTCCGTTGACGATCACCACACCCGAGATGTCATCACCAGCATAAGATACCAGGATGAAACCGCCGAAAGAAGGGTACTCCTTCAGTGCATAATCTGCGCACTTGGCAATATCTTCCCGTGGGTCACCGAATTGCTCAAGGTGCTTGTAAAGGAAGTCGATGATCTTGTCCTTGGTTTCCTGGTCTGGTTTAGCGTTCTCATGAAACATCTTGGTCTCTATCATTTTTACTCAGTTTTTAGGATTCGCACCTATTATAGATAAAAAAGTGATATACGCAAATGTTTTTGCCATTTCAGTGTTGATTTCTGCTGTCTGGCATAAATCACACGACCACTCCCGGTTTTGCCATTCAAGGAATTTCATGATTTCATGATACCCAGTATAGCCATCTTTTTCAAAGTCCTGTCCGGTAAGTATTAAAGTGACAAATTGCATCTGTTTTGTTTAATGTTAGATTAACAATACTTTAACAAAATGATCTGAACAATTGCAATACTTTAATGTTTACGTACACAGGAGAAACACAGGAAACATTTCGAATCAATATCGTATCTCTGCCACATGGAACATGCAAATCAAGTACCGGAAAAAATACTGAACAGTGCACTGGCACTGTACAGCAAATACGGCATCAAAAGCATCACCATGGATGATCTATGCAGGGAACTTGGAATCTCGAAGAAAACGCTGTACCGGCATGTCAGGGATAAAAATGACCTGCTAAGGAAAGTGATAGACTACGAGGTGGGGTTTCAAAGGGAGTCGACCCAAAAATTGTATGCATCAGGAATGAATGCAATCGATGAGCTGATGCATGTGAACAGGCACATTCATGCCAGCGAACAGATACATAGCCCAACCTTCTATTATGACCTGCGAAAGTATCATCCCGAAATTTATAATGACTGGATCGAATACAAAAGAAATCGCATGCGTGAACTGATTGTGAGAAACCTTGAAAAGGGGATCAGTGAGAGATTGTACCGGGAAGATTTGGATCCGGATATCATCGCAATACTGCATATCTCAAGGGTGGAGATGCTTCATTCTGCGGATTACCTGGGGGATGATGAGTTGAGCAGTGTCCGTTTTATCGATGAAGTTTTTAATTACCACATTCACGGGATATGCAACCAGGTGGGCCTCTCTTATTTCAATCGAAAAAAAGCAGAACAGGAAAACAATGAATCTTAATATGAAAAAACTGAAAATTACAGGCATTATATTACTTGCAGCCACGATGGGGGTATTGCGCGGACAGGAGCCCGATACCGGTGTCCGCTCCCTCTCCCTGGATGAAGCAGTCAGTTTTGCCCTGGAACACAACCTGAATGTAGCCAATGCAAGACTCGATGTAACTGCAGCTGACAAACGTGTGTGGGAGGCGACAGCTTCCGGATTGCCGCAGATGGATGCTTCATTCAATTACAATAACAACCTTGCCCTTGCCACGACACTGATTCCGGATTTTTTCAATGATCCTTCTGAAAAGATTGAAGTGCAGTTTGGTACAAAACACTATGCCACAGCCGGACTGCGTGCCAATCAGATCATTTTCAGCGGTCAGTACATCATCGGACTCCAAACCGCAAAACTTTACAAGGAATTCATGAAAAAGAACAGGGATTTGTCTGAGCAACAGGTAAAAGAGGCTGTAATTCAGGGGTATTACCTGGTGTTGTTATCCGAAAGCACACTTGAGGCACTCCGGGGTAACCTTCAGAATATAAAAACTTCTTACCAGGAGACCCTGGAATTATACAATGCAGGATTTGTTGAAGAGACCGATGCCGAGCAGCTGGAGGTGACACTGGCGGATCTTGAAAATTCTGTATTATCGATGGAAAGGCAGGTAGTGGCATCAAGAAACCTGCTGAAATACCAGATGGGAATGATTCTCGAGGATGAGATCGAACTCACAGATGATCTTGACCAGATGGTCGGGGATCTGGAGTTGCAGGTACTCTTGGATCTGCAGATGGAGGTGGAAGAAAACATCGAATACCAACTCCTGAAGGACCAGGAAAGACTCGCTGAAATGGACCTGAAACTGAAAAAAACCGACTACATGCCCAACCTGTCTGCCTTCTTCTCACTGGATTTTACAGCACAACGACAGGAGTTTAACCTGTTCGATTCTGAGGAAGAC
Source organism: uncultured Bacteroidota bacterium (assembly GCA_937129385.1). Taxonomy (GTDB): domain Bacteria; phylum Bacteroidota; class Bacteroidia; order Bacteroidales; genus M55B112. The sequence continues at coordinate 4,982 of CAKZNC010000106.1, forward strand.
TGGTACAAGGCTTCTGCGGTTGGTCTCTCACTGAATGTGCCTGTTTTCAGCAGCGGATTGCGCATGGCTGCTGTTGCACAGAAAAAAATTGCTTATGAGCAGGCGGTGAACAACCGGGAGTTTGCATCCCGCGGAATGAAGGTTGATTTCATGCAGGCTCAGTATGATTTCGCAAATGCACTGGAAAAGTATAAAAGAGAGGAAAAAAGCCTGGAGCTGACAAAAAAGGTGGCTGAAAGGACCCGGGCAAAATATGAGGAAGGGATGGCTTCCAGCCTGGACCTGACACAGCTAAATGATCAATACCTGCGAACCCTGACCAATTATACATCAGCAATGGTTGACTTGCTGAATGCGAAATTATCACTTGACAGATTGTTGAATAAATTATAAGAAAACGGAATGAAAAAATATATTGTGATCATAATGATTTTGGGGTTGGTTGCCTGCCAGCCTGAATCTGCAACAGAAAAGCAGGCACAACTCAGGGAATACAAGGAGAAAATAAGGGAGTACAATGACAAGATCTCAGCGCTTGAAGCTGAACTTGATTCGATTGCGCCTGGAGAAAAAAGTAAACCCACCGGAATCGCAGTGGAGGTCAAGGAGATAAATCCGGAATCCTTCACCAGTTATTTTGAAACTACCGGGAAGGTGGAAGCGATCAATGATGCCTTCATCAGTCCTGAGATAAACGGCCAGGTAAGTGAAATCCTTGTCAAACGCGGCGAGCAGGTACAGAAGGGAGCGCTTTTACTGAAACTCAAAACGGATGTTACACGAAACAATATCGATGAGGTACAAACGAACCTGGAACTGGCGGAGAAAGTATTTGAAAAACAGCAAAATCTCTGGGAAAAAGAGATCGGTAGCGAGATAGATTTTCTTGAGGCCAGGAACAGGAAGGAGTCCCTGGAGGCAAGGCTGGAAACACTGAAATCCCAGCTTGAAATGGCATACATACATGCCCCCTTCGCAGGCACCATAGAGGAGATCAATGTGAAGGCCGGCGAACTCGCCTCTCCCGGAATGCGCCTGGTCCGATTGGTTAATATTAACGAATTGCGAATCAATTGTGATGTCTCAGAGTCATATCTCAGTTCAGTCGGGGAGGGAGAGAACGTTTTTCTGAGGTTTCCATCATTGCCCGGGGTGGAGATGGAACGTCCTGTGAGCAGGGTGGGAAGCGTGATCGACCCGGTTACGCGTACAGTCAAGGTTGAAATATTAACCGAAAACAGGTCAAATGAGATCAAACCCAACATGCTCTGTGCAGTGAGGATACAGAATTATTCTGACCAGGATGCAAGGCTTGTTCCCTCCATTATACTTAAGGAGGATTTCAATGGCACATTCCTCTTCAGGTTGAAGGACTCAGATAGCGGCCTGTTCGCAGAAAAGGTCTACGTTGAGACCGGAAAGACCGTCCAGGATATTACAAAAGTTACCGAAGGAATTGAATTGGGTGACAGGGTGATTGTGAAAGGATATAACCTCGTTACAGATGGAGCAAGGGTGCGAATTATCAAATAATGCAGAACGGAATGGAGAAGAACAAATACAGAGAATTTAAACTCACGACAGCAGCCCTTAAAAACAGGAACACGGTATTCCTGCTTACCCTGCTTATCATTGCATTCGGTTGGTACTCCTATAAGAACCTGCCAAAGGAACTCTTCCCGGAAATCGTCCTGCCTACAGTGCTTGTGCAGACTACCTATCCCGGGAATCCACCGCTTGACATCGAAAACCTGATCACGCGGCCAATTGAAAAGGAGATTGAATCTGTCTCGGGGATCAAGGAGATTCGCTCCACCTCTTCACAGGATGCGTCGCTGATCTTTGTGGAGTTCAATACAGACACTGATATCAAGGTCGCTTTACAGGATGTAAAGGATGCAGTGGATAAGGCAAGAAGTGAACTGCCCAACGATCTGCAATTTGATCCCGTGGTGCAGGATATCGATTTTTCAGAGTTTCCAATCATCAATATCAATCTATCAGGGGATTACAGCGTGGAGGAGTTGAAGGGCTATGCAGAACTGCTTGAAGAGAGGATTGAATCGGTACAGGAAATATCAAAAGTTGAAATACGGGGAATCGATGAGCGGGAGATAAAAGTAGATGTAGACCTCGTCAAGCTTGAATCTTACGACCTGACATTTGATGATATTGAGTTTGCGATCTCACAGGAGAATGTCTCCATTTCAGGAGGTGAGATCAAACTGGGTGATACCAGGCGCTCTGTCAGAACTGTTGGTGAATTTGAGAATGTCGAAGAATTGCGGAATATCATCATCAAACGTGAAGGCGATGTAGTTGTTTTCCTGGAAGATGTGGCCGATGTTGCTGATGGGTATGAAGAACCGAAAACTTTTACCAGGCTTGATAACCAGTCTGTTGTAAGCGTTCAGGTCATTAAGAAAAGTGGTGAAAACCTCCTGGAGGCCACGGACAAGATCTTTGCATTGCTGGACGATGCCGAGAGCTCAGGTGACATTCCTGCGGAAATGAATGTAACCATTACCAATGACCAGTCGGAGATGATCCGGATGCAGCTGAGTAACCTGGAAAACAGCATGATCATGGGTGTGATCTTCGTGATCCTTGTGCTCTTCTATTTCCTGGGTACCAGGAATGCCCTTTTTGTGGGGCTCGCGATCCCGATGTCCATGTTCCTCTCTTTCATTTTGCTGGATGCACTTGGATTCAAGGTTAACCTGATCGTGCTGTTCTCACTCATTCTGGCCCTCGGATTGCTTGTGGACAATGCCATTGTTACAGTCGAAAATATCTATCGGTTTGTTGACCGTGGCTTCACGCCCTTCCAGGCTGCAAAAAGAGCCGTCGGAGAGATTGCATATCCCATCATCACCTCTACCTCTACAACCCTCGCCGCATTCCTTCCACTGGCATTCTGGGGTGGCGTAACGGGTGAGTTCATGAAAAACCTGCCCATCACGCTGATCATCGTACTGACCTCTTCCCTCTTCGTTGCCTTGGTGATCATACCTGTATTCTCGGCTACCTTCATAAAAATGGGAGCCGACAGGAAGGACAACATGCCAAATGTGAAGAGAGGAATCATAGCTGCACTCATTCTGATGGGCATTGGAGGACTGTTCTACATACCGGGATGGAACGCAGTCGGCAGCCTTGCCATCATTTTCGGTATGATCGGTCTCCTGAATGCACTGTTCTTTCATAAAGCTGAAGACTGGTTTCAGAATGTTTTCCTTGACTGGCTTGACAATATCTATTCGAGATTGCTTCGATTCGCATTACGGAAATGGAACCCGGTGTTCTTCTTTGTCGGAACCTTCCTGTTACTGATCTTTGCGATCGGATTCTTCCAGGCGCGGGATGTGAATGTAAACTTCTTCCCTGAGAATGAACCTTCTTATATCAATGTGATCGCTGAATTACCTATTGGTACAGATATTTCTGCAACCAATGACTTCATGAAGGAACTGGAAGCTGATGTGCAAGAGATCATTGAACCCTACCAGGACATAGTGAAATCAGTACTAACAACGGTAGGGGTAGGAAATGATCAGTTTGAAGCCGGAAACAAGCCCAATGAAGCTCTTACGACAATCTCGTTTGTCGATTATGAAGACAGGAACGGTATAAACACCTCTGATATTCAGAGGGAATTGGCAGATAAACTGCTCAACCAGTACCCGGGGGTGATCCTCTCCCTTGAAAAAGACAGGATGGGCCCTCCAGCCGGAGATCCGATCAGTATCGAAATATCCGGAAATGAATTTGAACAGCTCATCTTGATCACTGATACCGTCTTGCATAAAATCGAGCAGTCTGAGATCCCTGGGATCGAAGCCCTCACCATGGATCTTGATGTAGGTAAACCTGAATTACTCGTAAGTCTTGACCGGGAAAAACTGCGAAGGTACGGACTCTCGACACTGCAGGCTGCAAATACACTCCGGACCGCCCTCTTCGGCAGAGAGGTGTCTGATTTCAAAATGGGCGAAGATGAGTATCCCATCAACATGCGTCTGAAAGAGGAGTACCGCTATAATTCCTCTTCCCTGTTGAACATAGGATTGTCCTATGTAGACAACGGTCAGACCATCCGTATTCCGCTTTCAGCCGTTGCAGATGTCAAATACAGAAGCACATACGGGGCAGTGAAAAGAAAAGACCTGAAACGTGTGATCACACTTTCATCCAATGTGATAGAGGGCTATAACCCCACACGCATCAATCAGCAGATAAAGGAGGTCCTGGATGAATACCAGTTTCCGGAAGGATACAGCTATGAATTTGGAGGTGAACAGGAAGAGCAGCAGGAATCCATGGCATTTCTCATGCGGGCAATGTTGATCGCACTTGCCATCATCCTGATGATCCTGGTCACCCAGTTCAACTCGGTCGTGAAACCAGCTATCATTATTGCAAGTGTGGTCTTTAGTACCATAGGAGTATTTGGCGGCATTGCTACCTTTAAAATGGATTTCATCGTAGTGATGACTGGTATCGGGATCGTTTCACTCGCCGGAATTGTTGTGAACAATGCGATCGTATTGATCGATTACATTGAATTACTTAAAAAAGAGAGGCGAAGCAAGCTGGGACTCGGCAGGGATGATTTCCTGCCGGTAGATGAAGCCACAGCGGCTGTGATCGAAGGAGGGCGGACCAGGCTGCGACCAGTTCTCCTGACAGCTATTACAACTGTCCTTGGACTGCTCCCCCTGGCGGTCGGACTGAACATTGATTTTGGAGGACTCCTGCGTGAATGGAAACCAGACATCTATTTTGGGGGTGACATGGTGATCTTTTGGGGCCCGATCACCTGGACCGTTATATTCGGACTTACGTTCGCAACGTTTCTCACGCTGGTGATCGTGCCGGTAATGTATAAAATTACTGTGCAGATCAGCAAAATGATCAACACCAGGGTCATCAAAATGAGAAAGGTCGAGAATGGAACAACGGAGGAACATTCAGTATAATTTTGTAAATTGAAACTGTGAGAGTCTACATCATAATCATTTCTCTGTGGTGTGTCATTCTCCCCGATGGTTATGGGCAGAAACAACATTCAGCGTTCAGTGAGCGGACAGAGGAACGGCGGGATCTTGTATTTAACGAGATTGCCGGATACCCTGGGATCGATATACATGATACTGCTGTCTTGAATGCAATGTTCAGGGTTCCCAGGCATGCATTTGTTGTCGCTCCATACCAATCGTATGCATACCTGAACCGCCCATTGCCCATCGGATATGAGCAGACGATCTCACAGCCTGTAATCGTTGCCTCAATGACCCAGCTGCTCAACCTGGAGGAGGATGACAAGGTGCTCGAGATCGGAACAGGCAGTGGCTACCAGGCGGCCGTGCTTGCTGAACTCGGGGCAGAGATCTATACCATTGAAATCGTTGAAGAGCTCGGCTTGCGTGCGAAGCAAACACTCCGCGATTTGGGCTATAAGAACATACATGTAAAAATCGGGGACGGTTATGCAGGATGGCCGGAGTTTGCACCATTCGACAGGATCATTGTTACCTGCTCACCTGAGGATGTGCCGGAGCCCCTGGTAGATCAGCTTGCTTCCGGCGGCAGGATCGTCATCCCGGTTGGTCCGTTGAATAAAACACAGTATCTTGTAGTAATTAAAAAGGATGCCGACGGGAAGCTGATCAGGGAGTTGAAATATCCTGTTCGTTTCGTTCCAATGACAGGCAAAGCCCTGGAAAATTGATCAAATGCAACAGAGTGACTACATTCTCAGGGAAATAGAGAAGATATCCATCCTTCTGATGGGTATCATGGGCAAATTGAAAAGAAAGCAAGAGGCAAAGGAAACTGTCGACGAAACTAACTACAAAGGTTATTGCGAGGAGATCAGTGAGAATGCCGGATTTGATCTCGATAGCCTGTTTTGTGTCGCACCACCGGGATTCGACAGCTTTTTCAAAAAACACCATGGATTGGATGACCGGAACATTGAATTGCTTGCCGATATTATGCTTTCCATGGGGGAGATATCCCCCCAACCACGTAAAAAGATCATGCTCACAAAGGCACTAAATATATACAAATACCTGGATCAAAGGCAGAAAACTTTCTCCATGGAACGCGCCAGCAATATCTCCCGGACTGAGGAGCTGCTGAATAATATCTGAGGGTAAGGTATCAGGGGACGATTTTTCACTTCGAATACACAAATTCCTCTACTTTTTCCGTTATTTTTAAACTTGAAGAGTTTGGATTCAATTGCACTGAAAAAATTATTACACATAAAATGAGAAAATTTGTCCTTTTTGTTACTCTGTTATCATTTGTCTTCGCAACAAAATCATGCAAGGACCCTGAGCCGACCGAAGTTGAAATCATCAATTCATGGATATGGGATGTGATGAATGATGTTTACCTGTGGGCAGACGAGGTGGATCAGAACCTCTACCCCACTGAAATGGATGATCCTGAACAGTTCTTCGAAAGCCTTCTTTATGAGGAGGACCGGTTTTCCTGGATTGTTGATGATTACCAGGAGCTTTTGAACAGCTTTAATAACATTGACCTCTCCAATGGTATCTCCCCCTATTTCATTCGTGTCGGAAGTACGAATGAGGTGATTGCCGTGGTCGAATACGTAGCAGATAATTCTCCTGCAAGTGATGCCGGGGTCAAGAGAGGCGATATCATCAGCGAGATCAACGGCACCGTGCTGGATGTCGATAATTTCAGTAGTCTGTTTTACGCAGACCAGGTTACATTGGGTTTTTCCGATTATGTGAACGGGACACTCGTGGCAAATGACAGGGAGGTCTCTCTTACTTCCGAAATCGTTGAAGTGAATCCGGTTGCACATCATGAAATCATTGAATTTGAAGGTTCCAGGATCGGTTATATCACTTATACCGGTTTCAGCGAAGGTGATAATTTGAAATGGGTTGATTCGATGAACAACGTTATTGCAGAATTTCAAACAGAAGGAATCAGCGAGGTGATCATGGACATCAGGTACAATCCTGGCGGACGGGTCTCCGTTGCCAATCACATTGCAGCAATGCTGAGCCCCTCTGAAATTCCAGCCGGAGACAATGTGTTTGTGAATTTTCGTTGGAATGATGACTACCAACAGTATTTTGAGGCTGAAGAGGGTGAAAATTCCGGCAACCTGGTGGTCTTTTTTGAAGAGGACCCCGGCTATAACCTGGATCTGACCGATGTGTATTTTCTTACAGGCTGGCATTCAGCCTCAGCCTCAGAGCTGATCATCATTGGCCTTGACCCTTACATGAATGTGGTACAAGTGGGTGAGAATACATATGGGAAATTTTACGGATCAATCACCATACCGGATACAGAAGAACCCACAAGGCACAATTGGGCCATGCAACCTCTTGTCTTTAAATTTGCCAATTCAGTTGGGTATACAGACTTTTATGATGGACTGACACCTGACATTGAAGTAAATGACGACCTTTTAAACCTGAAACCATTTGGAGATATCACCGATCCCGTAATTGCAGCGGCTATCGAAGATATTACCGGGGTAAGCCCCATTGCAAAGAAGTCGGTATCACAAAGACCAGACTATACTTTACTTCCCGACCCGGTCAGGGAATCAAGGATTCGAACGGAGCTTACTACGCCGCGCTTGCTTAAACCGGGGATGAGAAAGTGAGGAAGGAACCCGGCAACGGATCACTCAACGATTTGACCGGCGCTTCCTGAGAATGGCTTTGTTGATCCGCCTTGCGAATCCGGGACCATTATAGATAAATCCGGAATAGACCTGCACCAGGGTGGCCCCGGCATCCAGCATCCTGAGCGCATCATCAGTGGTCATGATACCTCCTACACCGATAATCGGCAACTTGCCCCCGGTACGGTCTGCAATATACTTTACAACTTCCAGGCTTCGCCCGGTAAGCGGACCGCCACTCATGCCTCCTTTCCCAATGGCACTGATCTTTCCAGCATCTGTTTTAAGTCCGTCCCGCTTAATCGTTGTATTGGTCGCAACAACCCCGTCTATTCCATATTTATCAATAATATCCAGGGTCGTGTTGATCTGATCCTCATTCAGGTCAGGTGATATCTTAAGCAGTATGGGAGTCAATTGCTTCTTTTCACTGCGTATCGATGAAAGTCTGCCAAGAATGGACTCCAGTCCGTCCTGGTCCTGTAACTCATGAAGATTCGTAATGTTCGGACAGCTGACATTGACTACAAAATAATCAACATAGCCATAGAGCTTACGAAAACAGGTCTCATAATCAGCTACAGCAACTTCATTTGCAGTAAGCGTATTTTTACCGATATTGCCACCAATGATAAGAGATGAGGGCTTCCCCTGATCCAGTCTGCCTACCATCGCATCTACCCCCTCATTATTAAATCCCATCCGGTTGATCAATCCCTGGTCAGCCGGTATCCTGAAACTCCGCGGTTTTGCATTGCCTGACTGTCCCCTGGGAGTGACAGTGCCAACTTCAATATGCGAAAAGCCAAAATCCGCAAACTCCTCAAAGATCTCTGCATTCTTATCAAATCCTGCAGCCAGCCCAACCGGACTGCTAAACTTAAGGCCCAGGAATTCTGTGTGTAATTCCGGATCACGCACCTGATAGATTCTCCTCACTACCAAACGAAGACCGGGAATCTTAAAGACAAATCGAATGACTGCCAGGAGATGGCGATGGATTACCTCGGGAGGCCAGAAAAATAATATGGGACGGAACAGGAACCTGTACATCGGATTTTTGCACAAAGATAAAAGAATTCCTTAAGCAGGATCATAGGCATCGAATGAATTGTCTCCGTACAAAACGATGATCTTTGATACCTGCTTGCCACTCTTTCCGTACGCACGCGAAACATGGTCGACAGCCTGTCCTTTTACTTCATCAGAAACAGTTTTTTCGGCCTTTGGCGCACCATTCACGGATTCGCTCAATTCTCCGGGAGTTAAAACACTGGGATGATCCACGATATTTTTCTCATCTTCAGTATCTTTCGAAGATGGCGTAACCGTATCCTCATTCGAAGTACTAAATAACGTCCCTCCAATAGGAGTACCTTCTCCCTGGTACATCTCTCCCTTTCCAAGCAGCAGCCAATCAGCATTTAACAAAGGAAAAGCCTTTAATGTCTTCTGAAGAAAATCAAAGCTGGGCTTGTTCCGACCCGAGACAATGTGAGATACACTCGAACGCTGAACACCTATAACATCGGCAAACCGGGAAGAGGATAACTGCTCTGTATCCAATAACTTCAATAGTCGTTCTTCCATACCATATATCAGTTTTTACAAATGTAATCATAATATAGTTTACTTATGTGACTTATGTGTGTTTACAATTGTAATTGTCAAATGTCATTTGTAACCAATGAGTTGTTTTAATCATGCAGATGTACGTGTTACAGGAATTGATATCTCGTGCTTTTGATAATGGTTTCCTGGTATGTATAATGACGTGTGACCTCCTGTTTTGTTTGTCAGCACAGTAGTTTAACCTGTATTTACCAGAATCTGTAATATCTATTGTGGATCGTCCCGTATCAGTGGATATGGTGCCGTATCCCACTCTGCTTCAGCGATTGAATCACCTTCCAAAATAAGAAGTACTAGTATCACTTTAACTAATACTTCATCTATAAATGTTTATAATACTAATATACAGTTAATTATATACCTATATTTACTATTTGAAAGCAAGTATTTAACCTTTGTGGCGTTAAATAGCTATAATAGGCTTCAAATATATGCTGTATAATGCTCTTTTATAGTAATTTATAGATACTGCCTTACAGATCGTAAGGGCAAGTTTGGGTGGATACATTTGTAATCAGGTGACTCGTTGATTAATGTATACATATGTGTATTTTGTGGTCGATTTATTTGATGGTCAATGGTTACATATGTGTATTTTGAATGGGAGGTTGAAATATGTGGTAAATATGTAACACCAGGGGAATATAATAATTGATGCCTGTATATTGGACCAGGAAAAAGGTGTGGATGCCAAAGAGATTCTTTGGAAATATATTGACCAGACTTGTCAACCGCCACCTGGTTTACCCAGAGTCTCCTTCCCTCGCCCACCAATAAAATCATCATTACCTTTTTCCTTGCTACCGGGTTTCATAAACCATCAGATAAGACGCCAACATCAGATTTTTCAAAACTGGTGTTGTTGATTTTTATATGAACCCGTCGCTATTCAGAAAATTTCGTCCATGAATACGGCTGAGATGCAAATATAAACCTCCTGCGGACTTAAGATCATATGAAATTAGGGGTAATTAGCTGAATAAATGACGCTTAACTATATTTGTGAATGTTTATTCTGAATTATAATCTAAGAAAAAAGCGGGCAATATTTATCAATATTGACTGATTGGACAGTTGGGGAAGCAACATACTCCTCGTCATCAAGGAATTTTGAGTAAATCGAAACTATTTTAAAAATCTGTTGTGCCTGGAACTTATTCTTCCTGCGTCTCTTCAACGCCGATCTCACCTTCAGATTTTGCTACTATTGATGCTACTGTAGAATCCCCTGTAATATTTACAACTGTCCGCAACATATCGATTGGCCGGTCCACCCCAAGAATGAGGGCCAGTCCTTCAACCGGAATTCCTACAGAGGTAAGGACTACGATAAGCATCACGATGCTCCCCCCAGGCACTCCTGGAGATCCGATGGAAGCAAGGGTTGCCAGCAAGACGATTGACAGCTGCTGACTGATCGTCAGGTCCATTCCGAATACCTGCGCAATGAATACCGCCGCAACGGCCTGGTAACAGGAGGTGCCATCCATGTTGATGGTCACTCCTACCGGGAGCACAAAATTTCCAACGGTCTTTGAGACTTTGAATTCGTTGGTAACCTGTTTCAAAGTAACTGGTAAAGTAGCCGCACTGGAACTCGTTGAGAAGGCAACAAGTTGTGCAGGCAGGATTCCGCGCAGGAATGAGCCAGGCTTGATCCCGGTAAATAGCCTTATCAATGCCGGGTAAAATATCAGGATCAGCATCAAAAGTCCCAGAATTGCAGTAAGCATATACATGCCCAGGGCTGAAAAGAGCTCTGAATCCCCTGAAAAATCAACGATTAATCCCGCCATCAGAGCCAATACCCCTACCGGGGCAAATCGCATGATCAAGTCAATGATCTTCAGGATGATGTCATTCAATCCATCAAAAAATCGCCTGACTACCACGGTCTTATCTGCCGGCACCAGAACCATGGAGATAGCAAATAATATTGCAAAGAAGATCACCTGCAACATCTTGGAATTATCTCCCGCTGCAAACACGATGTTCTCCGGAATCATATCTTCCAGAAAACGGAGTGGTGACTGGCCCTGCATTTCATCGGCAAAAAGTTGCTTGGCGGATACATCCTCCAGGAATCGGTCCCTGTACTCCTGCTGGCGCTCCTCAGGAAACACATCCCCGGGTTTGATCAGGTTTACCAACCCCAGCCCCACCGTGGTTGCAATCAGGGTGGTGACCAGGTATATGCCTATTGTTTTCATCCCGATCCTGGATAGCTTTGAGATATTGGAGAGACTCGAAATTCCTTTCACCAGGGAAACAAATATCAGGGGTACGGCGATAAGCTTTAATAATTTCAGAAAAATATTGCCCCATGGCTTGATCCAGTTGATGGTAAAATCTTCCAGGGAGGTCCAAACAGCCACAAGGCCAACGAGGATTCCAAGTCCCATCCCAATAAAAATTTTCACCCAGAGCGGTAATTTCTTCAACATGCCTTTAGTGGTTCTATGTATATGATTTCCAATTTCTTTAAATATAAGACGAACTCGATCTGGGGCAACAGTGGGTGATCACCCCCCCGTTCCTCTGTTTATATCTTATTCTTCCTGTTCCTTCAATGCCTGGTAAAGAATCTCTACCGGGTGTAATCCTTTTACCCCGGTCCCGTCCAGCACCTGGTGCCTGCAGCTCGTCCCCGGAATAGCGATCAGCGTATCAGCTCCTGCCTTCCTTACCTCTGGAAAGAGAACTAGTTCACCTACCTTCATTGACAAATCATAATGTTCCTTCTCATAGCCGAATGAGCCGGCCATTCCGCAGCAACCGGAAGGAATCTCTGATACCTTATAGTTGACAGGGATTTCAAGCATCCTGATTGTCGGCCCGGTACTGGCAATCGCTTTTTGCTGACAATGTCCGTGCAGCTTAACCATGCGTTCATCTTCGGTAAATAGTTCGCGATTGATCAGTGAGCGATCCATCAGTCTCTCAAGGTATTCCTCAACCAACAATGCATTTTCAGCAATTGATTTTGCATCTTCCTTTAACAATCCGCCCACCAGGTCGGGGTATTCATCCCGGAAGGCCAGGATGGCCGATGGTTCTGTACCCACCAGGGGACGTTCTTCATTGACCACCCCCCTGAATACCATTATATTTTGTTGTGCATGTTTCCGTGCAGCTCTTAATAATCCTTTGGATAGAAAGGTTCTTCCGCTCAATCCGGAACGATATACATAAACCCTGACTCCCAGGCGATGAAGCAACTCAATGGTTGTGATACCAATTTTCGTATCATTGTAATTGGTAAATTCATCAACGAAATAGGTAACTTCCGGTGCATCTTCCGGCAGACCGGCATTCAGGCTCTCCAGGTGCTTTCTCAGCCACCTTTTCATGGTGGTCCTGCTCAGTTGAGGTATGCTGCGCTCTTCGGCAAATCCCACCATACGTTTAAGAAGAAAAGAGAAAAACCTGTTATTAACAAGGATATTGAAGAACCATGGAACCAAAGCTCCCAATTTGTTTACGCTTGATATATAAGCAATGAGCCTTGTCCGTAAAGGAATCCCGTGTGCGTCATACCAGTGCTGGAGGAATTCACTTTTCAATTTTGCCATGTCAACACTGGACGGACATTCAGATTTACACGCCTTACAGGACAGGCACAGGTCCAGGATATCATAGATTTCCTGGTGATCGAAATGACCATGACGACCTTGCTGATTGATAAATTCCCTGAGAATATTGGCCCGTGCTCGTGTTGTGGTCCGCTCTTCCCGGGAAGCCATATAGCTCGGGCACATGGTTCCTCCCGTTTTTTCGGTTTTCCTGCAATCCCCGGAACCGTTACACTGTTCAATATGGCGTATAATGCCACCTTCAGCACTGAAATCAAGGATCGTATCCGGTTCCAGTGTCTCCTGCCCGGGGGAATACCTTAAAAAAGTATTCATGGGTGGTGAATCAATGATCTTTCCCCTGTTGAATACACTTTCCGGATCCCATGCAGCCTTTACAGATCGCAAGTGCTTGTAGTTTCGCTCGCCGATCATGAGTGGAATAAATTCACCTCTCAGTCTGCCGTCTCCATGTTCACCACTCAGACTTCCTCCGAACTTTTTTACCAGCCTTGCTGTCTCCTCTGCAATGGTATGGAACAGTTCCACATCGTTGCGGTCTTTCAGATCCAGGATCGGTCTCAGGTGAAGTTCTCCCACTGAGATATGTGCATGATAAACGCATTCCAGTTGGTGAGATTCAAGTAATTGATTAAATTCAGTAATATACCCCTCAAGCTTTGAAGGAATTACGCTTGTGTCCTCAATCACAGATACCGGCTTGGCATCTCCCTCCATTTTTGAAAGTACACCCAGACCTGCTTTCCTGAGTGCCCATACCCTTGGAATGAGGTCACCCGTGATCATCGGGAAATGATATCCGATCCCGTTTTCACGCATCTCCTTCTCCATGGCCAGGGCGGATTCCTTTATTTCATCGAGGGTGTCTGCCACGAATTCCACGATAAGAATGGCTCCCGGCTCACCTTTGACAAAGAACCTGTTTTTACTCTGGGTAATGTTTTCCTTCGTAAGTTCGATGATCGTCCGGTCCATCAATTCCACTGCTACCGGATCATGCCTGAGTGCAACCAGGTTACCCCTGATGGCCTCCATCACCGAAACAACATGCACAGGGATCAGCGCCTTTTCACGTGGTGGCAATGGGTCCAGTCTCAGTGTTGCTTCCGTAATGATACCCAGTGTGCCTTCAGACCCGGCGATCAATCTGCATAAGTTGAACCGGTCGTGTGTGGCGTCCTCACCTCCCAGGAAGCTGGTATCCAGCAACTCATCTAGGGCATATCCTGTATTACGACGCACGACCTCCTTGTCAGGAAACTCTTCCCTGATGGAGGCTGCATTGGTGCTATCAGATAAGATATCCCGGATATTCCTGTATATGTTGCCCTCCAGTGTATCAGACTCACATTTCTCAAGAAATTGCGCTTTGTCCAGGTCTCCGAACTCAGCTGTTGATCCGTCTGAAAGCACCATCCTGACAGAGTGAAGGTGTTCACGCGTACTTCCATAGACAACAGAATGCAATCCGCTGCTGTTATTTCCGATCATTCCTCCGATCATGCACCTATTGGAGGTGGAGGTTTCAGGACTGAAAAACAGCCCGGTATCCCTGAGGTCATTGTTCAATTCATCCAGGATAACCCCTGGCTGGACACGTACCAGCTTCCGTTTCTCATCTACCTCGATTATCCGGGTCATGTGCCTCGAAACATCCACAACCAAACCACGCCCGACAACTTGACCGGCCAATGATGTACCGGCAGCACGAGGTATAAGTGTCAGCTTGTTCTTAACAGCAAAATGTACAAGATTGATGATGTCATTCTCATGCAGTGGACGGGCAACTCCCAGGGGTAACTCCCTGTAGGCGGATGCATCTGTGGCATACATAAGTCGGGTGGACAGATCGGTAATTAATTCCCCGTCAATCAGCAAAGAAAATGCTTCCAGTGCTTGCTGCAGCTCGTTCCCGATCTTTTCGTTGATCAGTCTTTTTGATTGGGGATGATCGCTCATATCCTTGTTTTCTCAAGATCGAAAGCAAAGATATAAGAATTATTGATTGTATTATCCTGAGCGCTGGTCGGTACTTTCAAAGATCTTATCCGCAGATCCGGCGATGAAACTGCTGAATAAAACACCATGTTTATCCTTGTGTCGCCTTGCAAACTCGTAATAGCAGGACGGAATGTCATGGGTGCCTTCTTTAAAATCAATTGTCACCCTGTCTGCCAGAGTACTCGATTGTTCAAGCAACTCATCCGGGGTCCCTTTGATCTCTCCACCGCTGCTGTTGAGCTCAAATCCATTGTTCTTCAAAAAGGTGTTTACCTTTTGCAGGGTGTCAAATCTCTCCAGGTGGTTTACGCTGACAGTGAAATGGTTGGCTCGGTATCCGTGTACATATACCCATGCGGCATATTCCGATTCATTCCTGAGGGATTCGTATAATGCATGGGAAGGTTTTCCGAATATCCTTCCAGAAAGCACCAGTTCCGGCGACTTGAGCAACTTCGGCGGGACTTTGTCAATAATCCCCATCAACTGTTTTTTGAGGTCTTCAGAAAATTCATCCAGTAAAAGTTCACTGATAAAAACCCTTGGGGAGCCCTCTTTTTCATAATGCCTGGCAAATAATTTCTTTTCCGGAAACCTGTATTCACCCGCTTCCTTGAAGCCATCCCGAGTAAACGCCTGGGACAGGACATCAATTCCGACACGCGGATCATTATAAGTCCGGAAGGCAACATGATCGTTTACAATGTGTTCTTCCTCTTCCTCAAATAGCTGATGAATCCGCTTTACAGAAGGATTTTCCATGGCATACTGTTCCCAAAGCCGCTCAAATATCTCATTGGTTTTCATGGTTTGTCTCTTAAGTTACTGTAGTGGAACGCCTTCACCTTGAAAAAGTTTAATTATTGCGAAATGAAAAGATATGATTTACATCATGAATATTCTTTGTGGAACTTCAAATAAAATAGTTACTTTTATTCTGCTTATTTACAAATCTTAATTAATTGATATTCAATGGATTTACTAAAAACTATACGCAATAAGGCAGCCCAGGACTGTCAACGGATCGTTTTGCCCGAAGGCGATGAAGAGAGAACCATCCTCGCAGCTGACCAGATCATTCGTGAAAAACTTGCCCATGTGATCCTGATCGGCGATCCCAAAGAGATCAATGTCCTGGTGGAAAAATATGGATTGAATAATATTCAGAAGGCAGAGGTGGTCGATCCAAAGGATCATCCCAAAAAGGATGCCTACGCTGAGCTCCTGTTTGAATTGAGACAATCAAAGGGGCTAACCCTGGAAAAGGCAAAGAAACTGGTCGAGGACCCACTGTACCTGGGTACGTTGATGATCAAAGCCGGGGATGCTGATGGTGAGGTCGCGGGTGCAAGAAATGCTACCGGGGATGTACTCAGACCAGCTTTTCAGATTGTCAAAACAATGCCGGGGATAAGCGTGGTTTCAGGCGCATTTATCATGATACTTAAAGACAAGGAATTTGGTGAGGATGGCATCCTGGTTTTTGCAGATGGCGCTGTTCACCCTGATCCCACTGAAAATGAACTGGCAGAGATCGCAGTAGCTACCAGCAGAACGGTACGTCATATATTGGGGTTCGAACCAAGAATTGCCATGTGTAGCTTCTCTACCAAGGGAAGTGCTGACCATCCCATGGTTGATAAGGTGGTCAATGCAACAAGGAAGGCGAAAGAGATGGATTCATCTCTTCTCATCGATGGAGATTTGCAGATCGATGCCGCACTTATCAGGGAGATCGGGGAAAGTAAAGCTCCCGGAAGTCCGCTTGCCGGAAATGCCAATGTGCTGATCTTTCCAGACCTGAATTCAGGGAACATCGCTTACAAACTTGTGCAACGATTGGCACATGCAGAGGCTGTCGGCCCGGTGCTACAGGGAATGGCTGCTCCCATCAATGACCTGTCAAGGGGATGCTCGGTAAGTGATATTGTAAACCTGGCTGCGATCACCAGTAACCAGGCAGCAGGAATGAAAAATAAATAACCCCAGAATACAAATAAATATGATAATTCTCGTTTTAAACTGCGGATCCTCTTCTGTCAAATACCAGCTGTTTGATATGTCAGAAGAGGCGACCGTCATCGCAAAAGGTATCATTGAAAGAATAGGTTTTAACGACGCCATCGTCAATTACAAACCTACTGATAAGGAAAAATACAAGGAGGAGACAGGTGTTCCGGATCATACCGTGGCCATCAATAAGATATTTCAGCTTCTCACTGATAAGGAAATCGGTGTCATTAGAGAACTGAAAGAGATCAAGGCGGTTGGACACCGGGTTGTCCAGGGTGGAGAAGGATACAATGAAAGTGTCCTGATCACGAATGAGGTGATCAAAGATGTTGAAAACAATATCGAACTGGCTCCATTGCATAATCCCGCAAATTTAAAAGGAATCATGTCGGTCGAAAACCTGCTTCCGGGAATTCCGCAGATCGCTGTCTTTGATACATCCTTTCATCAGACCATGCCTCCACATGCATACATGTATGCAATACCAAGGGAATTCTATAACAAATACAAGATCAGGAAATACGGCTACCACGGAACAAGTCACAAATACGTCTCCAAGCAAGCAAGCCATGTACTGGGCAGGGATACAAGGGAGCTAAAAATGGTGACCTGTCACCTCGGCAATGGTGCTTCGGTGGCTGCCATCGAATTTGGAAAATCGATCGATACTTCGATGGGTTTTACCCCTGTGGACGGACTCATCATGGGAACACGGACCGGGGACATTGACCCGGGTATTTTGCTGTTCCTGGCCGACAAAGAACACCTGAGTCTCAAAGGGGTCAGTAACCTGATCAATAAAAACAGTGGAATGCAGGGTATCTCAGGGATATCAAGTGATATGCGTGACCTTGAACTTGCCTATTACGAAGGGAATGAAAAGGCAGCACTCGCGCTGACCATGTACACCTACCGGATCAAGAAATTCATTGGGGCTTATGCTGCGATCATGAATGGTCTGGATGCCATCATCTTTACCGGAGGCGTGGGTGAAAATGACTTTAACATTCGCAGGATGATTTGTCAGAATATGGAATACCTGGGGATTATGTTTGATGAAGTTGCAAATCACGGGATCAAAGGACAGGATAAGATGATCTCAAAACCGGAATCGAAAGTGAAAGCTGCTGTTGTAAGAACGAATGAAGAACTTCTGATCGCGACAGACACATATAAGATCCTTGAGAAATGTGTTTAACATCATAACAACACAGTAAACGTTGATATCCTGTTTTGCGTTTATTTGCAGTAGCTTAATAAATACATGAACATGTTGACAAAGTTAGATGACCTTCGGAAATTTCTTCCGGAAACAAAAAACCCACCCAGGCTAGTGCTTGCCCCCTCTGAAGATGCCCACTCGATCGGGGCTGTAGTCAGAGCAGCTGAAGAGGGCATCATTGAGCCAATCCTGGTTGGAGACAGGGATAAGACAGAAGGTCTGGCTGAGGTGATGAAGATCAGCCTGAAAGGCTACAAGTTTTTCGAAGAGAAGGATGCTTACCAGGCGGTCATCAAAGCTGTGAAACTCATTCATGACGGGAAAGCCGATGTGCTGATGAAGGGAAAAGTCGGAACCTCCCTCCTGCTGAAAGCTGTACTCAACAAAGAATACGGTCTGCGCACAGGAAAATTACTCTCACACTTTGCACTCTTTGAAGTGGAAACCTATTATAAACTCATAGGTGTCACGGATGTCGCCATGAATATTGCCCCCACACTTGAGGAAAAAATCGCGATTCTGAACAACTCGGTTGTAGTCCTGAATAAACTTGGAATCCCTGAACCCAAAGTTGCAGTCTTAGGGGCCGTTGAACAGGTAAACACAAGCATGGATGCAACACTTGATGCTGCGCTCCTGTCAAAAATGAATCAGCGAGGTCAGATCAGACACTGCCTTGTGGATGGTCCACTTGCATTTGACAATGCGATCAGTAGCGAGAGTGCGAGGCACAAGGAGATTAAAAGTGAGGTGGCCGGTGATACGGATCTTCTGCTGATGCCGGATATCGAGGTAGGTAATGTACTTTATAAATCACTGGTTTTCTTCGCCAGGGCAAAAGTCGCCTCCATGATCGTCGGCGCTGCAGCTCCGATTGTCCTTACATCACGGTCTGACTCAGAACAGGCAAAATTCGATTCAATCCTGCTTGCTGCAGCTACAGCAAAGTAGGATGATCGGAATTCAGCCCTGCGTGCGATATGAATGCCTTGAAGCAAAAATCGGAAACCATTGCCTGTAGCGCTGAGAAAAGTGAAATATGGTCCTCACAAAGGCCTTATAACGAAAGTAATGCATTGAGCTCTATTATTACATAATTGATTAATCGACATTGTTATAATGGAAAACAGTTATATTCTTGCAATAAATCCCGGTTCGACATCCACCAAGGTTGCCGTTTTCAAAGGCAATAATTCAGTTTTTCTGAAAACGATCCGGCACAGCAAAAAAGAGCTGTCTGAATTCAACGAGATTGCAGATCAATTTGAATTCAGAAAAAACCTGATCCTTGAAGAGGTGCATGAGAACGGAATTCCACTTGATGAGATCAGGGTTGTGATCGGTCGGGGAGGATTGATCAGGCCCATCGTATCGGGGGTTTACCGGGTAAACAAAGCCATGATTAACGATCTTTCCGTTGGGATAATGGGGAAGCATGCCAGCAACCTGGGCGGACTGATCGCGGCAGATCTCTGCAAGGAGCTTGATCGGGCTGAACCTTTTATCGCCGACCCGGTTGTCGTAGATGAGCTGGATAATGTTGCAAGGATTACCGGACATCCGGAGATCAAAAGGGTATCGATATTCCATGCACTCAATCAGAAAGCCACAGCAAGAACCTATGCCCAGTCATGCGGGATGCAATATGAAGACCTGAACCTGATCATAGCACACCTCGGGGGAGGCATCTCTGTTGGTGCGCATAAAAAAGGCAGGGTCATCGATGTCAACAATGCACTTGACGGAGATGGTCCGTTCAGCCCTGAACGCTCAGGTTCACTACCAATTGGTGCACTGGTCGATTATTGCTATAAAAACAACCTGGAACATGATGAGATCAAGAAAATGATCACCGGTGGTGGTGGCCTCACAGCATATACAGGGTCCAATGATGCCCACCAGTTGGAGATCGAAGCCAGGCGGGGTGACAAAAAGGCGAAACTGCTCCAGAAGGCAATGGGCTACCAGATCAGCAAAGAGATCGGGGCAATGGCCGCTGTGCTTTCGGGTGAAATCCATGCCATTATCCTGACCGGGGGAATTGCGCATAACCCCGATCTCACAGGGTACATCAAGGAGCACGTTGCATTTATTGCACCCGTGTTCATCTACCCGGGTGAAGATGAAATGCGTGCGCTCGCAATGAATGGTCTGCTTTTACTTAAAGGCACAATACAGGCAAGGGAATACAAGGAGGAAAATTTCGTGGAAGGGTTTGACCTGAACCAGCTCGAATAGGCTCAGGGCGTACTGTCTGAGACTGGAAGTACTTTGCCGTTGAACCTCCGCCATCCCTCAGTCACGAACCAGGCAAGGAATTGTCCCATTTCAATCGCACTGGTATTGGCTACATACCCGGGAAATGCCTCGTCAAGCATTTTTGTCTGCACCGCCCCAAATGCAAGTCCGTTTACTCTGATATTCTGGTCCTTAAACTCTTCCGCGAGACATTCAGTCATCGTTGTCATGGCCCCTTTGCTGGCACTGTAGACCGAGAGGCCCGGGAATTTCCTGCTCCCTGGCATTCCCGCCATGGAACTGATATTGATCACCGAGGCTTCGGAGGACCTCATGAGAAAAGGAAGACAGCGCCTGGTCAGCTGGGCTGGTGCGATCACGTTGATATCAAAGACCGATCTCATCTCGTCGGTCTTAAACTCCGCTAAAGGTTTCCTGATCAGCATCCCCGCATTATTCACAAGCACATCAACCTCATCCGTAACCTCTCCCAGTTTTTCTACGAAGGTATGGTCATCCAACAGCAAATCTTTAAGATCATAGCGGAGAGTAACTGCTACCTCACTGCCAGCGATTTGATTGCACTCCCCGGCAATCTTGCGGAGATCCTCCCCGCTCCTGGCAACAAGGATCAGTTTGTGTTTACCGTTCGCCAACTGCAGGGAAAGTTCAGCTCCGATTCCCCTGCTTGCACCTGTGATCAGTATGGTCATCCATAGATTATTTTGTATTTCAAATGTAGCGAGAAATTCTAATGTTCCTCTTTCTATTTTGATTATTATTGCAGTCTGATGAAAACACAGTCTCTTCCATATTTTCTCGGTATTGCGCTTATAGCCTGCCTTTCAGTGAATGCATTCGGACAGGATGAGCTATTTCTGTATTCGGAAGATGAACGAAGTACAGATCGTCGCGGTAAGTTTTACCTGGTCCCGGAATTAGGACTGTGGCTGGGAAATTACACCCACGTTGAAGTGGCCCCGGTACTGGGTTACCATCTCACAGACAGGTTGTCGGTTGGTGCCGGTGGACATTACATGTACTACAGGAACAGGGATTACTTTAGTTCAGCGGTATCTTACACGCACATATATGGGATCAGGACATTTTCCCGGGTCTCTGTGATTCGTGATGCAGCCGATTTTCTTCCATTCTACCTCTTCGATGAACTTTTCCTGCACGGCGAATATGAAAGAATGAACCTGGATAATAACTATTTCAATTTCCCCAACCTCCCGTTTGACAAACGTTTCTGGACAGATTACCTCTATGTTGGGTTTGGCATTACACAAAGGGTCGGACAATTCAGCTCCTATTCGATCCTCCTATTATGGAATCTTTATGACTCCTTCTACTCGCTATACAGCAACCCAACCTACAGGATCGGGCTGAATCTCTACTTTTAGCAGTTTTAGTTCTTTATTCTGCACATTGATTGCCGCAAATATTCCTTTGCAGGAAAACCCGGCACTGCTTTATACCTCTTAAAGCTTTAGTGTTACAATTATTATTACTTTCTTTGTACCCTTAATCAAGGAAACATATGGAAATCAAAAAAGAAAAAGTAGTATCGATTACATACGAATTAAGGAAAGACACCGAAAATGGTGAGGTTGTTGAGAAGGTAACAGAAGAGAATCCTCTCACCTTCCTGTATGGCGTTGGAGGCATGTTGCCGAAATTTGAAGCAAACCTGGACGGAATGAAAGCCGGCGAAGAATTCAAATTCGGTCTGAATTCTGAAGATGCTTACGGCCCAGTGGTCGAAAATGCCGTTGTGGATGTACCCATTGATGTGTTTAAAGTTGACGGACAGGTAGATACTAACATACTCCAGGTTGGAAACATGGTCCCCATGATGGACAATTCAGGGAATCGCCTGAACGGCCAGGTTAAAAATATTGGTGATGAAACAGTGAAAATGGATTTCAATCACCCAATGGCTGGAAAAGACCTCTTTTTTGCAGGAACTGTCAAAGAGGTCCGTGACGCAACAGAAGAGGAGTTGTCGCACGGGCATGTGCATAACAATGGCGGTTGTGCAGATGGAAATTGTGGAGACGGCAGCTGTAACTGCTAAAGAAAAATGGTCCGGATCAGGAAGTGATATCTCTGAACAACCACTGGTTAAAGTAACTTGAAATCATCTGCATCTTTTGCTGCAGGGAAATCCTTTCTGAAAGACTCCAGCTTGGAATAGTTCATCGAAGACAATAACAGGCCCGGTTGGTCATCCAACCGGGCTTTTACATTTCCTTTTGGATCAATCAGGCATGATCCTCCAAGATGATCCATCCCTTCACCATCTTTTCCGGTTCGGTTGACACCAATCACATAAGCCTGGTTTTCAATTGCACGGGCTCTCAACAGGATATCCCATACTTCATTTCTGACCGCAGGCCAGTTGGCTACGTACAATATCGCATCATAATCGCCCCTGTTCCTTGCAAATACCGGGAATCGAAGGTCATAACATATTTGAAGGAGCACCCTGAACTTACCAATCCTCACGATCACTCTTTGGTTTCCCGGTGAAAAATATTCCTGTTCACGGCCCATCCTGAAGAGATGACGCTTATCGTAGTAAACATAACCACCATCCGGACTCACACAGTAAAGCCGGTTGTAATAGTGATCATTCTCCATGACGATGCAGCTACCTGCAAGATGGACCCCGTTGCCTGAAGCCACTCGCTTCATCCATCCCAGTACCTCTTCATCCCTATCAGCGAACTCTTTTACACGCATGGTGAAACCCGTAGAATATGTCTCGGGAAGCAAGGCAAGGTCGATTTGCTCATCAAGGGAAATAACCTGTTGCTCAAAGTACGCCAGGTTTGTTTGAGGATTTTCCCACTCGAGATCGGATTGCAGGATTGCCAGGTGAATTTCTCTTTTCAATCTGATTTCAGTTGTTTTGCTCCCGGACCTCCCTTGCTTCATCGATCATGTGGGTCATAAAGGGTTGATAATACGAATAGAAAAAGCTTGAGGCCCCTTTCCCGGATCCCATGATACGTTCATACAATGTTCCGACCCCAATTACCTTCGGAAACAGTACATTGGTTTTGCACTTCCCAAAATCACCCGCCATCATCCACACATTTTCATCTACATGGATAAGTGCCGGGAATGTTTCAGGTATCCCGAAATCATTCAGTAGCTGCATCCCTGCATCTGTCGGGTCAAGCCTAAACTCCGATAAGACTGCGTTGCGCCCGGGATGCAATACAGTAAACCAACCTTCGAAATTTGTAAGGGATGGCAGGCCATAGGTCTCCATGGCCTGGTCAGTTGTAACGATCAGACCCTGACCAGTTTGTACATGAACGCCCTCCGATAGCACCAATACACGCCGGGCTTCGGGATTGATCATCACAAAACCGGGTCCACTTGCATCCCAGACATTACCTGTATATTCCTTGTAAAGCTCTTTCCAGTGCAGTCCCGCAAAAAGGTCTGCATCATCAGCCAGATCTTTCATATATTTTCCTACCCATCCTACGTAATATACGTCCATCATCTGTTCCAGGTTATAACGGACAAGTGGATCTGCCGGACCAAAGAAGCTGGATTCAATGATCATCGGCTTTTTCGTTTTGATAAACTCACGGATGAATGTATAGTCTGTATTATTCAGTCCACCATATTCAAGTTTATCGATCTCTCCTGCTTTCAGATCAGACAGGTCAGACTTTCTTATTCCGCTGACATCCGCATAATAGACAAGATCTGATCGTTCTACAGTCCGCTGAATATCCTTCAATTGCGGAAATTTAACCCTGTAATCACCATTGTCCCAAACCAACCCGTAATGGTCAACACGAAGATCATAGGCGCGGTTGGCAGCTGTATAGATCTTTTCCCTGTTCAGTACATAATTGAACGTCTGGTTTTCGCTCCCATTATAACCGGTCAATGATTTGTTGACAACAAAAATATCTACGGGATCCCCTTTCTTTATTTGCCAGAATAAATATCCTGCCAATGGAATCACCAGGATAACGAGGACGATGATAATGAGTACCTTCTTTGTTTTCATGATACTGAACTGTTTAGTGTTCATCAATAGAAAAAATAGAGCAGGTACTACCTGTTTTTGCAGACCTGCGGTTCATAAAAGTAAGAAATATAACAATACAAGTAAAGAGGGCAGGCGGAGATCAGCGTCTACTAGTGGAAACGGGAATTAAAATCACATTCTTTCTGTCCTGAAATAGAGAATTAATTGTAGATTTACCTTAGTGTCTGGTAACATCCAGTTTACCATAAATTAACATTCCGTTAATATTGCACATGGATATTAAATTTATTTTTGGGCAACTAAAATAATCATCTGACAATGGAATCTTACTATCTGTTAATTGTAGTAGTTCTTTTTATTCTTGCCATTTCTGATCTCATCGTTGGCGTAAGTAATGATGCTGTCAACTTCCTGAATTCAGCAATTGGTTCAAAGGCAGCTCCATTCGCAATTATTCTTACGATTGCAGCAGCCGGGGTGCTTGTTGGTGCAGTCTTTTCCAACGGCATGATGGAGGTGGCCCGGAAAGGCATCTTTCATCCCGACCAGTTCTCCTTTGCGGAGATCATGATTGTCTTCCTGGCAGTCATGATGACAGATATCCTGTTGCTGGACTTTTTCAATACAGTTGGATTACCCACATCGACCACTGTTTCCATTGTATTTGAACTGCTCGGAGCCTCAGTTGCGGTTGCGCTTTTTAAAATTGCGGGATCAAACGGGGAATTCACCAGCATGTCAACCTTTATCAATACCGACAGCGCGATGCTGATCATCGCCGGGATATTCCTGTCGGTCATCGTTGCATTTACGGTGGGATTGATCATCATGGCACTCGTCCGATTCGCCTTCTCTTTCAATATCATGAAAACCTATAAGTATTGGGGCGGAGTTTATGGTGGATTCGCCATCACCGCCATTCTCTACTTTCTGCTGATCAAGGGGGCGAAAGGTTCCACACTGGTGGACCAGGAAACGCTTCAATTCCTGAAGGAGCATACCACGCGGATCCTGCTGATCAGTTTTGCAGGCTGGACTGCAATTTTACAGTTACTGGTGATTTTTACCCGTCTGAACATCATGAAGTTCACGGTGCTGATCGGGACATTTGCACTTGCCATGGCTTTCGCCGGGAACGATCTCGTGAACTTCATCGGTGTACCACTCGCCGGATTTGAATCTTTTAAGGCATTTGCAGCATCTGGCACAAATCCGGATGCATTCATGATGACTGCACTGACAGAAAAGGTCAATACTCCTGTCTATTTCCTTGTCGCCGCCGGTTTGATCATGGTGATCACTCTGCGACTTTCAAAAAAGGCAAAATCAGTTACTGCAACAACCATCGACCTGAGCCGGCAGAGTGAAGGTAGTGAAAGATTTGAATCTTCCGGACTGGCAAGATTCCTGGTCAGGAGATCCGTCGAAATATCAAGTGTCATTGAAAAGGTGACCCCGAAAAAAGTCCGGGAATTCGCAAATTCAAGGTTTGATGATGGTAAAAGTTCGGATGATTACAAGAGGAACAAAATTGCTTTCGACCTGGTAAGGGCATCTGTGAACCTGGTGGTGGCCAGTGTACTCATCGCGATCGGGACATCCCTGAAACTCCCCCTTTCCACAACCTATGTGACTTTCATGGTTGCAATGGGAACTTCTCTGGCTGACGGTGCCTGGGGCAGAGAGAGCGCTGTGTACAGGATCTCAGGGGTAATGACTGTGATTGGTGGATGGTTTTTCACAGCATTCACAGCATTCGTGGTCTCTTTCCTGATCGCTACCATAATCTTTTACGGCAAACTACCTGTGATCCTTGGACTGATCGCGTTGTCGATCTTCATACTGATCCGCACACATGCCATACACAAAAAGCGTTCTGCAGATTACGAAAAGAAAGAAAATGGAAAACTTACAAAAAGTGAGGAGATCATCTCACATTGCGAAAATGAAGTGAAGAGTTCGATTCTGCAAATATCAAAACTCCTGTTCCTTACCTATGAAAACTTCTCAAAGGAGAAACACAAACAATTGAAGTCCATCAAGAAACAGGGAAAGAAACTCAGCAAGAGTATAAAGGAATTGAAAGCAGGTGTGCCTGCCACACTGAAAGCATTCCAGGATTCCGAACTCGAGAGCGGGCACAATTACGTGCAGGTCGTCGACCACCTCAAAGAGGCAACGAATTCGCTGTACCACGTGATTATTCCTGCATACAATCACATCGATAATAACCATACGCTTGATAATGAACAGGAGAAGGAACTACTGGAATTTAATGAAGCTGTAAATGAATTTTTCAATTTCAGCATTTCACTGATGCAATCCAGGAATACTGACCACCTGAAGGAGTTTATCGGCAAAAGGGACAAGTTGATCGAATCGATCAACAGCATCATCAAGAAAAGAATCAAGATCCTGAAAAAGAAGCAGAAAGGAACTAAGGTGAGCATGACCTATATAGAGATGCTTACAGAAACCAAGAACCTGATCCTGC
The DNA here is from genome assembly GCA_937129385.1 of uncultured Bacteroidota bacterium. Taxonomy (GTDB): domain Bacteria; phylum Bacteroidota; class Bacteroidia; order Bacteroidales; genus M55B112. The sequence goes on from CAKZNC010000106.1 coordinate 31,883, forward strand.
ACGTAGTTCAGCTTGTGAAAGCAGATCTTGACATGATCGATTCAATGGATATTATCACCAAGACTGACGAAAATTAGTGTAAAAAAGTTCCGGGCTGAGTGACCGGATCGTCGATATTCAGTAAAGCCGGTTATGCCGGCTTTACATATTTATATCCGATCCCTTTAACGGTTTTAATGTATTCATCTCCAAGCTTTTCCCTTAGTTTCCTGATATGTACATCGATGGTGCGGTCTCCAACCACGATGTTGTCACCCCAGATATTATCAAAGATCTCATCACGGGAAAATACTTTGTCGGGTCTGGATAGCAACAGGGAGATCAGTTCAAACTCCTTCCTTGGAAAGAAAATCTCTTTGCCATCCTGGATCACCAGGTACTTGTCCTTGTCGATCACCAGGTTGCCTGATACGATCTGGTTCTTATCTTCCTCAATACCCTTCTTGCCAGAGGTGTACCTTTTCAGAAGCGATTTGATCTTGCTCACCAGTAATTTGGGCTTGATCGGTTTTGTAATATAATCATCTCCGCCGGCTTCAAATCCTGCAATCTGGGAATAATCCTCTCCCCTGGCCGTCAGGAAAGCTACAAGCGTATTCTCAAGTTCCGGAAGTTTCCTGATCTCCTCACACGTCTCGATCCCGTCCATCCCGGGCATCATCACATCAAGAAGTACCAGGTGGGGCTTGATATCCGTGGCGATCTTTAAAGCCTGGTTGCCATCCTGGGCTGTATGGATTTCAAACCCTTCATTCTTAAGGTTATAGCTTAAAAACTCAAGAATGTCCTGCTCGTCATCCACCAGCAGGATCTTGTATTCATTCCAGTTCATAATCAGTGATCTAAATCGTAAAGTTAATAAAAATAAGGAATGCCGCTCCAGCACCTGCCGCAACAATTGACCGAAAAATGAGCCTCCTGAATCATCCAGAGAAATGATTGCCAGGTAGTGTGTTAAAAGGTTGTGTATAAAAACACCATAGTCAGACCTTGATAAATACTGCTATACTGTTCAAATATCCTATTTTTGACGTGACAACTGATGGTACCCGTGGAAGTATAGTTTTGCCAGTTTGCCAATTAAATAAACAACTTACTTAAATGAAAAATCCGATTCCGGGAATCCTGCTTTGTTTCACATTATTCCTGCTTACAAGTCCGGCAAAGACCCAGGATGAGGATACCTACCGTGGCATCGTCTCAGGAAAGATCTTCAGCAATTTCAATATCGGTCTGAAAGGTCCCGACAGATCCACAGCATTCGAGCTCACCAGGGCCTATTTCGGGTACGAAAGACAGTTGAGTGATCACTTCTCTGCCAATGTCAAACTCGATGTGGGTAGCCCGAATGATCTCTCTGAATTCAGTCGCATCAGGAGGTATGCCTATTTTAAGAATGCAGGTATCAAATACACGAATGGGAATTTCACTGCCTGGGGCGGCCTCTTCGATATGATACAGTTCAAGGTGCAGGAAAAATTCTGGGGCTACAGGTATCTCTATAAATCCTACCTGGATGAATACCGATTTGGCCCAAGCGCAGACCTGGGCGCTGGTGCCCGGTACAGGTTCAGCCCAAAATTTGAGGCCGACCTTGTTGTCTCTAATGGAGAAGGTTATTCAAGTCCACAGCGGGACGATCATTTCAAAACGGGAATGGGAATCACCTACCGGCCCACTGAAAAGATCACACTGAGAGGCTACTATGCGATCTTCAGCACGGGAAATCCCCAGATGACCTTCACGGGGTTTGCCGGCTACAACAATGGCAGCTTTCGAATCGGGGCCGACTACAACTACCAAATGAATTATAAGTTCAATCCCGAGCACGACAGGTATGGATACTCCGTATACAGCACTTACATTTTCACCGATACATGGGAGATATTTATCCGCTATGACCAGCTGTATTCCAACATTATCGGGGACAACTCGATACCCTGGAATCTCCCGAATGATGGAAGTGCACTGCTCACGGGAATCCAGTTCACGCCCATCTCCAACATTCACCTTTCCATGGACTATCAGGATTGGGTCCAGTTCGCCGGAAACGGCGAAGCAGAAAGGATCCTGTATATTCACCTGGAAGCAATTTTTTAAAAAATGAGAAGTGCGCTCCATACCTTTATGCTAATCCTCCTCCTTGCCGGATGCAGGAGAAGTGACTACATCATCGTACAATCAGAAACCATTACAGACCTGGGCGGCGGGACAGGCACCACGACCTGGACAAACGACCGGAGCTACCTCATCGATGGATTTGTATTTGTCAATGACGGACAAACACTTACCATTGAGGCCGGAACCGTGATCAGGGCAACATCCGGTCAGGGATCACTCTCAAGTGCACTGATTGTGGCAAGAGGCGGACACATTATTGCAGAGGGTACCAGCGCAGAACCTATTATCTTCACCGTCGAAGGAGATGACCTCGAAGGCAGCGTGCCTGTCGACGCCAGAGGTTTGTGGGGCGGACTGATCGTCCTGGGCCAGGCACCGATCAACCCCGACGCAGGCGAGGACATGATCGAAGGAATTCCCCTCAGCGAGCCCAGGGGTGTCTACGGCGGATTCGATGAGGATGACAATTCCGGTATTCTAAGGTATATCTCCATCCGGCACGGCGGAACAAATATAGGTGAAGGAAATGAGATCAATGGCCTCACACTTGGCGGGGTGGGCCGACAAACGATCGTAGAGAACATAGAGGTGATCGCCAATGCCGATGACGGAGTGGAGTTCTTTGGCGGAACGGTGAATTGCCGCAACATCGTGGTATCCTACTGTGGCGATGACGCTTTTGACATCGACCAGGGATACCGCGGGAAATGCCAGTTCCTTCTGGGCATCACCAGCAGCTATTCCGACAAGGGGATCGAATGCTCGGGCGGACTCCAACCCCTGCAATTGCTGCCCGATGCATTTCCTCACTTTTACAATGTCACACTGATCGGTGACCGCACCCCGGGAGGCAAACCTTTGATCGACTTCTATAGTTTTGGCGCCGGTCACATCAGGAATTCATACTTTGCATACCCCGACAAAGGTATTGCCGTCTCCCATGCCGGCACAGACGGAGATGCCTGGTCAATGTTCCAGAATGGCGCACTTACCCTGAAGCACAATGAGTTCTTCACAGCCGATGGCATGCTTGACATGTATTGCTATAACGAATTAAATGATGCCTTCCTTACAGAAGATGCGATTCTGGCAGACTCGCTTGCCACCTGGAAAAATACTTACAGCGATCCACTGAATCTCAGTTCCGGGAACCTTAATATCCTTCCTGAATACACACAATTCGATGACTTGGCACCCTTCTCATCCGACTGGTACGAGGTGGTGAGCTATAAGGGCGCATTCGGTTCTGAAAACTGGACAGAGGGCTGGACCCTTCTCGACAAGGAGGGACTGCCCGAAGAGTAGTAACCGCCGCGTTCGTCAGGCAAGGTGACCAGCCTTCAGCTGATCAGTTGTGCTTCTGCTTCCCTTTTTCCGGCATGCAAGGCATCGATATTCATCCTGATGATCTCCTCCCCTTTCCTTCCAAATATCCCATTAATACTGGATTCAAGTGAGTCCATCGTCAGTCCCAGGCTCCCAGCTGAGGCGCCCAGCATCACGATATTCGATACTTTTCTTGATCCAACCTCCGAGGCGATGCGGTCTGCATCGATGAGCAGACTGTTGGACATCCCCCTGATTTCATCAAAGAGCTCCTGTTCATCTGGATAGTTGTCGATATTCCTGAAGGGCTTGGAATTGGTGATCAACCACCCTTCTTTATCAAGAAAAGGAATATAGCGCAGCGATTCCATAGGCTCCACAGACAGGATCATGTCGCAACTTCCGGCCGGGATCAGGTCAGAATAGATAGGCCGGTCGGAGATCCGAAGATGCGATTGAACCGCTCCTCCGCGCTGACTCATCCCATGGACCTCAGCCTGCTTGACATAGAGGTCACTGTCGATGGCCGCCATGCCAATCACTGCAGCAATGGAAAGGATACCCTGTCCGCCGACTCCTGCCAATATGATGTCTTTTTTCATAATTTTTCCCTTTGGATGGTTTTACTTGGTGGCCGACTTTTTCTTCTTCTTTGATGCGGTCTGGATACACTCCCGCCTGGAAAGGATCACCGACACCCCTTCATGGGCCAGTTCAGCAGCGATCCGGTCACGGTTTTCGTCGTGGTGCTTCTTCAGTGGATTGAGCTCCACGATATGCTCCTCCTCGACGCCCAGTCCTTTGCATATCTGGTACAACCGGTCGGTGGCATGCGACTTCTGTCCGCCAGTCATCCCCGTGGTGGAGTTGTCAGAAATAATGACGGTAACAGGAGTCTTTTCGACCACCACATCCAGCAAACCGGTCATTCCCGAATGGGTGAAGGTCGAATCTCCTATCACCGCCACAGAAGGACGTAAACCTGCATCTGACGCGCCTTTGGCCATCGTAACCGAAGCCCCCATATCCACACAGGAATTGATCGCATTATAAGGAGGCAGGGCACCAAGGGTATAACACCCGATATCGGAAAAGACCCTGCCCGGACCATAAGGTTCAAGAGCCTCATTAAGGGCATTGTACATATCGATATGACTGCAACCTTTGCAGAGTGCCGGTGGCCTGTTGGCTACCACCTCTGGAATCCCATTCCCGGAACTGTCTGCCAGCCCCAGGGCACGTCCCACGATCCCTGGATCCAGTTCCCCGTCACGGCTGATCGCCCCGCTGAGGCGGCCACGGACCTGGTAACTGTTTTTCAACGCCCCCTTCAGGAGCTCCTCCAGCATGGGATATCCCTCCTCCAGGACAAGCAACTCCTCAGTTGCGTCTGCAATCTCCTGTAACATATTGGAAGGTACCGGGTAATGGGATATTTTCAGCACCGGATAGTCAAGACCATGTTTGGTTGCCACCTCCATGTAATAATTATAGGCAATCCCGCACGCGATGATCCCTTTCGACCGGTCCTTGCCATCCTGGAACACATTGTATCCCATTTGTCCCGCGTCCGCCTCCAGTGAGGGCTGCAGGTCGAGCAAACCCCTGTAGCGCTTCCTCGCAAATGCAGGTAGGAGAATGAACTGGGTGTGGTCGTCCGGTGTGTGTAGCGAATTCTCTGGCTGCGGATCCATCCTCCTGACCCCCGAACGGGAGTGCGCCAGGCGTGTGGTAACCCGCATCAGCACAGGTAAACCATATTTTTCTGATAATCCAAAAGCAGCATACGTGTAGTCGTAACACTCCTGCTGGTTGGCCGGCTCAAATACCGGGATCATCGAGAATTTACCATAGAACCGCGAATCCTGCTCGTTCTGTGAAGAGTGCATCGACGGATCATCTGCCACAAGGATGACCAGGCCGCCATTGATCCCTGTGATCGCCGAATTGATAAAGGCATCGGCTGCAACATTCAAGCCGACATGTTTCATGCAGACCAGCGCACGTTTTCCGGCATACGACATACCAAGGGCAGCTTCCATGGCTGTCTTCTCATTGGCCGACCAGTCGGTGTGGAGCGATCGCTCCCCCGCTATGACTGATCTCTGAATGTATTCCGTGATCTCCGTGGATGGCGTTCCCGGATAAGCATAAACACCCGAAATCCCCCCGTCAAGGGCTCCCTGGGCAATTGCTTCGTCTCCCAGTAACACAAGTTTGTCCATCATTTCCCTCGCTTTGATTTTCAGCCAAAATTAGATAAAAATGAGCGGGGAAGAAACTATTGTACAGCATCCCTCAGGAGTAAACTGTCATGACAATTTTCCGGGGTCCTCCATGATTCCGAAACTCACACAGGTAAATCCCCTGCCATGTTCCCAGGTTCATTTTTCCGCTTGTCAGCGGAATGGTGACTCCATTCCCGAGCAACGATGACTTCAGGTGCGCAGGCATGTCATCGGCTCCTTCAAGCGTATGCGTGTAGACCGGATCATTTTCCGGGATCAACTTGTCAAGGAAGCCCCGGAAATCATCCCTGACCGAAGGATCTGCATTCTCATTGATCGTTAATCCGGCAGAGGTATGCTTCATAAACAGGTGAAGAATCCCGTCCTCTCCGCTACCGGGAAGGTGCTCGATGATCTCCCGTGTGACCAGATGGTATCCTCTTCCGCGTGATGCCAGTGTAAACTCTTTTTGATAGATCATGTTCGTCGATTGGTTGCTGATTTGAGATTATGTTAATAAAACACAAAATCAAAGGATACGTTCATGCGGAAGGAAGGTTTCCTGATTTTTTGACTATTTTTGAACGATTATTTTAGTATTTATGTCGCAACTGCGTGATCTTTTAACCATACTTCTTCTGACGTTCATCACTGCACAGGCGCAGGGCCAGTTTCTTGGCTCTGCCAAAGATGACCCGGAACTGATACAGTTTTCCGGGATCATCAGGAACCTGGAGCACAGACCAGTGCCCCATGTCAATATCGTCATTATCAACAGGGCCCGTGGAACCACCGCAGATAGCAGGGGCATGTTCTCGTTTGTTGTACAACCCAATGATACTGTTCTGTTCAGCCATATAGGGCTCAAACCAACATTGCATGTGATACCTGATTCACTGAAGACTGACCAATATCCATCCGACATTTTCATGGTGAGCGATACCTTCAGACTGGCCGAAGTGAAGATCTATCCATGGAAGACCTACCAGGAGTTCAAAGAAGATTTTATTGCCATGGAAATGCCTACCGATGATGAGGAGCGGGCAATGAAAAATATTGCACTGATCAAGACCCAGTTAAAAGTAAACGATGTTAAATCAACGCCCAATATGAATTTCAGGGAGGTGATGCAACAGCAGTACAATCAGCTGTACTATGAAGGACAGTACCCCTACTACACGGTATTCGATCCACTCCGCTGGGCAGAATTCTTCGATGCACTCAAGCGTGGAGAGTTTAAAAGAGATGATTAATGTGAAAAACCGGGCATTCATGCAATTTAAACCAGCAACCTTTAGTTATCTCTATGTTCAACCGCTTTCATGAAAATTAAGTTTCTCCCCATAGCACTTTTTGTACTCCTGGCAAC
>CAKZNC010000107.1 GCA_937129385.1 uncultured Bacteroidota bacterium
ACCCGGCTGGGATGCATCGGCCGATACAAGGTACAGGGTGGTGTATACTGAACAATACGTCGACGGCTCCGAATCGGATTTCGCGTACGAGGGAACAATCCGGAAAGAGCCCGTGGGGAAGGAACTGTCCATGGGCGGACTCACCTGCCAGAACCACGTGGGTTATCCCTACCGGCCACTTGTGGAAAACCTGGCGGAAAGTGATCCGGATCTCCTTTACTTCTCGGGTGACCAGATCTATGAAGGCAACGGCGGATACGGAATCGTACGTGATCCTGCCGACCGTGCCATCCTGAACTACCTGGGGAAATGGTACATGTTCGGGTGGACATTTGGTGAGGTGATGAAGGACCGGCCGACGATCTGCATCCCGGATGACCACGAGGTCTACCAGGGCAACCTCTGGGGGGCAGGCGGAAAGACGATTACACAGGAGGAGTGGAAGGAGCATACCGATTGTACGAGCGGTTTTGTACAGCCGGTTGAGATGGTGAACGTGGTGGTACGCACCAACTGCTCCCACCTGCCGGAACCTTATGATGCGAAGCCGATGAAGAACGGGATCCTCACCTATTACACCGACCTGGAATATGGCGGGGTGGACTTCGCGATCGTAGGCGACCGCATCTTTAAATCGGGACCCGAAAATGTAGCGACATGGAAGGGCCGGATGGACCACCTGAAAAAGCCGCTGAAGGATCCTGCGATACTCGAAAAAGAGGGACTCACCCTGTTGGGAGGCCGGCAGATGCAATTCCTGGAAGATTGGGTAAATGACTGGGACGGAAAGCAGGTCAAGGTGCTGCTGAGTCAGACCCCGTTCACCTATTCCACGACACACCATGGCGGCAACAGGATGTACCTGGAAGGTGACCTGGATTCAGGGGGCTGGCCGAAACAGTCGCGTGACAGTGTGATCCGCCTGATCCATCAATGCAAGGCATTCCATATCACGGGAGATCAACACATCACTTCGATGGTGCAATACGGAGTGGACGAATTCCGGGATGCCGGGTGGGTATTCTGCACACCCGCCATTGCAGTGGGATACCCACGCAGGTTCCTGCCCGATATGCTGGGATGGGAGGTACAGAACAGACCGGATCATGGTTTGCCCAACACAGGTGAATATACCGACGGTTTCGGGAACAAGAATTATGTATTTGCTGTCGGGAATCCCGACGACCTGGACCGGCACCGAAACAGGTACAAGCTGTCGGAGCTGAAAGCATCGGGTTATGGTGTGATCCATTTTGACAAGGAACAGCGGCAAGTCACCTGCGAATCAATCCGCTTCCTGGGTGATCTTTCAAAACCTGCAGAAGCACATTTCCCGGGATTTCCTGTGACAATCGACCTGGATGAGTCGGCGGTGGTTAAGTAGTGGAGATTCGGGAGTCGGGAGTCGGGATCTGTGATGCAGGGCTACATGATGTGATCCCCCGGATAAGGTACATAACGCCTTTGACCCCGGAGGACGGCTGACGACTGAAGGCTGACGACTGACGGCTGACGGCTGACGACTGAAGGCTGACGGCTGACGACTGAAGGCTGAAGGCTGAAGGCTGAAAGCTGACAACTGACCTAATCGATCCTTTTGATGATCTCAGCAGTACGAGGACCGTACGGCAACGACCCTCCCTCCTGCTCTTTCAGCTCTTTCCATGCCCTGGCAATAATGATCTCGTCCACATCTTTTTTCTTGCAGGATGTCTCTATGACATATTCTTCACCGGCATAGGTGGCAATATTGAGTTTTACGATGGCTTTGCCCATGGGATCAATGTTGTTGATTAGCTAAATATACAAAAACTTTTGTGCATGAGGAATAAACCGCAGAGTACCGCTTAGTTCCGCAAAGTTCCGCGTAATGAACGCAAGGAAATTTGATTTTCGAAGCACAACGCATAGCGCATGCAGCATGCCGCACCACACATTTGTATCTACGTAGTTAATTACGTATCTTACTACGTAATTCAAAAACAGCATCATGGCACGAAGAAAAATTGAAGAGAGAAACATTCGCAGTCTGACCAAGATGGCAGGCGGTTCAAGTTATGGCATTACCCTTCCAATGGAGTACATTCGCAAGCTGGGGTGGCGGTCGAAGCAGAAGCTGGAGGTGAAACTTTACCAGGACCGGATCATCATCAGGGACTGGACGGAGGATTGAGCATCGCCGGCCGGAGCTGTCAATAAAATATTTTCACCTGTGATGCAGGTATGAATTGTCCCGGCCGATTGGTATAAAATCCGATGTAAAAAAGATCAGCAAATGACTATTTATGAATCAAACTGATCTGATCCCACTGATCCATCTGCTGAACAATATATCATATACACCATAATAGGATTTTCCTTTCTCATCCTGCTCCTTATATACTAACTCCATCCGGAGGAGTGCATCAAGAGAACGGAGGACTGAGGCTGAACTTCCAAGTGCATGGGTGGATATGAAGGTTGCGTTTGTTGGATGATATACAGGTCCTTCAGAAGCTACTGCCTTTAGAAGGGACCATTGATTCTTTGTCAGCATCTCCCTGTACCCGAAAAAGACAAATTCCTGTTCCTTCAGTATTCTTGACGCTTCCTCTTTCCAGACCGAAGGAGTGATTTTCCTGGATTTAGAAAGAAAAATTCGATTACACAGCAATTGTACATAATAGGTATGACCATCGGCCCACTTCAGGATATCTTTAATCACCTGGTCGTCTACAGGTCTGGAACGACGCCTGAAATGCCCCGCAATGAAATTTGCGTAAATCTCTGGATCTATTTTTCCGATTTTTAAAAATTGGGTACTGCGGTAAAATGGGCGTCCCGGATCCGTAAAGAGTTCGCGCATGATGTGTTGCTGACTCCCCGAGAAAATGAAGTTTACGTTTCCCAGGTTTTGCACCAATGAACGCAACCAGGCATCTGTATGCTCCTCAGGGTACTCAAGAATTTGCTGAAACTCATCAATGGCAACCAATACCGGCCGCTGCTGCTTCTCAAGAAAGGCAAGTAATTCGGCTATGGTTTTTTTGCTCTCCTCCGGTGTGGATTTCACGCTGACAATGGGTGCGCCACTGAGCGCATCATAACTTATCACAGGTCGGAGAGATCTGATCATCTTCCATGCCTTTTGTCCGGGTGCACTCCTTTCGGTCCATATCCCGGCGATTGCAGAAGACAGTTTGTTTAGCAAGTCACCCAAAGATTCCGTTGCCAGGATATCAAGATAGATGGTTACGAAATCTTTGTTTACATGATGAAACAGGTGCCTGATCAGTGCCGTTTTTCCCAATCGACGCAATGCAATGAGTGTTGTGGAATTACCACCCGAACAATTCCTTATCAGCTGATCAAGTTCATTCTCCCGGTCACAGAAATAAGTCGGTCCAAAATACCCGGTGGTGGGAAATGGTGTCAAAGGTCTTTTCATACCTGCAAATACATTAAATAATATATATTACATTCTATTACTTACATTTTGTTACTTACATTTTGCAATATACATTTTAATAATTAAAAATGCAATAGACAGGGGCCAGTTGGCAGCCGGCAGTCAGAAAGGACCATTGACACAATATACAGACAGCAGGGATCCATTGCTGCAGAAGAACCATGCCTATTTCATCCAGCTGATCAACGACCAGGGGGAGATAGTGGATGTAAGGAAGATTGTGGTGGAGTGAGTCAGTCGCCAATCGGGAAGGAGCAATGATCCAAGCGAATGCAAAATAGCGGCGGAGTAGATTCCGCCGATGAATGCATCGAATAAAAGTCAGTCAGGAATCTGCACTCCGCAAGTTGCTAATCACGCATCAGCCAGCAGCTCGATCTGTTCCAGGTGAATATTGCGTATCCCTTGGAATTCCCGTGGTTTAAGGATCATCATCGTGACGGTCTCCTCATGCTCACGCTGGTATCCCTCTTCAATTACCGGAATCGCACGGTAGATCCTGGAATCATTTGCAAGCTTGACCTTGTACTGGTTTCCTGCAAGTCCGTTTAGCATCAATTCATTATACAATTTACCATAATCTCCCTGCATCTCGTTCAGTTGTTTTTTTAGATAATTCATAAGACTCGAGCTGAGTTAAAATCCGGCATAATAGATCAGAGGATAGTTGCCGGCGACCAGTAGTGTTCAATCATCATACCATGGTTACGCCCCATGGATGTATATGACATCCTGTTCAAACCTAAGGCCAAACTCTCACCAAATTCCAATAAAGTCATGTTTCATAGTAATAACGTTACTTCTAGAAGATTATAGATGAAATTGTACGTTGCCGAAATCTTGAAAAACCAATCGATCCTTCCCCTGCATTGTGGAATATATTCAACATTGAAACAGGATTTGCCCCACTTTTTGAAACTCCAGGTTCAGGCAACTATAATAAAAGACCTTTTCGTCTGAATATATTCCCCGCCCATCAAAAAAGATTGCCATTTCATAACCCAACCCGTATATTAGATGTTGTACCTACCCCGGCAATCCACAATTCTCTTAGTGTAAATTATTGCAGCTTCACCCTTTAAACTGCTGTACCGATCGGTAAAATAAAAAATATAGTAAGATGAGAAAGCAGATCCTCCTGGTTGTATTCATAATGATTTCAGCCACCATATTGCAGGCGCAGACGAACATCAGTGGAACCATCAGCAACAATACAACGCTCACCCAGGCAAGCAGTCCGTATATCGTTACGGGTAACCTGAATGTGAACGCCGGAGTGACCCTCACCGTGGAATCGGGCGTCGAAGTAAGATTCAATTCGGGTGTCTACCTGCAGGTGTTCGGAACTTTAAATGCCAACAGTGCCACTTTTACCGCCAATGAGGGCGATACCCCGGGCTCCTGGGAAGGGATCTATGTCTCTTACCACAATTCCGCTGATGTCGGAACAGTGAACCTGGATAACTGCATCGTGCAATATGCCGAATCCATTTACGTCAGGAACGGGGAACTGAATGTTTCCAATAGCTCCCTGATCACCAATTTCAGCAGCTACGGTCTTGATGTCTATACAAAAGGAACCGCCAACCTGGAACAAACCACCATTGAGAACTGCACCTACCCTGTATATTTCCGCAATGACCAGGGAAACGGACACTGGACCGTGGGTGACGGCGTCTCACTCACCGGGAATTCCACCGACTATGTTTTCATCGATTTTCGCGATATTCGGGATCTCTTCCAACTGCCCGATCCCGGAATCCCCTATTACTACAACTCGGAACTCAGGGTCCTCGAAAACGGAACCCTCATGCTCGACGCGGGTGTCACCATGCTCGGGAATACCAATGCATATATAAATGTATATGGTAAGCTGAAGGCGAACGGCACCTCCTCCGATTCGGTCATCTTTACCAACGAACCCTCCACCGCCTACTGGGCCGGACTCAATTTCCAGGATGCCGCTGTCGATTCTGCCTGCTATTTTACATACAGCAGAATCTCCGGGGCAAATTACCAGTACAGCAACGGATATCGTCCCTATGAGATCGCATATACAGCAATGGAGATCATGAACAGCTCTCCATCTTTTGACAACTGCAGGTTTACCGACAACAGATTCAACCTGGTCATCACCGGGCGCAGTCTGCCCACATTCACCAACTGCACCTTCGACGCATCCAACTACGTCGCAAAAGAGACTCCAAATATCAACATCGACCTTAATGCAGAACCGGAATTCAACACCTGCGATATCAGCTTCAATGACAGCGAAGCATGGGCGATCGGAATCATCCCGAACACGGTATTCACCGACTCACACCTGAACCACAGCTCATTTACCGGCCTGGACAGCATCACCTACACGTTGCACGGACAGGTAACCATACACGACACCGCCTCCCTGGGAATTGATCCGGGGATCGTGATCAAGTGTACCGACAATGACGATTACATTTATGCCAACGGTGCGCTGACTGCCATCGGGACCGAATCTGCACCCATCGTATTCACACATATAAACGATGATGCATATGGCCGGCCGGCAGATACCCATACCGACGGGACCACATCCCCGTCGAGCAGTACATCCGGTCGCGTGATCCTCAACAGCTTGGGAACATCCACGCTGGATCACTGGATCTTCAGGTACGCCGGTCGCGGTAGCAGCTACTATGCAGCATACGCATACAATGGAAACATCATTCAAAATTCGCATTTCATATACAGCCACAGGGGTGTCCTCTTTTCAGGCGATGCACAGCTGACCAACAATACTTTTGAGAACATTGCAAATTACCCGGTCGCAAGACGCATGAATCCGGGATCACCTGTGCTCATCGGCAACCAGGTGATCAACAGCGGTCACCTCGGTATCTATGTCCACGATTTCCTGGAGGGCAGCTACACAGTTGGAGGATTGGATATCGGCGGACAAACCAATGCTGCCTATATCATCGATGGAAATATTGACATCCCCACCACTGCCGATGTTACCATTGCTCCCGGGACCGTCTTTAAATTCAGCGGCTACTACGGGAAGCTATCTGTCCGGGGCGGACTGCAGGCCCTGGGTACTGAAAACAACAGGATCATCTTTACCTCCATTTATGACAATTCGGCCTCGGGAAACACCAACTACAATACAGGTGACGATCCCACCGGTCACAAATGGAGCGGACTGGAATTTTATGGAAGCTCAGATGACAACAACCTCCTGAACAACTGTGAAATCAGGTATATCCACACCCGACTCACCATCACCAACTGCGCCGTCGAACTCGATTCCATCCTCCTGAACTTTTCCGATACACACGCACTGGGAATCTATGGCTCAGCCAACCCGGTGATCACCAACTCCACCTTCAACAACCTGGACGACGCTCCCATCCACATGGACATGTTCGCCAACCCGACTTTCTCGAACAACAGCGTTGCAAACGTCCGCCGAATGGCCATCGGCATCAACGGCGGAACCATCAGCGGAACTGTCCCCATAAGAAGCTTCGCCGGTCATGACACCATCACCTATCTGATTTTTGAGACCATGCGCGTGGATGATGAACTAACCATTCCGGCCGGACTCACTTTCAAAGGAAATGGCTCTGCCTACTGGGATATTTATGGTACACTGAATGTGAACGGCGACCCGGACCGCCCGGTGGTTTTCACTGCCCTGCAGGATGATAACTATGGGAATCCCGGGGATACAGAACTGAACGGACAGGCAAGTATCGACAATGATGGCAATCGGCTGGTTTTCCGGGATATCTCCAGTGATAACAGCATGGTCAACAATGCCATTTTCCGCCATTCCTACACCTATTCCATCTACACGGCCAGCGTCTCCCCAACCATTAAAAACACAACTTTTTACAGGTCCAATACCTCCGGCCTTTACCTGGTAGGATCAGCTGCACCAACGGTTGACTCATGTGTCTTTGACAACCTGCAATACCCGATCATCACCTCACTGATGACCTACCCGGGAAGCCACCAGGGGAACCAGATTACCGGAACCACGGCCCGTGGTATCTTCATCATTGACAATGAAACTCTTACACAAAATTACACGCTCACGAAGCAAAGCTTTGCAGGCATTGAAAACATCCCATACATCTTCGACCGGTACAATGTAGGTACCAGCGCGGTGCTTACCATCGATCCGGGCGTAATCCTGAAATTCATTGACAATGGATACCTGAACGTCAGGAACGGACTGATCGCCAACGGCGGCAGTACACCCGACAGCGCAATCGTATTTACTTCCAGCAGGGACGACTTCTACGGGGGTGACACCTATGCCAACGGAGATGCAAATCAGCCCGACAGGAGATCATGGCGGGGGATATACTTCTTTGAGGAGTCCATCGATGCCTCCTGTATACTCAACAACTGTATCTTCAAGCATGCCACCTACAGGTATTCAAACAGCACGCACAGTTATAATCGGGGAGCAGTCACAATGAACAATGCCTCACCCACCATCACCAATTGTCTTTTTGACAATGATTACTGGGGCATCCTGGTGCGCAATACATCACTGCCTGTGATCTCAAATTGCGATTTCGTGGACATGAATCCCGATTATGGATATGGGGTATGGAACGAAACAGGCACCGTTACCGTGGTGGCAGAAGATTGCTGGTGGAACGATGCAAGCGGACCCTACAATGCTACCCTCAACCCCGACGGTGAGGGTGAAAGGGTCACCGACAACGTCGATTTTGATCCATGGATCAGTCAGACCGCCAAACCCATCATGGGTGATGTGAGTCTGAACGGCGAAGTGATGCCTTACGATGCCTCGCTGGTACTCCAGCACACCGTCGGCAACATCACGCTGGATGCCAAGCAGGAAGCTGTTTCTGATGTTTCAGGAAATGGTTCCGTATCCAGCTTTGATGCCTCGCTGATCCTGCAGTTTGCAATCGGATTGATTACCAACTTCGAAGGACAATCGGAGAAAAAAGAAGCCAGGTCCTTCAACAACCAGGTTGTTACAGCCCCGGAGCAGATCAATGCTACCCATGCGGTACCATTCAATATACCATTGTCATTGCAAACACCGGCAACTGTAAAGTCTGTCGATATGCAGTTCATGGTCGATCCTGATCAGCTTGCTTTTGTTGGTCTTGACACCAGGGCACTGCCAGCCGATGTAATGGTTGCTTCGGGATATGATGCTGATGCAGGTATACTGAAGGTTTCGCTCGCCTCCGCGTATGACCTCGGACTGAACCACCAGGAGCTCGGTCTTCGTTTTGTGATGAAAGAAGAGGAACCATCACAATCAGACCTGGAGCTCACAGGACTCATTGTCAACGAATCGGCTGTAGCCGGACCATTGTTGACCGTCAGTCTGTACAACGACCTGGATGCCACAGGTATTGAAATAGCCCCGGGTCTTAACTCCATGGAGATCTATGGATCAGGGGAAAGGATCATCGCAGAATTCATGCTTGCTGATCCGCAGTCACAACTAAGGGTAAGTGTATATGATTTGTCAGGAAGAATGACCAACCAGATGGCACTGGATGACCTTACCGTTGGTGGTCACCGCATCACCTTGCTCACTGATGAGAACAGGAGGTCGGGTGACCGGAAAGTCTTCCTCGTGAACATCCGGGGAGAAACTTTCAGCGTGACCAAAAAAGTTATTCTGCGATAGCCAAAGAATTGAATATGCGTACATTGCTACATCATAGAAATATCGTTGCCGGATGTCTGCTTTTTCTCCTGTTGGGAATGGGCACCGGGCTCAAGGCACAGTCGGACCCTCTTGGATTCAGCATCGAAGGCGCCTCGGTAACTGAAAAGGACACCTTCATTGTTGCTGTCTCCGCAGATTCACTGCTTACAGGGAGGTCGGTCCTCGCCTACAGGTTTTACATCACCTACTCCCCTACCTATTTTGAATTTTTGGGAATGCAGGGGACCGGAGCCGTACTGACCGGTTGGGGGGCACCGGTGATCAACAGCTCCAACGACGGATCCATCATCCTCGCCGGAGCAGGCGCGTCGTCCCTGGAGGGATCCGGGGAGATGTTTTACCTTCAGTTCAGGTCCAGGCGCTCCGGAAACGCGAATATTTCATTCAATTCTTCAGAGAGTTACCTGAATGAAGGCAACCCACCCTCTTCCTATACGGGAGGCACAGTATCCTCGGCAGGACTGTCCTATCCGAATATATATCCTGACAATCAGAATATGTATATCGGGAATGAAACAGAAATGAATGTAAGCGGTGGACAGGAACCCTTTGTATTTACCACTTCCGATCCTGCCGTCCTGCAGGTCACAGATGGGAATACCGTTCGTGCTGTCGGTCCCGGTACATCGAGGGTTACGGTGACGGATGACAACGGGGAGACCTCCACCACCACCGGGTGGTTTGATGTCAGGGCCATCCGCATGGACCTGGAAGAGGTGGATGTTTGGCCCAACGACACCTTTTATATCCCGGTGAAACTTGAAATTGCACCCGGCACCTCCGTCTATTCGGGGAAGTTTGACCTTGAATTCCACAGCAGCATGACGGCACTGCCCGAGGATATTCTGCAAGGTGACTACCCGGTATCCATCCAGAGTCATCCCAAAAGCGACCTGGTATCGGTCTCTTTTGCCACCTCCTCCCCCATTTCAGGGAACGGGGTACTCTGCTATCTGCCATTCAGGGCCGGATCCAGCGGAAACAGGTACGCCAGGTATGCCAATATGCGCTTCAATGAAACATTGCTTGCGTGGACCACCGCCTCAAATTATTATATCAATGTACGTAGTCTGCCCACCCTTAACATGTCTCCAAATTCAGGAACCTTGATGTGGGGTGATCTCCTCAAGATCAACATCAGCAACGGAACGGCACCTTATACCTGGTCAGTCTCTGACGACGAGATTGCTACCATCGACAACCAGGGCAACCTGGATGTGCTGACCGGAGGCGAAGTGCGGGTCACCGCCACTGACGCAAACGGAGCAACCACCACCAGCGGGATCTTCACGGTGAACGATCACGAGGTGTCGGTATACGATACTGAAGGAATCCTTGACACAGAAATGAAAGTTCCCATTATCACCTCTTCCCTGCCACCAGGGAAAGCGATCTTTGGCTACCGGGCGGAATTCAGTTTTGACGACACCAACCTGGAATTCATCAGGGCAGAAGCCCCGGCAGGTAACGGGCTGGCACAGGCTTCACTCAGCGGAAATTCAATCGATGTAGCAGGTGCACTCGGTGAAGGTGTGAATTCCGGGGTGATCGGATTCCTGGTCTTCAACATCAAAAATACCCTTGCCATTGATGGCACAACCACTGTCTCCTTCAACGATTTTACCGCCAATGAGAACACCCTTAACAGCACCCGCCTGGATGGAATCGTGCGACGTGTAGAGCAGACCAGTTACCGGCCCGTGGCTATTGCGGGATTTGACCTTTCTCTCCAGGAGGGGACTGAAGGTCAGCTCGACGGGACCTCCTCATTCGATCTGGACGGCGATCCGCTCAACTTCAACTGGAGTGCACCGGAGGGAATCCTCCTGTCTGACAGCACATCTCCCAACCCCACCTTTATTGCACCATATGTGCAGGAAGACTCGGTATTTACAGTGTCCCTGGTGGTGAATGACGGAACAGATGACAGCGATCCTGATGAAGTTCAGGTGACCATATTACAGGTCAATTTCCCACCCCAGGCCAATGCCGGTCCGGATGAAAACTATGTCGAAGGCAGCTCCGTCAACCTCGATGGAAGCAGCTCTTTCGATCCTGATGGTGATGCACTTTCCTACAGCTGGGAGGCGCTCGACGGGATCGTCCTGTTCAATGCATCAGGCCCCGATCCCTCATTTATACTGCCACAGGTTGCGGCAACAACCGATTACAGGTTTACGCTGGTCGTGAACGACGGTGCCCTGGGCTCAGAGAAGGATACGGTAACCATCACCGCCATACAGGTCAATAAAAAACCGGTGGCCTATGCAGGTGGAGATTTTAGTGTTGATGAAAAGACAGGATCCACGCTGAATGGTTCCCTCTCATATGACGCCGATAGTGACCCGATCACTTACCAGTGGACAGCACCCGCTGAAGTCACGCTCTCATCAGCTGCCATAGCTAATCCAACATTCACAGCACCATCGGTTGTGCGCGATTCTGTGCTTGAATTCAGCCTCGTTGTCAATGACGGATCCAGGGACTCGGATCCCGATATGGTCAGGGTCACGGTTGTCAACCTGGACTCACTCAGCCGGGAAACCTATATCGACGGCGTCTCAATGACACTTCTCGATTCATTTGCCATTGACACTGCAGCAGCAGAGGTCACCCTTTATCTCCCTTATGGAACAGACACACGGACACTTTCACCCGGATTCACACTCTCGAGAGGTGCATCAATAAACCCGCCGTCAGGGAGCACACACGATTTTACACTGCCGGTCTATTACACGGTCACCGCCGAAGACGGAGTCACCAGCCGCCTCTGGAAGGTGGAGGCGTACCAGCCGGAGAAGACCGTCAGCCGGGAACTTGAGGCAGGCTGGAACTGGCTGTCTCTGAACGTAATGCCCGCAGATCCTTCGGTGGAGATCCTGTTCGACGGAATCACAGCCGATGAGCTCGATTACATCAAATCCAGGCGCTATTCATCTGTCTATTACAACAGCACAGGCTGGTTTGGAGACCTGGAGGTCTTCCCCCAGGCGGGAGTGGTGAAGTACAGCAAGGGAAGTGCGGAATCACTTACTATCACCGGGACAGAGATCAATCCTACAGTCACCAGGATAACAGTTGCAGGGGGATGGAACGATCTTCCCTATTTATTAAGGTCAAATGAAGCAGTTGGACTGGCACTTGATGCTGCCTCGCTCCCGGGTGGAGAACTGCTTCTCAAGGGACGCGACGGTTCGGCCCTGTATATCGAGGGCTCGGGGTGGACCGGTGAACTGGATTCCCTGCGCGTGCTGCACGGGTACAGGATCCACGCGGAAAGCGCGGGCATGCTAACCTACAGCACCTTAGGCGAAAAGGGGAAAGGAAGGATCACCGGCACGGAGTCAAAGAGCCGGAGCGCATTGAACAGGCAGGAACAGCTTCAGGCTTATGGTCTTGAACCTGCGCAGTATGAATATTCCGCCACAGTGATTGCCAGGGTGGTGGCACCAGGCGGCAGGACCTTTGTTTCAGAAGGAGACCTGTTGATCGCCAGGTCAAATGGCGAGATCAGGGGCATCTCCGCTGCAGAATGGGTGGCCCCTCTCAACAGCTACCTGTTCGTACTCACCTATTACGGGGGCACAGCGGAGGAGCACGTCACATTCAGCATACAAACAAAAACCGGGGATGAGGAGCATGCCACCGACCTGGCGCTTGCTTTTGATGCCGATGCGATCGATGGAACAGGTACCGATCCCGTCGTGGCTGTGGCGACAGACCTGGAACTTGGAGATGAAGAGCGCAGGATGAAAGGCATTGCCGTGTATCCGAACCCGGCGACAAACCGGGTGATGATCAGCTCGGCCGCGCCGGTCAGGGCTGTCAGGATCTACAATCTGACAGGCACGCTGATGATGCAGGAAATTGTGGAGGACAATCCGGGTGAGATCGGGCTGCAGCAGCTGGCGCCGGGCGTGTACACCATGGAGGTGGAGACAGCGGACGGTGTTGCCGTGAGGAAGCTCATCAAGACCGCACGTTAAAAACAAAGAACGAATCATGAACCAGGACAACGATATGATGCAACGAAACCAGGAATTTTCAACATCGGGGGGGCGAACCACCGCTTTCTACACGATAGCAACCCTGCTGTTCCTCGCGGTGATGATCGCTGTACCGTCTGCCGGTCAGTTTAGCGTGCCGGCCATTCCGTCGAACGGACAGCTTTCCAACCAGTACGAGTTTGATGCTGAATATATTTACAGGGTCAGTATCGAAGGCAGTTTCCTGGAGGACGGGGCCATCGTGGCCTATGTGGACGGTGAGCTGCGTGGTGCACAATCTGCTTCAGAACTGTTCCCGGGAACCGGGGAGGTGGTTTACAAGGTGCGGGTCTTCAGCGACAATGCAGCGGGAGACACGGTTACATTCCGGTATTTCGACGTGTTTGATGAAAAGGTTTATGAGATCTCAGAATATGAAATTTTTTCGGCCGACCATGTGCCGGATTATGCCACGCCAACGATACTGAACGCAGTCTGTGGTGATCCCGGCATTGCGACAGGGCTGCTGCCTGAAGACGGCGCCGGCGGACAGAATGCAACGCTTGACCTGTACTGGCAACCTTCGGAAAACACACTGCGGTACGCCCTTTACCTGTGGAAAGAGGGGGAAGCGGTTCCCGGAACACCCTATGCAAACAATCTTTACAGCACCTCGCGGCGTGTCTACAACCTGGACCATGGAGCCACCTACAATTGGTTCGTTGTTTCGGTGAACCAGTGCCTGGAGGACACAAGTGCAACACATTCGTTCACAGTGAGGGAACTCCCTGATCTCGTGGTTACTTCAATGGAAGCACCGGATACGGTGGTTTCCGCAACCCCTTTTGCGTTGCAGTATACCGTTACCAACCAGGGGGACGGACCCACACGGGGCGTAAGCTGGAACGACGGATTTTACGTATCCGGCGATGACACCTGGTCGGGTGATGACCTCTATCTCGGTCAGCTCTCCAAGAGTCTGCCTGTGGCGCCCGACAGCAGCTATTCGGGGCAGGCGATGCTGAACCTGCCGGCCGATTATAGCGGGGTGTACTACCTTTTTGCAGTGACCGACCGGTCCAACAGGATCGCGGAGACCGATAATGATAATGTTTCACAGCCACTGGCCATCGAGGTGATCGAGAAGCCCCTGCCCGATGTGGCGGTGGAGGAGATCGCTGCCGGCAGGATCATCTACAAACCGGGGGACACCATTGATGTATCGTGGACAGTTTCCAATATTGGAGATGCAACGGCATCAGGCGGCTGGACGGAGAAGGTCTCTATCGTCTCCCTGTCAGGGGTCCGTGTGAACCTCGATGGGACACCTCAGTTTACGGGTGAACTGGAACAAGGTGGTGATCTGGCCAGGATGCACAGTTTCCGCGTACCGGAGGTAATGCGTTTTGCAGGTGAAGCATATGTAGAAGTTGAACTGGTTCCCTCCGATGCACTGGAAGAGTATCCGGGGGATGATGCCAACAACCACGGTGCTTCTTTGAATCGGATCACAGTAAGGAACAAATTGTACATCGAGATTCCGGATGAGGCTTCAGAGAGTTATGGCGGACAACTGCGCAGCTACATTACACGGAGCGGGAATTATGCACAAGCGCTCACGGTGAGCCTGGCTGCTTCCGCAAGCGGACAGCTGGCATTTCCATCCGTGGTGACCATCCCAGAGAGAAGTTCATCAGCGGTATTCAACATCACGATGGTGGACAATGCAATGCTTGACGGTCCGCGCAACGTGGATGTAACCGCCAACGCAGCCGGATTTGATCCTGTGACAGGGACCATCCGGGTGCTGGACAATGAAGAACCTACGCTAAGCCTCGCTTTGAGCGCTGCCAATGCGAATGAGGGTGACACGCTTACACTTACGGTGAGCCGCGACCTGGTCACGGAAGATTCGGCAGTGGTCTACCTGTCGACCGCAAAATCCTCACAGTGGACATTTCCTGCACAGGCGGTCATTGCAGGTAACGAAGCCTCCACTGAGGTCAGTCTGCATATCACCGACGATGCAACTCCCGAACCAGACGTGGAGGTGACCATCAAGGCGCGGTCCGACGGAATGATCTCCGGAAGCGCCGTTGCAAAAATTTTGGACGACGATGTACCCGGGATCGAACTGGAGATTCTCGCCGATTCCGTCTCCGAAGGCGCGGGACCCTATGCCACCTTTGGTGTGATCAGGCGGACAGGTGAGCAAACCGGGTCGGTGCGGGTGAGACTGAGGGCTGACCTTGCCGATGTGCTCTATTTTCCTTCAACCGTGGATCTGCCCGAAGGCGCCATGGAGCGCCAGTTCAATATTGGTGCTGTGGACAACGGACTGGTGGATGGATACCGGACCGTGGAAATCACGGGGGGAATCTACCTATCGTCCTGTAACTGCACTACGACGCCGGATAACGGTGGAGCTGTAAGCGGAACACTGACGGTCATTGACAATGACGGACCCTCTCTCACGGTTACGGCAAGCCCGGTCTCCCTGAGGGAAGGACTTGCGGATGCGGGTACCATGACCATCTTCCGGAATACTGCAACCGACAATCCTTTGAACCTCCAATTGTCATCAAGCGATACAACCGAACTCACTGTTCCGGCCACGACGACCATCCCGGCAGGTGAATCCACCGTGGATGTGACCATCACAACAAAGGACGACGGTGACGATGACGGCAGCCAGATGGTGACCCTGAAAGCTGCAGCAGCAGGTTTTGCTCCCGGTGTGGGCTGGGTGAATGTGACCGATATCAACAGGCCCGACCTGGAGATGGGCGACATGGAACTGACAGGTAACGAGGTGGTTGCAGGCAGACAGGTTGAGATCAGGACAACGATATACAACAACGGCTATGGCAAGGCGCCCTATGGTGTTCCGTTCAGGTTTTACCTTTCTGACAACGGACGGATCGACGACAATGATTCAGTGATCTTTGAAGGAACGCTTGACGGACCGGTGGAGATTGGTGGCACATTCGACATCGTTGAACTTGTGGGGATACCGCGCATGACCGGCACCTACCAGCTGCTGGGCAAGATCAATCCGGATGCGGACGTGACAGAATTGCTGTATACCAACAATGAATCGGGTCCGGTTGAACTCACGCTGATCCCGGCATATTCCGGAACGGCTATCGTGGATGAGGAGTCCTTTAACGAACCGGTGCAGGTGACCATTTACGGGGAGGCTGAAATGATCAACGGCGATCCTGCGGCAAATGCCGACCTGGATGTGTATGTGATCATGGGAAAGAACCGTCGTGTGATCGAAGTGACCACCGATGAGAACGGGGAATATATAACGGAGTTTGAACCGTTCAGCTATGAATCGGGGCACTACATTGTGGGGGCCTGCTATCCCGGACAGGGATTGCGTGATGAGCAGGATGCATTTGACATCCTGGGCATGGAACGGGCTTCGCGGGATTACCTGACCTGGAACCTGAAGAAGAATGTTCCTGTGACAGGAACTGTTGGTATCAGGAACAGGAGTGGTGTTCCGCTTACAAATGTAAGCTTCGAACCCCTGGAAATACCGGATGGTTTTCACCTGGAGATCGATACGATCCCGACGTTGCCGGGCCTGCAGGTGGAGAATTTCAATTTCACTGCGTGGGGCGAAGTGATCACCGAAGGAAAGAATTATATCGAGGTGCCGGTGCGGGTAAGCTCCGATGAAGGCATTTCGTTCGAATTCAAGGCATATTACTATTGCCAGGCACTTGGAAGTCACCTGGTAAGTGTCCCGTCGAGCATCAATACCACGATGACCAAGGGAAAGACGCGTTATTACGACATCCGTGTGATCAATGACGGGGCCGGGGAGACCGAAGAGGTAACCATCGACCTGCCCGACCAGGAGTGGATGTCCCTTGCTAGTCAGGACACCATAGAAAATATTACTTCGGGGGATACCATCACGGTTACCCTGATGCTTGCACCCGACGGGGATGTACCCCTGAACACACCGTTATCAGGTCGGATCGTTGTACACAACAGCAATGGGGACGACCTGGCGATTCCTTACCGTACGGAGGTGGTTTCGGAAGCGAAGGGACTTTTACGCGTAGATGTGGTGGATGAATACACCTATTTCACCGATGATGCGCCGCATGTGGAGAATGCCCACGTGGTAGTGCGGCACCCTTACAGCGGAAAGATCGTGGCAGAGGGATTCACCGATGCAGATGGTATTTTCGTGAGTGACAGTCTGAATGAAGGATCCTACCGCATGACGGTTCAGGCCGACAAGCATGAAGGGTACCAGAATGTGATCGTGATCGATCCGGGAAGGGTGAATGAACAGAGTGTATTCCTCAGCTTCCAGGCGATTTCATATACCTGGGAGGTGGTGCCCACCGAGATCGAAGATGAATACGAGGTTGAGCTGGTGCTGGAGTATGAAACCAATGTTCCTGCCCCGGTGGTACGGATGGAAATGCCGGATGTAATGCCACAGCTATTCAATGACGAAACCTATACGTTCCTTGTTACGCTTACGAACGAGGGTTTGATCACAGCGCAGGACGTGGAGCTGGTCTTCCCTGACGATCATCCGGATTATGAGTGGATCACCGATTACCAGGTCATGGACCTGCTCGCACAGCAGGCGATCCAGGTACCGGTTACCATGCAGCGCAGGGGCAGCAAATCGGCCTTCAGCGGATTGAAGAGTGACAGCAAAGCGGGGGGCGGATGTTCCGATTTTGCAATTACAGTATACGGCTTTGAGTGTGGAGCAGACTACCAATGGAAGCAGACAAATGCATCTTTCACTTTCGAAGGCACCGTTTGTCCGGGAAACAGTGGCGGAGGAGGTAATTACACGCTTCCAACAGGAGATGGCGGAACCGGACCAGGCGGACCAGGAGGCACGGGCGGCACATCGTACGATCCATACGGCGGATCGGCTTCATCGGTAACACCGAGCACTGGTTGTGATCCGTGCCTGATCAGTACCTTGCAGACCATCCTGGGTTGTGTGGGTCCACCACCTGCAGCAGCACTTGCCTGTGGGTACGGTTTTGCCGATGGTGATGCATCGTGGTCTGATGTGGGCGGTTGTATACCCGGACCGATTGGGTGTACCATCGGGATCATCGCCACGATTGAAACATGTTACAACTCACCGCCCTTCGGTCCTTACGGCGGGGGTGGTTCATCTGGAGGAAAAGGAGCCTGGAGCGGTTCGAAGAGCACTTCGGCACCGCCGATCATGCTCCAGGCAGCCACGGAAATGGAGTGGGCTGCATACAGCGACCAGGCAGAAAGAGACTATGTTTCAGAATACATGGGGGATATCGACTGGACCGTGAAGGAAAATTTCATCGATTTCACAATCGCAACAGACGCCAATGTAACCAATAAAATTCCTTTTGATGCAGCTGAGACCACATCGGTCCTTGCAGCGATGGAAGACACCGATTTCACAAGTGAAGAGGTGAACTACTTCATTACACGCTGGAACTTAACACTGGAAGCATGGGATGCAGGTGTTACCAGTCCGAATACAACGTACCCCGACATCGTCAGTCAGGATTCACTGGATGTATATTTCGCCAGGATGAATGAAGCGCGGGACTATGCGCTTGACCTTGGGTACAGCTCGGTGAGCGAGATGCGCTATGAAGCATGGCATACCCTGAAGGGAGAGACAGAAGATCGTCGTTCCTCCGTATGTGCCTCCGTATCTATAAAGATCTCGCAGAAGCTGGTGATGACCAGGGAAGCGTTTGAAGGTACGCTGACCATCTACAACGGGAATACCACCACGGCGATGGAAGAGGTGAAACTGAACCTGGAGATCAGGAACCAGGACGGTGAACTGGCCAATGACCTGTTCGAAATTGAGACAAAAGCACTCGATATCCTCACAGGTGTTGACGGAACCGGGTCGCTCGGTGCCGAAGAGACCGGCAGTGCCACCATCCTGTTCATCCCCGAAAAGGGAGCCGCACCGGAAGTACCGGTAAGCTACTCATTCGGAGGCTCCTTCTCCTACCTGGATCCATTTACCGGGACCACAGTGGAGAAACCATTGTTCCCGGTCACCCTGGATGTCAACCCCAGTCCCGACCTGTTCCTTCACTACTTTATGCAGCGCGACATCCTTGGTGATGATCCGCTTACAGAGCCCATTGAACCTATCATCCCGGCCGAGCTTGGCCTGATGATCGAGAACAACGGTTTCGGGACAGCGAAGAATGTGCGGATCGAATCGGCACAGCCGGAGATCATCGACAATGAAAAGGGTCTGGCGATCCATTTCGAACTGATCGGTTCCAACCTGGATGGTGAACCCACGCAGCTCGGTCTGATCGACATTGACTTTGGAAATATTGACCCGAAATCCACGAAGATCGGACAATGGTGGTTTACTGCCGACCTGCTCGGCCACTTTGTCAACTACGAGGCAAATGTAACGCACCTGGACAGCCGGGGCAATCCCGATCTGAGCCTGGTGAGCGGTGCAGAACTGCATGAACTGATCAGGAGCATCAGGGTGTATGGGGATACAGATGACGGGATCAATGATTTTCTTGTGAACGAATACCAGGATGCTGCGGAGCGACCCGATGCGATCTATCTCTCCCT
>CAKZNC010000108.1 GCA_937129385.1 uncultured Bacteroidota bacterium
ACCTGGATGCGGACCCGGACGGAACCTTTGATTACACCTTTTATGAAGATGACATCGCTGAACTTTATACCTCCGAGCGCCGGTTTTTCAGGCTATTCCTTGCTTTTGCCGTCCTGGCGATTCTGATTGCCTCATTGGGAATCCTGGGTCTCGCCTCCTATGCCGTGGAGCAGCGTACCCGCGAGATCGGGATCAGGAAGGTCAGCGGGGCTTCGGAAGGTCGGATCATGCTGCTGATCTCTCGTGAATTTACGATTCTTGTGCTGCTTGCCAACCTATTCGCATGGCCCATTGGATGGTTTGTCATGCGCAGGTGGCTGATGGATTTCCCGGTGCGAATCGACCTTGGCATCATCTATTTTATCCTGGCAGCAATACTTGCCTTTGTGATCGCCATGGCCACTGTCTGGTACCAGGGAAGGAAGGCGGCGGGAATGAACCCGGTGCGCGCGTTGAGGTATGAATAGGGTCGAGAGTAAGTCGGCAGTCGGCAGTCGGCAGTCGGCAGTCTCCAGTCGGCAGGTCCTGGACAAGCCTGATCATGCGGAGGACATCGCACGTTACATTCAGCATAAATAAAAATCACATTGTGAAATGCTTTGATTTTTAATCTCACACGAAATTGTGTGGTAAGCAGGTACAGGCAGCTTTTGTAACTTGTTTCAATACATGCTTCCAAATTCTAAATCAGAACGACCAACTACTCAAAAAGTGTTTTAGTTAAGGTTCACATTGGTGATATTTACTTATCCAATTCCACAATTACAGGATCTTCATCAAGTAAAAACACTGATCATGAAACCGAAAATTATATTGCTATCAGCAATCTCCAGCTTACTGATCTTTTCTTCCTGTGCTGACCGTCCCAATACTTGTTCAATAACTATCAAGGTTCCGCCTGAGGCATTTGATTCACTCGGGTACTATGTTTCCAGGGATCAGCTGACAGCATACTCCTCCTGGGGATTTGAAAGGGAGTACCTTGATTCAGCAGGAATGTTGGAATTGACAGTTTCAACTGACGATATCAGCTGGTTGTTTTTTTCATTCTTTACAAATCCTGGATATAAACCTGTACGTCCCGACATGGACCGGGTATTTCTGCTGGTACAGCCAGGCAAATATTATTCTGTTGAATATGATACCACATCCTCAGTGCTTTTCAGAATCAGGGGAGATGACCAGGAGGCGCAAAATCTTTTTAACACGCTTTCTCAGCATCAACATTCCAGGGGGAACGACTGGCTGACAAATTCCGATACAAGGATTGCGCAATTCCTGATTCACCTTGAGGATTCTATCGAGAATACGGTACGCCCATTTGAAGAACTCTACAAAAACGGCCAAATCGACAAGACATATTACAGGGCCGTCTATAATTATATTGAGTATTCACACGCAGGGGGATTGTTGCACCACTTTTATGTCCGCAGGAGAGCACATGAAGAACCTTCGGTATTTGAAAATATTTCCGAAATTCATCCCCTTGATATCACGGATGAGGACCTGGCACTGCTAAAGGAGCTTGTATACAAAAGATACCCGGTGGCAAGGAAGGAAGCAGGATTACTTCCAGGATTGGGTGAATATATTGATGAATACATTCAGTTGAAAACCGCGTCAGAAAATATCAATTACAGTTCCAGCAAAGGCAAACTGGAAATGGTGAACCGCGCTTCCGGATTTATTGATGAAGAGCTCCTGGAAATGTACTTTGCGCATCAGTTTAACTCGATGTCTTTGCTCTGCGGACCTGATTCAATGGCCACCTATCTTTACAAAGCGTTTAAGGAAAGATATCCTGATAGCCCGTTTATTCCGGGGATCATGCGACACATTGAGAATTCAACAGAATACTATTCTGCCTTTTATCCTGGTTTGCACAGTGACCAAAATGATATGGAAGCCACTCAGAATACCGGTCAGATTATTTTGTCACCGCAGGTGCAGATTATCCGGGATGAAACGATCAGAACAATGGAAGAGCTATTGGTAAAATTTAAGGGTAAGAATCTCCTGGTTGATTTCTGGGCTTCCTGGTGTCCTCCCTGCAGGTATGAATTCAGGTTTGCCGACACACTTCATCAATTTCTCGCGGCCAATAATATTGAAATGCTCTATATATCAACAGATCAGGATGAAAATAAATGGTTGAGCACAGTGAAGAGTTATAATCTTGAAGGCAACCATTTTCGTGTGTCAAATCCTGAACTTAGGAAAGATATGGAACAGATTGTAGATTTCGTTCCGACATATATGATTGTTGACAGTACAGGCAAAATCCTGGAATATGATGCAGAAAGGCCGCATACAAAAGAGATCCTGTACGACCAGGTACTGACATTACTGAAAGATGAATAAATGTAATTACATTGCAATGATGGCATGTTCTGAAATTTATGTTCAAATCAAGCAGCAAGGTGCCAGGAGAAGAAGTACCCTCCACGGCATCTTAATCATCTTGTTCGTCTTGATTGTGCAGCCCGGATTTTCACAGCAAAACCCCGGATCAGCAATAATTTCAGGCAAAGTACTCATTGAAAATGATCGTATTGCTCCAAACAAGCCCTGTTCGGTGATTCTCAGGAAAGACTGGCCGGTCACAGCCAAAGAGTTTGAATGGCAGAAACTGGATACCACAGATTTCAGCTTCCGTATCAGGGTGGACCTTGAAAGTCTGACGACAGGAAAACTGATCGTCAACTTTTTTCCTGGGCTGGATACCGGTGATGTTTCCAGGTACAAACACTGGTATCTGCCTGTTGCAGAAGATTTTCTTTCCGATGGAGGATATTCTGCGCACATAATGTTTCATGATCTCAGGTTTGTGCTGGAGCCGGGCGATAGTGTGCATGTGGTGATCAACTTTGATAAAGTGAACCCCATGGGACAGGTGATCGTAGTTTATTCCGGACCGGGAAGTGCAAAAAATAACTTGATGCGGTCCATGTTCATGCCAGGCCAGAATTTCTCCAGGAGTTTTGACCTTCCGCTGGCAATGGGGATGCGATATGAAGATTCATTGATGCACAAAAAATTAGAGGATCTGTCAGTTGCGAAGGATTCCATTTCACGGGCCTGTTACCATCTCCTGGCAACTGATGCACGATTTGAAAATTTGAGTAAGAAACATGCATTGATACGTGCATATTTATACAATCCTTCGATGAGTGCCGGGCAGAAAAGGTCGCTTGCGCGGAAGCACTATACATTTATGGATTCTCTGACGCTGAAACAGGAATACCTCGTATCGCCGAAATACAGGCAATTTCTTGGCCTGTACCTGGAATACCTGAACAGGATTATTACCGGTAAGGATATTGCCTATTCTTATGACAGCACCAGCTATTACCTGGCAACGTCTATTTTTGAGGAGGAGATATTCAAGGCGTTCATGTTTGAAAAACTGTCAGATAAACTGGAAATGCCGTATTACTATATGTCGGGCATGACAGCCTACTTCAAATTTTTACAGCGTTTCAAAGATACTCCTGAAGCGACCAGGCTTTCATCAGTATATAACAGGCACAGGTCGATAGCGAGGGGGAATATCCCGCCAGACCTGGAGTTAAGTGATTACAGGGGAAGAGATAGAAAACTATCCGATCTGAAAGGCAAGGTAGTTTTAGCCTCCACTGCGCAGGCACTTCTGTTTTCCCTGGAGGATGGAAAGCCCATTAAACGTTTTGAGTCAATCCTGAATAAATATGGAGACGACCTGGTGATTGTTGCCATTGACATTGAATATGGCGGCACAGAAACGCTGAAGCGAACTATCGATTATTATATCAATAAGGGGAAGAAATCTCCAGATCAATATGCTTACCTTTTTCAGAACGGTTACCGGTACAGTTTTGTGATTGGTAAGGATGGAGTTGTCCGGGATTGTGTAAGAGATCTGAATGTGCCGGGAGAGACCCTGTCATCACTCATTGCTGAAAAATATACAATCATTACAAAGATTGATAATTTGATATCCAGGAACCTCAGGCTGATCGTTTTACTGCTTTCCATTGGGATATCACTCACGCTTGCACTGCTCTTTGTCATGCGGAACAGGAAACGTCGACAGGAGGTTATGCGGCAACAATTGAACAGTGAACTGAAGGCCATTCGTTCACAGCTCAATCCACATTTCATTTTTAATTCGTTGAACTCAATACAGAATTACATCAATAAAAATGATGCAAAGACAGCGAATATTCAGCTTTCAAAATTTGCTGTACTGATGCGGAAAGTCATCGAATTGTCGGAACAACCAAACACATCGTTGAGCGAGGAGATAGAGGTCAACAGGAACTACATTGAACTGGAGCAGCTCCGGTATGGTTTTAATTGGAGTATAGATGTGGATGCATCCATCGACGTGCACAACACGGAGATCCCCGGGATGATCATTCAGCCTTTTGTCGAAAACGCGATCGTGCATGGAATGGCCGATTTAGGTAAGAAAGGGGAATTGCGTATATTTATTGAGGAGAAAGGCAATGGCAAAATTGAAGTTGAGATTCGGGATAACGGACCAGGGTTTAAGATAAAACAGGGGAAAGGATTTGGACTTAAAAGCAGCAGGGAGCGGATTGACCTGTTAAACCGACAGAACAGGGAGAAGATCGACCTGATGATTGAGAGCCCGGTACCAGGGGAAGGGGGAACCAGGATTAAACTGATCATACCAAAAAAGTATTAAGTGGGAATCAGATCCATCATCGTAGACGATGAAGCAAACAACAGGGAAAACCTGCAATCGCTCATACTGGAGTATTGCAGGAACGTGGAGGTTGTCGGTCTTGCGGATTCAGTTGACAGTGCATTGAATTTGATATGCACTGAAAAGCCGGACCTGGTATTCCTGGACATCAGGATGCCCGGAAAGGATGGCTTTAAGCTTTTAGAAAGCATCTGCAATGTCAACTTCGAAGTGATCATTGTTACTGCATACAGTCAGTATGCCATCAAGGCGATCAGGTTCTGTGCTGTTGACTATTTGCTTAAACCAATTTATATTGTTGAATTGCGAAATGCTGTGGACAGGGTTTCACATCGCATCAATGAAAAGCAGGAGAATGAAAGGTTGCGGCAACTGATCAATTATCTACACAATGGCAGCGGACCAAGAAAAATTGGTTTAGCCAGTCATCACCAGGTCGATTTTGTGGAGTTGTCCCGTATATGCCGGTGCGAAGCGGACGATAATTATACCCATGTTTTTTTCGATAACGGGGATCGAAACACCATCTCAAAAACACTAAAGGAATTCGAGGAGCTGTTGTCAGACCACGGCTTTATTCGCATTCACCAGTCCCACCTTGTGAATACCTCGCATATCAAGTCTTACCGGAAAAGTGACGGCGGAATGATCACCATGAACGATGGAGCCCGTGTTCCGGTCTCTCGTGCAAGAAAATCTGAAGTATTGCGATTAATTAAGCAGTATGTAAGTGTTTGATCTCATTGATATATAGCTTCGGTAAAAAAAAACATTGTATATTTACCCTGTTTGACAACCATTTCGAAAATACCGGCCGGGGAGCTTGTGCTGTAGACTGCGAGCAGCAGAACAGACAATAAACAACTCCTTTATTTATTCAGGATCGGGCGACCGCCGGGTCCTGTTCACTATTATTTTATAAAGAAATGGAAAGATTATCTCAATACGGCCGGGATCGTTATGAAGCAATGACCGGCAGTTCCCAGTCGGCAGTTCGCAGTCAGCAGTTCGCAGACGGCCACGCAAGCCCCGGGACAACAAACAATCATCCAGACAATATCGCCCGTGTTACTTCTGTGACGGGCACAAATTATACGATCGTTACACGCGATGGCCCTTTGCAGGCGCAGCTCATGGGCCGACTCATGTATGCAGCGGAAAAGCATGAACAGCCCAAGGTGGGTGACTGGGTGCGCTACATCGATTACGACGAGATGGCGCTCATCAGCGAAGTGTTGCCAAGGTATACTGAACTTTACCGCAAAACCTCCGGGAAAACCTTTGAGAAGCAGGTGATGGTGGCCAATGCCGACCGGGCCGTGATCATCCAGGGGTTGGACGATGACTTCAATATCAACCGGATCGAACGGTACATCGTCCAGGTGATCGGTTGCAGGATCGAACCGGTGGTGATCCTGAACAAGTCGGACCTTGCGGAGGATCTCCCGCGTACCATTCAGGATATACAAAAATTACAACGGGATGTGGATGTATACACCTGCAGTGTGAAGACCGGGGACGGTATCGATGTGATCCGGGAGAAGGTTTTTTTACCCGGGCATACCAGTGTGCTGATCGGATCTTCCGGGGTGGGGAAGAGCTCGCTGCTCAACCTGCTGACGGGGGATGAAAGGAGGACCGCTGTTGTGAGTGAGTCGACAGGGAAGGGGAAGCATACAACCACCACGCGGGACCTGTTCCTGCTGGAGAACGGTGCGATCGTGGTGGATACACCCGGAATGAGGGAGTTCGGGATCGGTCCGGGCGATGAGGCCGACTTTGAAGAGCAATTTCCGGTGATCGCACATTATGCTGAAGATTGTCGGTTTACAGACTGCAGTCATACTGGTGAAGAGGGATGCAATGTGCTTGCTGCTTTGGAAGCTGGTGAACTTGATGAAGTGGTATACGACAACTTCCTGAAACTGATGAAGGAGCAGGAGCGGTTCCAGGTCAGCAAGGCGGAGCAGAACCGGCAGGGCAAACAGTTCGGGAAGATGGTGAAGGAGGCGAAGGCTTTTCGGAGGAAGTATAAATATTAGTTAAGAGTTAAGAGTTAAGAGTTAAGAGGTTAAGAGTTAAGAGTTAAGAGATTGGCAAAGGGCAATGGGCAATGTGCAATGGGCAAAGGGCAAAGGGCAATGGGAAAATGAAAAGGACCGCCTGGAAAATACTTTCCGGGCAGTCCTTCTACTAACCTGACTTCTATCTATGTGAAGTACCTTGTTTATTTATTCTACGGGCTCCGTTGCTGCCAATTTTTCCCACACCTGGGCCCTGATGATCGTCCTGATACTGCAGGAATGTTCGGTCAGCATATTTATATCTTTCAGTTCCTTCTCGCTTTTTCCTTTTGCATACTCATCAAACCAGGCACCGTAATTGGTTTTTCCCATCTGATCCAGGCAAGAGTATCTGTTTACAGTCAGTGTGCACTAATCTTTTAGAAGCGCCCTGATGCGTTCCTGTAATTCAATTTCAGTCGTCTGTTTGAAAGCAAACTGATGCTTCAGAAAGCTGTTAATGTATACATCTTGTTCAGAATAATATGGAATGGTATCATTAAAACCTATGGCAAGCAGCTTCATATGCTGCTTTGTTGGAAGGCCGGACATTGAATGAGAAATGGGTGTGGAATAAAAATATTCGGTTAATATTGAGTTCAGCTCCTTGAAAACAACATAACATTTGATCGCTTTTATATCGTCATTTTTGTATTCCAGGACAAGTTCAGCACGGGGGGTAAATCGATCCAGGAATTTATCAAGGTTGAAATATCCCATTCTTCCAATGCGAAACCTGCGGGTTCTCCTGATGGTTTCATCTGTTACACCATGCAAATTCCGGCTCCTGATTTCCTCTATGCTTTGGTTTTCTGAAACGATCGGATTACCATATCTATCAATACGTTGCGCACTGATAGTATATTGATATTCAGGCACTCCACTCTGTGTTTCATCCAGCATCCAGTCTGGCGACCCGGTACTGTCAATGTTTCCATTGAAAAATTGCATTTGATCGTCACTACCTTCCGGGAACACAACTTCCATAAAATTTCCTGGCTGAATTTGTAATTGCTGACCACCTGCATACATTTCCAGCCTGATCATTCCGTCAGAGATCAATACACTGTCACCTGACATTGTACTTACATTGTTCAGGATCATATCCATTTTATTGAAGATCTCCAACAGCTCCACCCTGATGCTGTCTCGTGGAGCCTTTCCATCACCATCTTTTAGTATCGCTGGATCAAAAGTGATGGTGGTGCCTTTGATTCCTTCCACAGTTGAGATACCAGTTACACTAACATAAAATACCTGTGGTTTTTGTGCGAGATTTGCAATGAATTTCTGAAGGGATTCAATTGATCTGCGTTTCAGCTGAGGATCGGTTTTTTTTACTAACGGTTTGACAACTGCCTGGGTTTCGGTTTTCTGAACTTTTAGTGAATCTGTATTTCTTTCAGCATTTGATTCATTTGGTGAAGCATCAACAAGGGTTGTATCAATAGAATTTGAATCGATTAAAGTTGAGTCTTTCTGTAGAGTCGAATCATTAAGTTCAGGATTGCTGAGCAGGGACTGTTCAGTCTTGTTATGGGAACATTTACCGATCAATAGAACAATTACAACAATAACCAGTAAGCTCACCAGGATGGCAATTCTGTTTTTCATATTTGAGGGTTTTTAATCTTTGATGTATAAGATTATACGGACATGCCTCGGCCAGGTTGCTCTGCAATGCTACTTATTGATTGAATGCCTGTTATCTGTTGATAAAGCCTGTGAAATCATGTATGAAATACTGATCTGGGTACAAGGATATGGGTTTGAGAAGCAGGTCGGCCCCCCCATCATTTGTCATCACGCATCACCAGTTCATACCCGGCTTTCTTCCAGCCTTTCATACCACCCTCAAGATTATACAGGTTGGAGAATCCTCGCTTGGCCAGTTTTTTGGCTACCATGGTGCTCATAGGATCACTCATACAGTAGAGGACGATCTTTGCATTTTTGTCGGGCAGCTTGTCGAGGTTCTTCCTTACACTATGAAATGGTATAAACAGATCGGTCCCCGGAATCTCGCCTGCATAAGGAATGTGGACATTGATAAGAGTGAAGTCTTTGTCTGCCAGCATTTCGTGGAGTTCATGGGCGGAGATCATTGTGATCTCCTCTTGTAGCTTAGGCATGTGTGAAGTCTTGCCTGTGATCAGGAATGATACAAACACCGTAATTATTATCGATTTGATTTGGTAATTCATCAGATTCGTATTAAGTGATCGATTGATCCTTAAAACACCTTCTCAGGCAGCAGGTCCACCCCGTTTTCCTTTTCGAAGAACCGGAAATAGTGGTACAGCCGGTAGTTCAGTTTCAATCCATAATCGATATCCGGACGGTAGTCGATGTACACCTCGTAGATGTCACCATACTGTAACGGGGCCATATGACGATGGTTCCACTCTGTTACATAGCGGTAATTCCAGTTTTCGTAATACTGCTTCGAGTAGAATTCCATTGGGGGTTGTGAAACGAGATAGGATTCATACCCGGGGTCGATGACGATCAGTTCGTATTCTACCGAGTCAGTCTCCTCTTCCGATGGCTCGAACCGGAGGGTGTCAGATTGCGCATTCGACGCTAAGAGGAATGCGAATGTGAATACGCATATGAAAGGAAATCGCTTCATACCATTTCGATTTTATGATTAAATATAGATATAACAAAAATCATGCAGGGAATGTTAAGGATTCTATTCCAGAACATCTGTAAAAAATACAGCTTATAAAAAGTTAAATATCAAAAGTGGAACAGTACAGAAGCGCGACGAGTGCGCACGGCTCAATCTCCTGTGAAACCTGCAGAATGTATGTTGGCGTGATGCACTTGTGAAAAAAACTACAGAGACCGGATCGCCTCCAATACCCTTTCAGGGGTCATGGGCAACCTGAACAACCGTGCGCTGGTGGCATCGAAGACGGCATTGGCGACAGCGCCACCAATTCCAACCACAGAAGGTTCTCCGCCTCCCTGGGGTGGTTCATGCTGCTTGTCGACAAATACCACTTCGATCTCCGGTGTCCAGCTGATCTTCGGGATCGAGTAGGTGTCAAAATTCTTGTCCAGCATCTTCCGGCCCTGGAATTTGATCTCCTCGCTGAGGGTATACCCGAGTCCCATGATCAGTCCGCCTTCTGCCTGTATAATGGCGCCTTGTGGGTTGACCACCAGGCCCATGTCCTGGGAGACCACACATCTTACTACCTGTACGTGTCCTGTTTTCTTATCAACCTTCACCTCTGCAAAGACCGCCAGCCATGTACCTGCATCTATCCCACAGGCGATCCCGTATCCCCGTCCGCTTGGTCCCACGGCCGGGGTCCAGCCAAAGGTCTTCCCCCCGAGTCGCAGCACTTCTGCCATCTTCGGATCTCCCTCCAGGTGTTCCAGGCGGAACTCAAGCGCATCTTTCCCGGCAGCTGCCGCCATCATCTCCACCTGGGATTCGCGGGCCCATGTATTGGTGTTGTTGCTCGGTCCGCGCCACGCACCGGTATAGAAGGGGTGTGGCCAGTTGTAGTTGTAGGAGGGGTGGATATCCTGCGTCTCCCGCTTCACAAAATGGTGCTTTGTACGGTGATCCGGGATGTCGTAAAAGTGCGTTGCACCCCTTGTTCCGCCCATGTAGACGTCGTAATTCCAGAAGCTCATCCTGCCGTTCTCGTCAATCCCCGACCGGAGCTTCACTGTTGCTGCGGGCCGCAACCGGTCATGCATGAACTCCTCCTCGCGCGAGTACACCAGCTGAACCGGTTTCCCGCTGAGCTTCACGATCCGGGCCACTTCCACCGCCTGGGGGTTGTATATTTTCCCACCGAAGCCTCCACCGGTAAAGACCTGCTTCAGGTAAACCTTTTCTGATGGCATCCCCAGTGCTTCCGCGATGTCCTCCCTGGTTGGGAAAGGGGTCTGGCACGAGGCGTACATGATCAGCCTGTCATCTTCAAACCAGGCAGTGGCCGTATGGTTCTCAATAGGTGCATGGGCAAGGTAGGGATCGTGGTATTCCGATTCAAAGACCTGTACCGATCGTTTCTCTCCCTGTTCCAGGTTGCCCTTGCTCTCCAGTTCCCTTGAATTGTCGGCCTTCTCAATAACGTACTGGTAAATACTTTCGTCATCCACCTCCGGTTTTTCCTCCTCGTATTCAGCATCTACCTTTGCCAGCGCAACGTCGACCAGGTCCTGCGATGCATTGAGCACAGCAACAAAATCACCGTCCCGCACGATCTCTGTTCCTTCAATTGCTTCCGCCCCCGAGGTATCGATACGGGTCAGTTTCGCACCCAGTGAAGGGGGGCGCACGATTCGCGCATACATCATGCCCGGAACCCTGATGTCCCCGGAATATTTTGCCCTGCCGGTCACCTTTTCATACGCATCCACATGCTTACGCGAGGTGCCCATATAGGTGAATTCGTCCGGCTTTTTCATCTCCACCGCCTCATCGATTTTTCGCATGATCTTTTTTCCATTGGTCAGATCCGCATAACTGACCTTTTTCCTCGGTCTGGATACACGGAATACCACTCCTTCCTTCACCCGGAGATCATCCACATCTGCCTTCAGCTCTTCAGCGGCCATTTCCAGCAGGATGGCCCTTGCCTTTGCCGCGGCCCCTCGCATGGTCTGACCATACTGGCGGGTAGAGAGGGAACCGAATGTCCCGTTGTCCCACGGACACAGGTCCGTATCGCCCATGATGATGTCCACATCCTCCAGCCTGACGTCCAGTTCGTCGGCCAGCATCATCGGCAGGGAGGTGATCGGACCCTGTCCCATCTCGATCTTCCCTGTAAAAAGAGTCACCCGGCCATCTTCGCCAATACGTAGGTAGGCATTCACTTCATCCTCTTCCCTTTGCGGAATGCCAGCCGCAAGCGGGATGCTCCCTAGCGAAAATGAGAGGATCAGTCCGCCGCCGATCTTCCGCATAAATTCCCTTCGATCCATCTCCCACGGATCGTTCATATCGCGCGATACCTTTCGTGTGATTGCTTCCTGTCGCTTCATTCCATCCTGTCGTTTCATACCTTCACCCCTCCTTTCATTTTTTTACCAGCCGTCTGCACGGCCTCAATGATCTGCTTATAGGCGCTGCACCTGCAGAAATTCTCCTCCAGCGCGTCCAGCACCTCCTGGCGCGTCGGTTCCGGGTTTACGATCAGCAACCCGTAGATCTTCATGATCATCCCGGGTGTGCAGAACCCACACTGTTGGGCGTCATGCTCCACGAAAGCTTCCTGTATGGGGTGCAGCTCCCCGTTCTGCTCGAGCCCCTCGATGGTCAGTAATTTTTTCCCTGCGACTTCGCTGACGGGCAGCATGCAGGAGCGCACCGGTTCGCCATCCAGGATCACGGTACAAGCGCCGCAAAAACCGATGCCGCAGCCGAATTTTGTGCCTGTGAATTCCAGGTCGTTCCGGATCGCCCACATCAGGATCGTGTTGGGATCCAGCGTGAGTTCAGCCATCTGACCATTGATTTCAAATTTTATCGTTTCCTTCATATTGATCAGGTTTTATATTCGTTTTCATAATCCTGTGGCGTATCTATGTCGCGCAGGATTTGCGGGTCTCCCGTTTCTACCTCTTCTACCTCTTCGGGGTGTTTATCCTGAATGGTACGTAGCGTTTCCGCCTGTCCATAGGAGAGGATCTCGGGAATGTATTTGGCACTGAAGATCATGGGATGACCCCGTCTTCCTTTCGCCGTTGCGATCAGGATCGCTTTTTCCGATTTTTTGTAGCGCTCGATGAGCCGGTCGATTATCTCCGTTGAGATCATGGGCTGGTCACCCAGTAATATCATGACTGCTGTTGTGGTGGGTGGAAGTGATCGGATACCTGCCTGGACTGAGGAGAGCATGCCATCACGATATGCGCTGTTGAGCACCTTTTCCACCTTCAGGTCAGGAATAGTGGCAACGATCTTGTCTGCATCTGCTCCGAGCACCACGCTTACATGGTCGCACAAAGCATTCACTGCGTTGCTGATCACGGTTCCGATAATGTTGGAAGCGCCCCAGGGCAGCAGCATTTTGGGTTTCCCCATGCGCCGGGATTCACCTGCAGCCAGGATCAATGTGGCGATGGAGCTTCTCTTTTTACCTGCTCGCCTTACTGCCCTGACCTGCACCAGTTGGGCGGAGATACTGAGGGCGATCTCCTGGATGGTTACTGATCCGATCTCGATGCCGATGGGGGCATGCACCCGTTCAAACTCTTCGCGGGTGGACCAGCCTTCGCTGATGAACTTTTCTTTCATCAAGCGGAGCTTCTTCCTGCTGCCGATCATCCCCACATAGGGTAGGTCGTGCCTGATACAGGCTTTTAGAGCAGATGCATCATCATGGTGCCCGCGGGTGACGATGACGATGTATGTATCTTTGGATTTGGGAATCTCCGCCACCGCCTCACCAATTGGTTTGACGATGATTCGGTGGGCATCAGGGATGTTGCCGGTATTCGCATATTCGGCGCGGTCGTCGATGACGGTCACCTCGAAATCCAGCAGCCGCCCCTGGTGTGCGAGTGCTTTGCCAATATGACCAGCCCCGGCGATGATCAGCTTGGGTGACGGGAACACGGGTTCAATGAAGAGGAGGTCGCCGGCTTTGTTTTCCATGGTGCCGGTTGCCCCCTTTTTCATGGAGGTGGAGAGGGCTGCTTCGATCCCGGGCCATTTTCCGGGCAGCTCCTCAAGTGCGGGGATAATTCCCGGATCAGTCTGACCTGCCTCCAGCCAGTATTTGCGCAATCCTGATTTTACGTCGGCAGGAATACTGGTGATGATGATTCCAGGTTCTCCTTTTTCCAGTGAGTTGGCCATCTCCCGGAAACAATCGGCGTGCTTACCGGGATCCGGATCGACCAGGATCTTTGCATACCCGCCACAGAGTGCCCCCTCTTTATCGTTGATGTCTGCATCCAGGTGAAAATCATAACAGCGGAATTTCCCTTTGCGGATCGCTTCGAGTGCCTGCCTTTCCGCATCACCCTCCATGATCCCTCCGCCCAGTGTGCCGTCCACAAGTCCTTTTTCAGAGAAGATGGCCGAGGATCCCGGGACCTGTGGGACCGATCCGCTCGTGGAAACCAGTGTTGCCAGGCAGAGACGCTGTTCACCACCGGCGTGAGACTGCAATATTTGAATAATATCTTTCACCTCAGGAGACCAGGGATCTGAATGCAATTAGCATGACAATCATTACGCCGGCGGTTGCGGGAGACAATAGCCGTGTGACGAGTCTGTCGCGGAAATTCACTGCCAGCGTTTCGTATCGCTGCCCGAACTTGTCACCCGCATACAGACCCATTGGTACGGTAACGGCGGAGAGCAGGATGGCGATGGGACCGAACATGACCGACAGCGGCATGGCAGAGCCCGGGTATACGCAGGCCGGCACCCCGGTGGCAAATTTTACCAGGGGAAAGAGTCCGACTGCCACAAGTGCTGTTCCGGCTCCCAGCAGTGCGCCTTTTTTCCTGTTCCACTTTACGTTCCTGAAGAGCAGGATCAACCCGACAAAGGCAAGCCCTTCCAGTATGAAGGCGAAGATGGGGTTGCCTATTGCCCCCGACATGACCGGGAGGGATAGCAGGGCAGCATCCAGGAGTTTGAAAATTGAAGCGATCAGTACCGTGAGAAGTGGAACCAGGATGTTCCGGCTGGCAGCCCAGGTGCCGGCGATGAAGAACAGCGCCACACCGGTCATCAGTGAACCTGACACCAGGTGCGCACAGCTTTTAATGCCTGCCCCGAGGGCAACTTCTGAGAATCCCCATACCGAACCGGCGATCAGGGCAATGGAGAGATGACGGGCAGTGATTGTCTTGTTCATATATTTCAGTTTAAACGTTTTATTATTGCGAATCCGGGCTAACCGACCTGTGCGACAGATCGCTGAAATCTCTTTCATACGATCCGGCGCATTGATGTTGACCCAACAAGTTAATTGATATGTTAGAGAGAATCAATATAGATAATTGAAGGGCGCTTCGGGTGAGACGATGACCTTCTCATTTGGGAACCACTGATAAACCGTCTCTCCAGCCTGTTTTATGGCAACCTGAAGATTGAAGAAATGAACTCCCGGGGCGCATTACTCAGAAGTTAAATTTCAGGCAAAATGAGGCATCGAAATTCCCGGTTGAGAGACGCTGGTCAGCTTCCAGCGTGTAAGTGGTCGTGATGCCGTTGACCCTTTCCTGGATCGTGCTCAGGGTGCCCATCATGCCCGACAGCTTCAATCCAAGGGCAATATTCTCGCTGACTGCAAAATCATACCCCAGGTCTAAATAGGTCCCGAGCGTGCTTCCGGAAAGCTGGTATTTCTGGTTGATGAGCTCACCGTCATCTGAATAATCCAGGTACCCGAATCCATAGCCGAAGTAGAACGTGTTGCCGCTTTTTTGGGCTACTTTCCTGTAGGTGAATGTAGGCCCGATAAATTTCGACCTGATCTTGTTGGAGAGATCACCGTAAACCGTCGATCCGCCGATGTTGGCTGATACATTCCCGTAGAAACCGTTGGAGAAGAACTGGTTGTATTTGAGTCCGAAGCCCCATGTTTCCTGTATAAAGAAGGTGATATCCGCTCCGCCGCTCCAGCCATGTTTCAAAGAGGTCAGGTATTCCTTGTAGAAAGATGATGCTCCATCCGCAGCCTCACCCGGCATGTAACTGTAACCTCCATGGAAGCTGATGCTTACAGGTGAATATTTTTCTTTTCCCGCCTCAGCAACAGCCCTTTCCGGCCTGTTGAAGTTCATTACATAGAACTGTACACCATCCACCGGGGCTTTTGAATTGAATGTGCCGACCTCGTTACTGAAGGAGTACAGGATCAGACTGGAGGTCACCTTGTCAATTTCGCAATAGATGGAATCCCCGTTATGGAATACGATCAGGTCGGGCGGAAGGGTACTCCTGTCTACTCTTGCCTGAACATCAGAGTTTGAATCTTCACTGCCCGTGATCGCTTCTGCAATATTGCCTGTCTCTTGAAACAGGAGCACCTCTGCTTCGAAGCGGTGACAGCTGCTGAATCCATCAGGCGGACGGTGCCGGGTGATCTTTACTGCATTTCCACCCATCTTCCTTGCCTCAGCCTTGAGCAGGTTGAGCATGACCACATACCCGCAATTGACGGTCATGCCGGCATCGCCGACACTGACAGTTCCCAGTTGTTCGTATGGCCCCGGAATCTGCTCCTGGTTGTTGAAGATCGTGATCTCCGTATCCATGGGCTGTGGCGGTAAATTCCTGATGATGTTCGTGGATATCCTGGGACTGCAGGATGCAACAAGAAAGATCACTGCTGTGAGAAAAAGGATGGGTGTTCTCATGTCGGGGTCGGGCTTTTGGGGTTTCTTCCAATAAAAATAGAAAAAAAATGAAAACGGCAAGAGCGGGACCTCTCATTTTAAAAACTGTATGGATCGTGTGGAGGATGACAGACAGGTCCGGTTCTGCGGAAATTAGCTTCAAGAGCCGGACAGGCGTCCCATTATTCGGCCAGCCTCATGAGCGCGGCAAACCTCGGTTCAGCATACAAAAACTATTTACTTTTACCTGAGAAGAGGCGCTTAAAGCGGTCCCTGATGAGCAGCAGCAGTTCCCTGCCCAGGAAGGCGAGTGATCCGTAAAACAATACCTCGCCGGCGATAAATACCCCGAGGATCAGTCCTGCTGTGGCACCAGGTTTCATATGGAAGGCTTTTCCCAGCAGTCCGCCTATCACCGGGGATCCCAGGATAAGAAGGTAGCTCAGTATCTGTATGCCGAACATGAAACGCTTCAATGGCGTATTGACCAGGTTCTTCAGTGTTCGTTTTTGCTGGGGCTTTTTATGGTCAATCGTTTGCATACGATCGGTTTTCTTTTCCACATTTTCACATTTATATAAATGTTTCAACCTAACATCAGAAATCGAAAGATGTTCAGTGTGTACATTGGCTGAAATAGCACGTTGCGTATGTGCATCTTTTTATTTGCATCATGTATATTTGCGTCATTAGAACTTTTTCGGGTATGGTCAATTTTTAGTCAGATCATCTCTTTAA
This sequence comes from uncultured Bacteroidota bacterium, assembly GCA_937129385.1. Lineage (GTDB taxonomy): Bacteria > Bacteroidota > Bacteroidia > Bacteroidales > M55B112. The sequence goes on from CAKZNC010000108.1 coordinate 16,846, forward strand.
GCGGATTGCCATACGGGGTGTAATTTGTTGTTGAAGAAATACGAATAAATGAAGATATTGATATTGTGTACGGGGAACAGCTGCCGCAGCCAGATGGCGGAAGGATTTTTAAATACCTATAAAGAGGTGGAGGCGCACAGTGCCGGAACGGCTCCGGCGGACCGTGTGCACCCGAAGGCGGTGCAGGTGATGCAGGAGATGGGGATCGACCTGTCGTCCCATCATCCGAAAATGGTGGATGAGTTTCTCTCCGAACCCTTCGATTATGTGATCACAGTATGCAACAACGCAAAGGAGAACTGCCCGGTCTTCCTGGGTGACGTGAAACAGCAGCTTCATATCGGGTTCGAGGACCCTGCTGAAGCCACTGGAACAGAGGAGGAGGTGATCGGTGTATTCCGGACCATCCGCGACCAGATCAGGGACCGCATGGATGCATTTTACCGTGAAAAGACAAATGGATAGCATATGGCAGCTGAACGAAAAAGACTCTCGTTTTTAGACAGGTACCTGACTCTCTGGATCTTTGCTGCCATGCTGCTGGGGGTCTCCATGGGACATTTCTTCCCGGGGATCGCCGGGTTCTGGAACGCGATGAGCAGGGGGACCACGAATATCCCCATTGCGATCGGATTGATCGTCATGATGTATCCGCCCCTGGCGAAGGTTCGCTACGAGGAGCTGAAGGATGTGTTCAGAAATCGCAAGGTGCTGGTACTTTCGCTGATACAAAACTGGGTGATTGGGCCCATCCTGATGTTTGTGCTGGCCATCATTTTTTTAAGGGATTACCCGCATTACATGGCCGGACTGATCCTGATCGGATTGGCCAGGTGTATCGCGATGGTGATCGTTTGGAACGACCTGGCGAAGGGGGACAATGAGTATGCGGCCGGACTGGTGGCTTTCAATTCGATCTTCCAGGTGCTGTTCTTTTCGCTCTATGCTTACCTTTTTATCACATTGCTGCCGCGGTGGTTCGGACTGGAATCATTCGAGGTGGACATCACCATCGGGGAGATCGCGAAGAGCGTGTTTATCTACCTGGGGATTCCTTTCATCGCGGGTTTTTTGACGCGGTATTTCCTGGTGCGGACGAAGTCGAAGGAGTGGTACCACAGCCGCTTCATCCCGAAGATCAGTCCGCTCACATTGGTGGCCCTCCTCTTCACCATTCTCGTCATGTTTTCCCTGAAGGGTGAATACATTGTCAGGATCCCGCTGGATGTGGTGCGTATCGCTGTGCCACTGGTGATCTATTTCGTGGTCATGTTCTTCATCTCCTTTTTCATGGGGAAACGGATCGGGGCGGATTATCCGAAGACCACCACCATTGCGTTTACGGCAGCCAGCAACAATTTTGAGCTGGCCATAGCCGTGGCTGTTGCGGTATTCGGAATCAATTCAGGCGAAGCCTTCGCTGCCGTGATCGGACCGCTTGTTGAAGTGCCGGTACTGATCCTGCTGGTGAGCGTGGCGCTCTGGTTTAAGAGAAAGTATTTTAAGCCTGCTTCGGGTGGCTGAATGTAGCTTGCCGGGACCATTTATTCATGCCAGGATGTGTATCTAAAAGGTCTGACAGGCTGGTGCGAAGAGCTGTGAAATTGTTTAATTGTACAGTTTTGTTTACTTTTATTCCACCACTTTCCCGAAAATGAATTTGATAAAGCGGTCCGGCATCGCATTAAAGATGCTTCAACGGCTACTGCTTTTATCTTCACCCGGATACAAACCGATCAAACTCATGAAAAAACAGACAATCATTTCATGCTTTGTTGTGATGGCATTGCTGCTGTCTGACCAGGCAATCGCACAAGAAGGGGTGATTGACCCGCTGGAATCGATCACCGAGGCCGAAATGCGTGACCATATATTTTTCCTCGCATCGGACTTCCTGGGTGGACGGGTGGCCTCTTCCCCCGGGTACGAGATTGCTGCCCAGTATGTCGCCACCCAGTTCGCCCAGGCCGGGCTCCAACCCGTGGAAAGCGACCTTGCATGCATGAACGGCTACTTCCAGGAGGTGCCTTTTGAACGGTCAGTCCTTGCAGACGATATCACCTGGGAGTTGCAAGCGAACAGGGACAACCAGGTATTCCGTCATGGTGAGGATTTCAAGATACTGGAAGACGGGTTCATGCCGTCGGAGCCACTGGAGGTGGTATTTGCCGGGTATGGCATCAGCGAACCGGATCTCGGTTGGGATGACTTTAAAGATATTGATATAGAAGATAAAATGGTCGTTGTGATGTCCGGGGCGCCTGTGCAAAAGGGCGAGCCGGTACTTCCCAAGCAGCTGCACAATGAGTACAGTACTATGCAGGGATTGCAGAAAAAGGCGATGCCCATTATTTCTCAGAAGCCTGCCGCCATCGTGCTGGCACTTGACAGTGAGACTGCTGCAATGATACCGTTTGCCATGATACCGAGCGCCCTTGCCGATACCAATTTCATGTACAAAGGAGCAGAGGGGGAGGAAGAATCGTTCAGGATCCCTACCGTTTACCTGGTCAGGCAAGAGGTGCTGGATGCACTGTTCAGCGGACAAAAGGTTACGCCGGCGAAAATTGAAAAGAAGGGGCTGAAGAAATACCAGACCTACCAGCTGGCAGACCTTGAGGTAGAGACCCATTTTCCAATGATGGAGAAAAAAGAGGTCACTTTCAAGAATGTCGTGGGGATGGTGAAAGGGACCGATCCGTCGCTGAGCAACGAGGTGATCGTTGTGGGTGCACACCTTGATCATGTTGTGGGTCCGTCCGGAATGGTAAATAATGGTGCAGATGACAATGCCAGCGGTTCGGCGGGTGTCATCGAGATCGCAGAAGCGGTAGCCATGGATCCGCC
>CAKZNC010000109.1 GCA_937129385.1 uncultured Bacteroidota bacterium
TGTTCCTCCGCCAATACCGTAATCGAAGTTGATGTCCTTCCCTGAAACCCCACTCAATTCAAAATATAGATTGACTGTCTGGAAACTCTCTGCTCCACTTGAACCGGTAACTGTAAAATCAATCTCTGGCGGATCGTCATTATCAAGAATGGTATATGTATAGGAAGTATTTGTACCCAGATTAAGATTAAGTGATCCCGTGCCCACCAGTTCAACAATAACTGTTTCATCAAATTCGTCGATTACATCTTCTGCAATACTTAGCTGGATGGAGCCGGTACTCACTCCGGGTGCAAATGTGACTGTGTCTGCAGCAAGGGTATAATCCACACCTGAACCGGTAGCTGTTCCCCCGGTGACGGTATATGCCACTTTCAAGGATGCGGATGGATGAGATGAGCTGAGTACCAGATCAAGCTGAACCGGGGACACCCCTTCATCACCGGATCCGGAAGATGCCTGGAAATCAACGGTTCGCGGATTGTCATTGTCATTGATTGTGAAAATATGTGTTGTATCCTCACCGAGAAAACCTATGGACGGTCCGGATAATTCGAGAATAATTGTCTCATCATTCTCCACAATGAAATCATTTGTCAAATCGAACTGAATTTGTCCGGACAAATTCCCGGCACCAATAGAGAGCGTTCCGTCTGTAAGATTGTGATCAGTCCCAGGCGTAGCCGTACCACCTGCCAAGGAATAATCAACCGTCAGATCACTAAGCAATGGATAATTAAGGTCAACCTGGATCGATACCGATGTATTGTTTTCAGTTTGATTTGAAGCGGCAAGATTGAATTCAGTTTCAGGCCGCACTGCTGCAATGCCAATAAATGCACCGTCGGAGAGCGCTACCCCGGTGGCAATGTATTCATCAGCTATCTTTTCCAGCGGAATAAGTGAAGCACCGGCACTGAAATCTCCGTCACTGTCGACCAGGAGCATATACTGCGCATAACCGGCAGGGGTTGCAGAGAGCCTGGAAGTATCCACTGCAATGGACACATTTCCGGGAGAACCGGTCAGATCCACACGCCACTCCTGCTGTAACCTTACCATCTGGTCTCCCTGGACCTCAGCAGAATTCCATGTGTCAAATCCGGCATTATCATGTCCGAATAAGAGGAATTCTCCAGCATCCAGATCATCAGCATTGTAGATGCGAAGTAGACCATCCGATTGCGCGGCGACATGAAGATTCGAGGCATCCACCATACCAATACCTGCTACATCAATAGCATGGTCCAGGTCATATGCGAAATAATCCTGTGCTACGGGGAGGGCGTATTTGGAAGAAAGATAATTCTCCGTGATGATCATCTGGGCATCATTGATATTTGTATTATATACAATGATCTCCGCAAGATCGCCCCCCAGGAATCGGTCATCTATAAAATCGCCATTTGTACCGAGTCCTACCCCTATGTAATAGAAATCGTTCGATGTGGAGGGGATTGAAGTAGCACCCGAAGAGGAAACTTCGTTCAAGGCATTTCCATTGATATATCCTTCATATTCCCCATATTGATCACCGGAAGCATTTCTGATCGCACCGATCTTCCACTGGTCAAATGTATAACCGTCATCAAAGATCCGGTTCCCGTTGTTGAACCTGATCGTGGTATTATATTCAATCCCATAATGCCGTACCGTACCTCCATTCCCTGTAGATTCCCCAATAAATAAACCTGTATTGTCTTCATCAGAAGAATTGGTGTTTTTGGCCACCATAATTACAGTGGCGGGTCCTGCTCCTGATATTCCCAGAGAAAGACCGGCCCCCAGGTAATCACCGTTCGTACCTCCGTTATCATCAAACCTGAGTACCGGTTTCCCGTTCAGTTCAGCAGTTACCAGTTCCGGTTCCTGCCCGAAGGCGAGGTTAGTAGCATCATTGTTATTACCTGAATAATCTCCCCATCCGATCACATCAGAAACATTCAGCACAACCAAAGTATCTGCACTGAGCCATAACTTATTCATCTGCTCATCCCCCACTCCGCCGGGACCACTGTACCCGGTAAAATCATTGTTGTTTATTGTAAAAGTATGATTGACAGTACCTCCGAGAACGCCGTTTACACCCACGTTCGATAACTGCAATAAAATGGTCTCCTCCGTCTCAACCAATGCATCATCTGTCAGGTCAATGCTTATATACCCTACAGCACTTCCAGCAGGAATAACCAACGTACCTGCAGGCAAAAGATAATCGGTTCCCCCACCGGTGGCTGTTCCACCGCTCACACTGAAATCCACAGTAACGTCAAGACCTGACACAGCCGACAATTCAACAGCTACAAGTGCCGGGGAAACATCTTCTGAGGCATTTGAATTTGAATTGACAAAATTTACCTCCGGAAGTGGATCATTATCCAATATTGTAAGTATGTGCGTATTGTTTGTGCCGAGGTTTGCATTGGATGGATTGGACAGTGTAATCGTGATCGTCTCATCATTTTCATTTTCAGCATCATCCAGGATTACAACCGGCAGGGTCGATGAGTTTTGATTCGCCGGCACGACAATGCTCCCCGACGATAGATTGTAATCTGTGCCTGAGGTCGCTGATCCACCAGTTACATCATAATCGACGCTGGTTGGATTCACCGGATCAATACTGCTCAATCTTACAGTGAGATAAACCGGGGAAACAGATTCATCTGATGAGGATGCTGCAAGCGTGAAATCAATATCCCGGGCGTTATCATTATCGGCAATTGTATAGATATGAAGTGAATCAGCCCCAAGACTCAACCCTGCTGATGGAGACCGAAGTACGATCCCAACTGTCTCGTCTGTCTCAGGTATTACATCCTCTGAGATGCTCAGGTTGATCTGGGCAGTCAGACTTCCGGCCGGAATGGTTATTGTTCCTGGTACAAGTGTAAAATCAACACCTCCTGAAGTTGCAGTAGTACTGGTTGTTTTTACAATGTAATCAACACTCTCCGCTGACGAGAGCGGATAGTTGAGTGTAACACCGAGTTGAACCGGCGAGACTGATTCATCCCCGGACGAACTCACACTTGCAAATTCCACAAATGGATGAATCACTCCGATAGCAACATATTGACCCGCATCTATGTTGATCCCGCCTGTTTCATATTCAGCGGCTGACATGGTAAGATTCTCCTGGACTGCACCGGATGTAAAATCACCATCATCATCGATCCAAATGGCATATTGACTATATCCCGCTGGCAATTCCGGCAGTATCGTAGTATCTATCCTGAATGTTACATTGCCCACATCGCCTGTCTCATCAAACCTCCAGACCCTGGGTAAAATCCTGATCGAATCTCCGGGCGTTCCGGTTGTACTCCATGAATCAACGGCTGCGCCGTCATGACCAAACAGCAGGAATTCATTGTCATCCAGACCTGTAGCATTACTTACCCTGACGATTCCGGCAGATTGGGCTGCTGTATGGAAATTGGAAAGGTCCACCCGGCCAATTCCGGCGACGTCATTGCCATGGGTAGCATCAAAACTGAAGTAATCATTAGCGATCGATATCTCGGTATAATATCTTGCCGCTATATAGTTTTCAACGATCCTCCTCTGCGCTTCATTCAGCTCATAATGATAAACCACCATTTCCGCCATGTCACCGGTGAAATACCTTGATGCAGAAAATGTTGTATTCGTTGATAATCCTGCTCCAATATAGAAAAGGTCGTCCGATGTTGTAGGGATCCTGGTCGATCCACTACTGGATACTTCAGCCTGGAAAAGCCCGTCGGCATAAAACTCGAATTCACCATACTGGGCTCCCGCTGAATTCATCCAGGTTCCCAGTTTCCAGTCATCCCTTGTAAAACCATCTGCAAAAATGCGGTTCCCGTTATTGAACCTGACCGCTCCTTCGTTTTCCAGACCATAATGCCTGACATCCCCTCCAGATCCCGGCGACTGACCAATGAAAAGCCCTGAGTTGTCTTCATCGGAAGTGGTAGTGTTTCTTGCCACGATCAGCACAGTAGCATCATCGGAACTGTTAATTCCCAGTGAAAGATTGTTCCCGAGATACTCCTGGTTAGAATCGTCAAACCTGACCACCGGTCGGTTGCTGACCTGTGCATCATAATAGTGTGGTTCCTGTCCGGGTGCAAGATTAATGGCGTCATTGTTGTTGCCTGACCTGTCTGGCCATAACGTCACTGCATCACCGTCATTCATCTCAAGGTCTTCAGCCTGTAACCAGAGGGTGTTGATAAGAGAATCCCCCACTCCTCCCGGTCCGGTAAAACCGCTGTTATCATTATCACTGATGGTGAACTGGTGCTGCTGAATCTCACCCTGACCGACACTGGCAGTATTTCCTGTAATATCGATGATCACAGTCTCCTCGATCTCCACATCCGTGTCGTTATTAATTGTCACGTTGATCACAACCGAAGTGTCTCCTGCGGGTATGATAACCGGACTTGAATCAATGGTGTAATCACTACCAGCTCCCTGTATCGCTGTTCCTCCTGATACTGTAAAATCAACCTGCACATCCGTTGTAACTGAATCCGATAATAAGATCATTATCTGTGCGGTACCAGCTGCTTCAGATGCTGCTGATTCTGTATACTGAAATGAAACCGTTGGTGCAATACTGGCAATTGTAAGTGTTGTTCCGCTCACTATCCCGGGCACTACTGCTTCAAGCCGGTTCCCAACCGGAGAAAGTGAGATACTGGTTGCTCCTGATGTAAAATCACCATCACTGTCAAGCAACAGTACGAATTCTGAATGTCCGTCCGGAAGAACCCCAAGATTAGAAGTGTCAATTGAGATAGTGATATCACCGGTCTCACCGGTTTCATCAAATATCCACTCCCTGGCAATTCTGCTCAGACTGTCCGAGGGAACATTGACTGAGGACCAGGTATCAATTCCCCCGCCATCATGACCAACAAGTAGGAATTCATTGTCACCGAGATCTGTAGCTCCACCGATTTTTAATACTGAATCTGACTGTGCCTCAAGGTGCATGTCTGTGGCCAATAATTGACCTATACCTGCGACACCTGATCCATGTGTACCTTCGTAATTGTAATAATCAACGCCGGCTGCACTGATATCCAGGCCATACTTGGCAGCAAGATAATTCTCTACAATAATCCGCTGTGTATTATTCAGAACCGTATTGTATACGATAAGTTCTGCAATATCTCCCCCAAACTGGTGATCACCCACCGGAAATGCCGGCATCAGTGAACCGATCACCTGTCTGTTGATCGACTGGGTTACTTCAAATTCAACGGAGAGCAGCTCAGCCTGGTCGTAGTTCCACTGGACAGCATTGTCATTTTGAACGAAGGCACCGTAAGGATTTCCCGCATAGGCATACCTGGCTGCTGCAGTCTGACTATTATCGCCATCAAAACTCCAGCCTCTTACGTTTGAACCCGATCTTGCATCTGCCGCTACATGCACCCCGTCATCATAATTTCCCCAGAGCTGACCAAGCTCACTGTTATCCTGAAGTGTGCCTGAAACCCTGAAAATGCTGAATATGGTCCTTGCGTTGTAATTGTGAATATCATCAAGATAGTCGCTGTCATTGATACCATCGAAACGAATAACCGGCATTCCATTGATCTCAGATCCTTCATAAGTGGGGTAATAGGCTGCGTTGGACTGACTTGCATCATGGGCGTTACCACTCCTATCCAGCCAGGAAACAGACAATTCATCTCCGTCATTTAGGGAGGTGACTCTGTCTGCAGCCAGCCAAAGCTTATTGATGATACTGTCACCCACCCCTCCGGGTCCTGTAAAACCAACTCCTGCATCATTGTCCAGAATTGTAATTACATAGGTGGACTGAGTACCAAGGATAGCATTCACCGGTGGATCCTGCAGGGTGATCTGTAAAGTCTCAGACGGCTCACCGGCAGCATCATCATTGATGTCGAACTGAATCTGTCCCGACAGATCACCTGCCGGTATCGTAATCGATCCGTCGGTCAGGGTATGGTCTGCTCCGTCAGCACTGCCGGATAAAACATAGGATACCTCTGCATCGACACTGGAAACTGAAGACAATCCCAGAAGTACACTGACAGTACCGGCTGCCTCACCCAGGTCGATCCCGGAAGCAGAAAACTGCATTGTCGGATAGCTTTCGTTATCCTGGATAGTTACAGTATGTACAACCGCTTCAGTTGAAGAAAGACTTCCGTTTACAGGATTGGAAAGTGAGATGATAATGGTCTCATCGTTTTCAAACAGTGCATCTTCGATAATTGTAATATCGAAATTTTGTGAGATACTAAAGGGAGGTATTGAAATCGTTCCTGCGGTAAGTACATAATCGCTTGATGCAGTCGCGCTTCCCCCGGTAACCGTATAATCGACCTCCGTTGTATTCACCGCATCAAACTCCGAAGGGGTGATCTGCACACTTACCTGTAGTGTTCCTGAACCTTCAGATACAGTCGAGGCAGCATCACTAAAAAAGATTTTCCGGGGATTGTCATCGTCCCGGATTGTATAATCTACCTGCGTAACAGCCCCAGGGCTAACTCCAGCAGAAGGATTTTCCAACGTTATGCTGAATGTCTTGTCTGGCTCAATCACCACGTCATTCACAACCGGGATCGAGATATCATTGGAAGAGGTCCCTGCTGCGATAGTCAGCGTGCTTGGTCCTGTTGCTGTGTAATCATCCGGTGAGACAGCTGTTCCGTCGGTCGTATAATAATCTGCCGTAACAGCACTGGCAGGTAGGTAGTTCAGAAACACTGTAAGAGTAGCATTCTCTGTTTCAAACCCGGCCTGATTTTCAGAAATAAATTGTATCGAGGGAGCAACGGTCCCAATGGCAATATGCTGACCCGATGAAAGGTCTACATTCCCAATACTGAAAATTGAATCTCCGGCTACCGATGATAATTCCAGCGCCTGAACTCCCGATGTAAAATCTCCATCGTCATCGATAAGCAACACAAATTTAGAATAACCAGCAGGTCTTGCCGGCAGCAAGCTGGTATCAATTGAAACCGTAAGTGCACCCAGATCACCGGTCTCCTCAATGACCCACTCCCTCGGAAGTCTTAAAATGCCCGGTATTGAATCGGCCAGTTCACTGTCCGTCCAGGAGGATATGTCTGCATTGTTATGTCCGAAGAATAGATATTCACCGCCCGGATCTGGATCAGCCGGATTTGAAATGCCCAGGATATTCCCGGAATAGGAATCAAGGTGATAATTGGAGAGATCCTCCATCCCAATCCCGGCCAGATCGTATGGATGGGTAGCCTCCTGTGTGAAATGATCACTCCCGGAAGCTGAAATATCCAGCCCAAAGTAGGCAGCCAGATAATTTTCGACAATGACCTTTTGCGCAAGATTCAGAGCTGTATTGTATATGATCAACTCTCCGATCTCACCCCCGAATTGATGCTCGCCGACAACAAATGCCGGGAACAATGATCCGATTACCTGGCGACTGACTGATTCTATATTCTCAAACTCAGCTGCCAGGAGCACGGGATTATCCGCTGTCCAAGGATCATAATTATCATTGCTGGTAAGTATTCCGTAATCACCACCATACTGAGCATACCTGGCCATGGTTCCGCTTGCATTGTCCCCGTCAAAACTGTAGCCATTTGGATTTAAAGCACGCGGGTCTGCTGCAACATGCGCTCCGTCATCGTAATTCCCCCAGATTTGTGCAAGTTTCGTTGCGTCCTGCAATGAAGAATTTACAATAAAGACGGCAAAGGCAGTCTGGACATTGTAACTGTAGGAACCGTCCAGGTAATCATCCACACCGTCAAACCTGACTGCCGGACGGGAATTAATACCATTCTCAAGATATACAGGTTGATAAGCTGATGTGCCCTGACTTGCATGATGTGCATTTCCCGAGAGATCCTGCCATGGGATGGTCAATAGTGAATTGTCGGAAATACCTGTTATTGAGGAGGCCTTTAACCATGTACTGTTTGAAACCTGGTCCCCGACTCCGCCGGGACCCCGGTTACCGATCAGTGAGCAGAATTCTGCAGTTACCGAAACCGGTGCTACAGCTATGGAATCTGTGTTGATATAAAATGTTGCATGGTAGTCTCCCGTGGCTTTGGCATAATACTCATATCCGATTGCGCCGGGGATGGCGACATCATCCCGGTACCATTGGTAATTTGTGGCAGTGTCAGCAACTGAAAGTAGAACAGAATCCCCAAGACAAAAATTCTGTGGGGCCGAGGGACTGATGGAATAGGATCCGGAAAGAAAGAACAGCCCAATTCCACTCTCCAGTAACTCTGTTTCCCCGTATAACTGGCAACTGTCTACCGGATCATTGCAATCAAAATCTTCATACCCTTCACCTGATTTCAATTGCGGGGTTGGATCAAATACATATAATTGTCCCTTATTATCAAAAGAACCCTGGTCATTTCCAAGACCACTCATCTGCCATTCACCTGTAACAACAAAGAAACCACCATTCCCCACATCTACTTTGTTGCCCGAAGAATAGTCCCCCTTCACGATCAACACACCGCCGGCTGAGATCGTGAGGTCTGCATTGTTTCCAAGCGTTAAATTTCCATAGATGATCAGGGTATCCTGTACAGTGAGCATCCCTGTGTTGATATCCAGGTCGCCCCAACGTGAAATTGTTCCGAAAATATCAATCGGACCTGATAAGCCGGTTGTGCCAGGTGAGGTTCCATCCACCCAGGTGGAATTCAAAGTCCAGTTGCCAGTTATATTATCAACTGTTGATTCCTGGGCGTCCAGAGCAGAAGTAGTGAAGATCAGCCATGCAACCACCATAATAAAAAACCGGGGGCGTAAAAAACGCCCCGGGTAATCAGTAATTTTTACATCACTGATTCGGTTGTTTATAGTGGTATTCTCTAACATCAGATTGCAAGCCTATTTTTTTCGATCCACAAAACAATAAGCTCAGAGTTTATTATCTCCTGTTTTATTCAGATCTGTTCCTTTTACGGCACACTTTTGAATATGTTTCAAAAATAATCACTTATAGCGCATGTTCTGAGTGTAATACTAAATTTGGCTGTTGATAACTGCTTTAGTGAATCATTCGTTTGACGAATGCACTGATAAACCTCATGAGCAGCATCCAGAACTTGGTGAAAGATCGGTCATTTTTATGCCAAACAAAAAAAAAGGGAGATGATCATCACCTCCCTTACATCAATATCATCTATTGATTACAAGCTTTTTATCTCAGTGACAAGCTTTTGCAGTGAATCCTTTGCATTTCCGAATAACATCCGTGTTTTCTCATCATAAAACAGGAAATTCTCAATTGCAGCATATCCTTTACCCATTCCTCGCTTCATAACAATGATGTTCTTGGCTTCATGGGCCTTGATAATTGGCATACCATAAATCGGACTTGATGGCTCATCCAGTGCAGCCGGATTTACCACATCATTTGCGCCAATCACTACTACAACATCTGTATTTGGCATATCCGGGTTGATCTCATCCATCTCAACCAGTTTGTCATATGGGACATCCGCTTCGGCAAGCAGCACATTCATGTGTCCGGGCATTCGACCGGCCACGGGGTGAATGGCATATTTCACTTCAACCCCGTTCTCCTCCAGCAGCTTCTCCATTTCATTACAAACATGTTGAGCCTGTGCAACTGCAAGTCCGTAACCCGGAACTATTACCACTTTACTGGAATAGCTCAGCAATACTGCGGCATCAGTTACAGAAACTTCTTTGACCGTACCTGCTTCTCTGTCAGATGCTGCTCCACCTCCTCCGAATGCACCGATAATTACATTCAGGAGCGACCTGTTCATCGCCTTACACATCAGAAGTGTAAGGATCATTCCTGCAGCTCCAACAAAGATACCTCCCAGGATCATGGCCTGGTTCTGGTAAATAAATCCGGCCATTGCTGCTGCTATCCCGGTAAAACTGTTCAGGAGTGAAATAACTACAGGCATGTCTGCACCTCCGATTGGCATCACAAACGTAACACCATAGATCAGCGCGATTGCAAGCAGAATATAGACCATGATCTGCTGTGTTTCTACGGGCGCATCGGTAACCATAAGGAATATGACACCGGCTATCACAGCAAACATGAACAGCAGGTTGATATAGCTCATCCATTTGGCAAAAATATCCTTGATATTACCGTTCAGTTTCCCATATGCGATCATACTTCCACTGAATGCGATGGCCCCGATGACCAAACCCAGCAATGTGACGAGTGCACTTTGATTGTCAGGATTTGAGAACTCGATCAGTGCTACCAATGCTGAAGCAGCACCTCCACTGGCATTGAAAAATGACACCAGCTGCGGCATGGCAGTCATTTTTATTTTTCGCGCGATGATTGCGCCGACCACAGAGCCCACAGCAATCGCGACGAGGATAATGACCAGGTTTGCCGATTTGATCCCTTCCATGGTTTCAGCATCCTTGTGCAAAAACATGGTCGTGAACATGGCAAGCAACATACCGGCAGCTGCCCAAAGGTTTCCCTTTCTGGCAGAATCAGGATGACTAAGAAATTTCAGGCCAACCACAAAAAAGATCGCGGCAAGAAGATAACTGAACTCGAGTAAGATAACTCCGTTAGATGGTATTTGTAAGATTGTATTCATGATTTTCTCGGCTTACTTTTTTTTCTTTTTAAACATTTCCAGCATTCTGTCTGTCACTACGAAACCACCAACTACATTGAGAGTTCCGAACAACAGCGCAAAAATTCCAAGTATGAGGTTCAGTAGATGTGATCCCTCCCTGAGGTTTTCCAGGTCGGCATGACCTACCAGGATGATCCCCCCGATAATGATCACCCCGCTGATCGCGTTGGCCCCCGACATCAGTGGTGTGTGCAATACCGATGGAACATTCGATATCACCTCCAGACCAAGAAAAATCGTCAGTGCAATAATGAATATTGCCTCTTTATTCGTGTAGAAAAATTCGAGTACTCCGTCCATAATATTATTATTTCTTATTCATGAATTCTTTAACTCTCTCATTCCTGATCTCATTCTCATGAGTGACCGCTGTTCCACTGACAAGCTCATCCTCCCAATTCAGGTTGAGGGCACCTTCTTCGCCTATGATCAGCTTCAGGAAATTCAAAACGTTTTTTCCAAACATCTGGCTCGAATCTTTTGCCATTCCGGATGGATAATTCGATTCCCCAACAATGGTTACGTCATGCTCCTTAATCACCTCACCGTCTTTTGTCAGCTCACAATTCCCTCCCGTGGAAGCAGCCAGGTCAATGATCACAGATCCAGGTGCCATGCCCTCTACAGATTCTTTTGTCACCAGGAGTGGTGCTTTTCGTCCGGGAATCTGGGCTGTGCAGATCACAATATCAGATTTCATACAGAAATCCTGTACCATCTTCTTCTGGCGTTCTTTAAATTCTTCGGTCTGCTCAACTGCATATCCACCAGCAGCAGCGTCGTCTTTTGCACCCTCTACCTCAATGAATTTTGCGCCAAGGCTCTGAACTTCCTCTTTCACAGCCGACCGTACATCAAATGCATGGACGACAGCCCCAAGTTTCCGTGCTGTAGCAATCGCCTGCAATCCAGCAACACCTGCACCCAACACCAGCACCTTTGAAGGCTTGATCGTACCGGCGGCAGACATAAACATTGGGAGAAAGCCCGACAATCGATTTGCCGAATCAAGCACGGCCTTATATCCAGCAACCGTTGCCTGCGAAGATAGAACATCCATGGCCTGGGCTCGCGTGGTACGCGGAATGACATCCAGGCTGAACAGCGTCAGACCTTCATCAGCATAAGCTTTGACCAGATCATGGTTTGAGAGTGGATTTATTCCAGCTACCACAACTTTTCCTTTCCCGAGTTTTTTTAACTCCGCAGCCTCAGGACCATTGACCATAGAAATCAATTCAGATTCCTTGATCACCTCAGCCCTTGAAGTGATTTTTGCCCCGGCCTCTTCGTAGAGATGGTCAGGTGTGGAAGCTGAATCCCCCGCACCTTTTTCAACAAAAACGGTAACTTTCAGGTTTACAAGCGCCTGAACACTGTCAGGCAGCATCGCTACCCTGTTTTCACCTGCAGACTCTTTTAAAATGCCAATTTTCATGATAATTTGACTGATTTTGATGGGTGTTGATATACTATTATTCTAAGGAACTTGTCAGCGAAAATAATATAAAATTAATTGGTTGCGAAATGTTAAAGAATACCCTTTCTTATTGAAATCAAACAAAATAGTTGACAAATATGTTTCAAGCATAAGCTGAGCATAACAATTAACAGGGTCCAAACGAAAGCAATTTTAAAAAAACAATACCTTTGAAGAGGGTAAATAACCACCCCGGACAACATGGACAAATTCTCTTATATTGGTAATGCAGGTATTGAAATGATCGACGAAATGTATCAGCAATACCTGAATGACAAGGATTCAGTAGATTCTACCTGGCAACGGTTCTTTGAGGGCTTTGAATTCGCAAGAACACAGTTCAACGGAGAATTCTCAGATGCATTCGACAAAGAATTCAGGGTGATCAATCTTATCAATGGCTACCGGAAGCGCGGTCATCTTTTTACATCCACAAATCCTGTCCGCACAAGAAGAAAATACTTTCCAACACTCGATCTTGAAAACTATGATCTGGCAGAAGAAGATCTGGATACAGAGTTTTTCGCGGGGAAAGAAATAGGGATCGGGAAAGCCACCTTATCCGGCATCATTGTGCACCTGAAGGAAACTTACTGCTCCGAGATCGGATCAGAATACATGTTTATCCGCAAACCCGACAAGATCAAATGGCTCCAGGAAAGGATCGAGAGCAGCAGGAACTCAACCAAATTTAGCAATGACGAAAAACTTGAAATCTACCACCATCTTAAAAAAGCAGTGGGATTTGAAAAGTTTATACACAAAAAATATGTCGGGCAAAAACGGTTTTCTATTGAAGGCGCTGAGATTTTAATCCCAGCACTCAATAAACTCATAGAACGCGGAGCTGAAACAGGCGTTGAGGAATATACCATCGCAATGGCTCATCGTGGAAGACTGAACGTTTTGGCCAACGTGCTGCAAAAACCGCCAAGCAATATTTTCAAGGAATTCGAAGGGGAGGAATATGAAGATTCAATTGCGCTTGGAGATGTAAAATATCACCTGGGCTATGGAAACACCATCGAAACGCCGGGTGGCCACAAAGTGAAACTCAACCTTACACCAAATCCATCTCACCTGGAGTCAAACACTCCGATCATACATGGCATCGCACGGGCGATGATTGAACAAAAATACAATTGGGACAACAACAAATTAATACCTATCGCTATCCATGGAGACGCCGCTATCGCCGGACAGGGCGTTGTTTATGAAGTGGTTCAGATGTCTGAGCTGAATGGTTTTAAAACGGGAGGAACCATCCATATTGTTATTAATAACCAGGTAGGCTTCACCACAAGTTACATCGATGGACGATCCAGCACCTATTGTACAGACGTTGGGAAAGTTACCAAGGCCCCGATCTTCCATGTGAACGGAGATGATGCAGAAGCACTTGTACATGTGGTAAGAATGGCCGTTGACTACAGGCAAACTTTTCATACCGACGTATTTATCGATATCCTGGCATACAGGAAATACGGTCACAATGAAGGTGATGAGCCCCGCTTTACCCAACCCACACTATACAAGGCGATTGCGAACCATCCGAATCCCAGGGAGATCTACAGCAAAAAACTGGCCGAACAAAAGATCCTCACGGAGAAGGAGGCAGAAAAAGCAGAAGAGGAATTTGATGATCTGCTTGAAGAAGAGCTGGAGGATTCCAGGAAACTCGACAAAGTAGTAATTACCCAGTTTCTAAAGGACGAGTGGAATAATTTCCGTTATTCCAAAACAGAAGACTTTACTGAAGAAATTGCAACTGGCGTTGACAAGCAACTACTGACGATGTTAGGAAACCAGGCAAATACACTGCCTGACGATTTGAGTTTCATCTCAAAAACGAAAAAACTTTTCAGGGAAAGAAGAAAAATGCTGGAGGAAGACAGGCTCGATTGGGCCCTTGGAGAACAGCTTGCCTATGCGACACTACTTTTAGACGGTCATCCCATCCGAATCAGCGGACAGGATAGCATGAGGGGTACCTTTTCACATCGCCACGCAGCTTTGGTGATCGAGGATTCTGCAGAAAACTATATCCCCTTACATCACGTTTCTGATGAACAGGCAATCTTTAACATATACAATTCCCCGCTGAATGAATATGGAGTAATGGGCTTTGAATACGGATATGCAATGGCAACTCCAAAAACGCTTACCATCTGGGAAGCCCAGTTTGGAGATTTTGTCAATGTCGCACAGGTAATCATTGACCAGTACATCAGTAGTGCAGAGGAAAAGTGGGGTGTGATGAATGGTCTGGCCCTCTTCCTGCCCCATGGATTCGAAGGCCAGGGACCTGAACATTCAAGTGCCAGGTTGGAAAGATTCCTGGGTATGGCTGCCAACAACAATATGCACATTGTGAATCCAACCACACCAGCAAACCTGTTTCACCTGCTCAGAAGACACATGAAAAAAGAAAGCAGGGTGCCGCTCGTTGTATTTACGCCCAAAAGTCTCCTGAGACATCCGAAGTGTATTTCATCTCTAAAGGACTTCCAAAAAGGAGGATTTCTGCCCCTGATCGACGACGAAGATGTAGAAAGAAAAGAGGTGCGCAGGGTAGTCTTCTGCAGTGGCAAGGTCTATTATGATCTGCTCGCCAGAAAAGAAGAACTCGGGGTGAAAGATATAGCACTGGTAAGACTTGAGCAACTTCATCCTTTCCCTGCTGAAGAAGTCAGAAGGATCATCAGGAAATATTCCAGTAATATGCTCACGCTTTGGGTACAGGAAGAGCCTGAAAACATGGGAGCCTGGTATCATATCCAGAACCTGATGAAATCGTATGATGTGATTCCAGTAACCAGACAACCATCTGGCAGCCCGGCAACCGGACTGTTCAAAATCCATGAGCTGAGCCAGGAGGAAATCATTGATAAAGTATTCAGGGAATGTGACTGTGAATTGCAGAATGTCTATTGCGGTTTGCAGTGCGTGATCGGATCATCACGCAAGGAGATACTGAAGCAGCACTACTACTTTAACGACCAAAATGAGAAGAATTAATTTCCGAAAACATGACCATTGATGTTAAAATACCCAGTCCGGGAGAATCCATTTCAGAAGTTGAACTCGCAACATGGTTTGTCGAGGATGGAGAATATGTGAAAAAAAACCAGGAGATCGGAGAGATCGAATCGGAAAAGGCCACCCTTCCCCTGATCGCAGAAAAATCAGGAAAGGTCGAGCTAATAGCCGATGTAGGTACAACCCTAAAAGTAGGTGAGGTTGCATGCAAAATCGATACTTCAGCCGAAGACACCTCTCCTAAGGAAAAAGAAGGGAAGTCAAAGCAGGAAGAGACTGGAAAAGAGTCTCAGGAAATGGATGAAGGAGAAAAGGCAGAATCGGGGAAAAAAGACAAAGATTCCGATGAAAAAAAGGTCGAGAAGAATCAAGAAGATGCTGGCAAGGAAAAAAAGTTAAAAGATTCCTCGAAAAAATCCTCTGCCAATAATAATAAAGATCAGTCAACGCCCCCATCCTCAGCATCAGATGCGAAATCTACACCGGTTGCAAGGAAAATGATGGAGGAAGAAGGGTTCAGTATTGATGATATCGTCAACGGCCTTAAAAAGATCACCTCAACAGAAGTGAATGCAGTGAAGGAAGCCGGTCTGCAGGCAGGAGGCACACCAGGCTTGAAGAAGAAAGACGCCTCCCGGAACGAATCCAGGAACAAGATGAGTCAACTGAGAAAAAAGATCAGTGAGCGACTTGTGTCTGTTAAAAATGAAACCGCAATGCTCACCACCTTCAATGAGGCGGATATGAGCGCAGTGATGAACCTGAGAAAAAAA
The DNA here is from genome assembly GCA_937129385.1 of uncultured Bacteroidota bacterium. Taxonomy (GTDB): domain Bacteria; phylum Bacteroidota; class Bacteroidia; order Bacteroidales; genus M55B112. The sequence continues at coordinate 15,948 of CAKZNC010000109.1, forward strand.
TACCAGGACAAATTCATCCAGAAACATGATGTGAAACTTGGCTTTATGTCATTCTTTACAAAGGCAGTCACCACAGCATTACAGCAATTTCCAAATGTAAACTCCTATCTCAACGGAGATGAGATCGTCACCCCGGAATTCTGTGACGTTGGCATCGCTGTGCAAACCGAAAAGGGTCTGATGGTCCCCATTATCAGGAATACCGAGACACTCGGACTGGCAGATATCGAGAAAGAAATCATGGATATTGCCGGTCGTGCAAGAAAAAACCGGATTTCAATGGATGAACTCTCAGGAGGTACATTTACCATTACGAACGGTGGGATATTCGGTTCCATGCTCAGTACCCCCATATTAAATCCACCACAATCCGCAATCCTGGGAATGCACAATATCATAGACCGACCAGTCGCTGTGAATGGAAAAGTTGAGATCCGACCCATGATGTATATCGCACTCAGCTATGACCACAGGGTGATCGATGGAAGGGATTCTGTAAGCTTCCTGAAAACAGTGAAGGAATATATCGAAAATCCCTCCGCCATGCTGTTCGGAAATATCGACCCCGAAGCAGAATTGCTCGAACTGTAATATGGAACGTATTGGGAAAACGGCTGTTGTGTTCGGACCTACAGGTGCTGTGGGAAAGGATGTGTTGCACCTCCTGATCAATGATCACAGGTACGAAAAAATTATTGCTTTTTCCCGGAAAGTGATTCCGGTTGAACATCCCAAACTTCATGTGGAACTGGATAGCCTTACAGACCTAAGTTCAATTGAAGATAAAATCTCCGGCGATGAATTGTTCTGCTGCCTGGGAACCACCTCACGTAAAGCAGGAAGCAGGAAGTCCTTTAAAGCAGTTGACCTGGAAATGCCCGTTGAACTTGCAAAAATCGCAAGTGCCAACAAAATCGATGGATTTATTGTTATCAGCTCCATCGGTGCTGGCAAATACGGCAGGGGTTTCTACCTCGATGTGAAAACTGAAATGGAAAACGGCGTGATCCAATACGATTTCAATAGACTGGCCATTGTCAGACCCTCCCTGCTGTTGGCAAACAGGGACGAATTCAGGTTCTCAGAAGAAGCGGGGAAACTCCTGAACACCCTCCTGGGCTGGACCATGCGTGGAAAGCTGAAGAAATATAAGGGGATAAAAACCACCGACGTTGCAAGGGCGATGATCGAGATCATGAACATGGAGAACCCCCGGATCACATGGGAGTCTGATGAATTGCCAGCTGCCGCAAACAGGGAGTAAAGCCCCGATCATCAAATAGATCAAACCTCACAATCCTGCCTCAGCCGTAATCTGTTTAATAATGGACTTTGTTGTCTGAGTAGATTCAGGATCATTTGTGAATTCGAGTGATATGTTCAATGTCTCCACTGCCTGTGTCGGATCCCCTGTAAGATATTGACACAAAGCAAGGTGATAATAATATTCGTGTGTCTCCTTCTGATCTATACAGGTCTGAAACCAATCCAGTCCATTCTTCGCAATTACCTCATTTCGCGGATCCAGGAACAGTGCATCCGAAGCCACATTGAACAGCCATTTATGATCTCCCTCGTGCTTTTCCATGTACGTGGTCTCAATATATTCTGATAGCCGGTCGAACTGCTCCGTATAGTGATAAAAATAGACATGCATTCGGGACCTGATCTCAACCGGATCCATTTGTGTTCCGGCCGTAAGTTCAGGAAGAATGCTGCCCAACTCCTTAATTGGTGTGAGGTCCCTGTTTTCAACTGCTATCTCAATTGAACCCGTCACCACATGATCAATGAATCGTTCAAGGTCATCTCCCAGTGCCTGCTGTAATTCAGGAATGTCAGCAACCAGCCTTTCCCAATCATCATCCCGCTGATCGATATAGAAAGCAAGCACCCGGATGTCCTCCTCTGACCAGTCATCACCCACATCGAATTTTTCAACGTAAGATGACCCGACCGCCTTACCGTATTCATCCTTACCCATCTCCCGCAGCGCATTGGTAAACCGTGGGTATTCTTCCCGATTCAGCAAACCTGATTCAAATTTGCTCTGCAATACCTCAAGTACAGGATAATACTCAAGTGTTTTAGCCATTTCAACCTGCAATTCCTCCCAGGGTTTTGCCCCAACGACAGTGTTCATCAGGTCCTGACTCGAATTAAACAGGAAAAATGAGGGATAGGCACTCAATCCGCTTTTCATGGCAAACACACGCCCAAACTGTGACTCACCATCCATCTTTACATTGATAAAAGCTTCGTTCATGTATTTCCCGGCTGCTTCAGTAGCAAAAACATTGGCATCCATCCATTTACAGGGACCACACCAGGTAGCGTATATATCCACAAAAACCGGCATATTCCGTGCACTGGCATCAGCCCAGACCTGTTCCATGTCCTCTGCCGACTCAATATGATTAAACTCAACCTGTGCGTTGGAAGTAACCATTCCGCCCAGTACAAAAAGTAAAATAATGACCCTTTTATTCATATGCATCTTTAAAAGTATAACACTCCCTGGAGAATTTTGTTAATACCATCAGAAACAACGTGCACGCCTCAGGTTGCAAGGATTTTACTTACCACCTCCTTCAGCTTTGACTCCTCGTTTTCCCAACATAACTGCCTGGCAGCTTCTTCGAGATACAGCTTCCATTCTACCCGTTTGGTCTCATCCCGAAGCATCTCCTTCATCTGGAACGCGAGCTCAGCCGGCTCCCGACTCCTGCAGACCTCCCCCACTCCATGTGAACTTATAAGCGCGGCCATCTCAGGCAGATCAGAACATAAAACTGGAACACGTGCCTGGATATAATCGAAAATCTTGTTCGGAAGTGCATAACGATAATTCAGACCCAGGTCCTCTTCGAGGGAAAGACCAAGATGGCATTGGGATGTTATGCTGAATAGTTGCGCCGGAGGGACCCTGCCGGGAAAAACCACACGGTCCGTCAACTTCAACCTGAATACACGCTCCTGCAGCTCATCCCGAATATCTCCGTCACCCACAATGAACAGCACCGTATCCTGCATCCATTGCATTGCATCTATCATCAATTCGAGCCCTCTCCCCATATTCAGAGCTCCCTGGTAAATCACGCGGTATTTGGAGGGGTATGCTGAAGAAAACGCATCATCCGTTTCGGGCTTACCTGACCTGGAAACATTCCTGATCGTAATAAACCCTGTTCCGTATTCCTCCTGGTAAGCCGTCGCAATATGATCGCTGACGGCAATTCCCAGGGACAAGTGAGGTACGATGAGCGCTTCTATCTTTTTCCATACCCCCCTGGTTCGGGGGCGATCTGCAAGTTCAGGCACTTCGGTAAAATATTCATGACTGTCATACAAGATCGGAATCCGCCTGATCCGCGCAGCCAGGTAACTGGCGGGCAGCGTATCAAGATCCACAGCGGTATACAAGACTACCTTACTGCGAAACAAGAGGTAAAAGAACAGCCTGATGTTGAAGAAAACATAAAAAAAAGGACCTCTCCTGAAAAGCATCCTGAATCGTCTTACCCTGAATCCTGCCGGTGGAGGCAGACTACCGGGCAATCTCCTGCCAATCAACTGTATTTCAAATCCCTCACCTGAAAGGGTTTCAGCCATTCGCCCGACGCGCTGATCAGTGGCCAGGTCATTGATTACCGATATGGTGATCGTTTTCACTGCAGTCTAAGATAGAAATATTCTACGAGGTTGGTTATCTTTGATCTATATTTGACCAGCATGCTGAAGATCCATCAAAAATACTCCCTGAGAAATAACCATACTTTCAATACAGATATTGTATCTGACCTTTTTACCGAACCTGCTTCACCGGAAGAACTTGTCTTCGCCCTCCGGCATACAAGTGATAAAGGTCTGAATAGACTCCTGATAGGAGAGGGCTCAAACCTGCTGTTCACCAGTTCGTTCCATGGCCTGGTTATCCACCCGATACTGACTGGCATTAAAAGTGTGGACGAATCCGGATCTGAGATACTCGTCAAAGCCGGAGCTGGCGTCAATTGGGATGATTTTGTCGCCAGCTGCGTGAAAAATAATTGGTTCGGTGTAGAAAACCTTTCGCTGATTCCCGGATCTGTTGGTGCGGCACCAGTCCAGAATATCGGTGCCTATGGGGTAGAGGTCAAAGACATCATCGATTATGTGGAAGTTCTGGACACAAGCTCCATGAACTTTTCAATGATGCCCAACCATGCATGCGAATTTGGCTATCGTGACAGTATTTTTAAACATGGTGATCCTGATCGCTACATCGTCACTGCCGTTGTATTCAGACTAAAAAAGCGGTTTGAGCCGGTGCTTGATTATGGCAATATCAAAAAAGTATTTATCAGCAAGAAGCGGCAGGATGCTAACGCTCTGCGTGAGACCATCATTGGGATCAGGCAGTCTAAACTCCCTGATCCCATGGAGACGGGAAATGCCGGAAGCTTCTTTAAAAATCCTGTGGTAGACCAATCTGTATTTCAGCAGATTGAAGCATCATGGGAAAATGTGCCTCATTTCCCTGCCGGAAAAGATCATATAAAGATACCGGCTGCATGGCTGATCGAACATGCAGGCTGGAAGGGCAAACGTGAAGGTGATGTCGGAACATGGCCGCACCAACCACTGGTGATTGTTAACTATGGAGGTGCAAGCGGACAGGAAATTTTCGGTTTTTCAGAGAAGATCCGACAAAGCATCAACGAAACATTCGGTATCTACCTCGAACGTGAAGTAACCATCGTAAGCTAAGACCCAACTTCAAAATTCGATATTCGATATTCAACATCCTTCTTCCTTCCTATTTCGACATTACCCGGCTACCGCATCATGGGCCCGGCTGTCGCCTCGGTTCGACATTTCCCGGCTGGCGTCTCGGTTCGAACTTCTACCTGTATATCCCCCTCCGGTTCAACTCCCGCTGGTACTCTGCTGCATTCCTGTTGTGCTGCTTCAGGTTCCTGGCAAATGCATGCTTCCCGCTGAAATCTGCTTTTGCACACATGTACAGGTAATTGTGATTTTCATAATTCAGCACGCCGTCGATCGCTGAAACGGAAGGCATCATGATCGGTCCGGGAGGAAGTCCTTTGTGTTTGTAGGTATTGTATAACGACTCTACCTCCTTGTATTTTGTGAGTACGCGTGTGATCGTCCAGTCATTGAGCGCATATTTCAAAGTCGGACAGGATTGCAAAGGCATACCAATTTCCAGCCTGTTCATATATACACCGGCTACACGCTCATTCTCTTCGTCATAAAGTGTCTCTTCATCCACCAGGGAAGCAAGCGTAGAAACCTCAACCCTGTCCAGTCCAATCTTCCCAAGCTTCCTGTCTCGCTTTTCCCAGAAAATTTCATACTCCTTCGCCATCCGATCAGTAAAATCCTTCGGCGCAGAGGACCAATACATCTCATAGGTATTGGGAATAAACATGGCCATGAAAGTCTCCGGTTTAAATCCATATTTCCCGGGAACTTCCGGGTCCAGCAAATGTGAACGCAACTCAACTGAATCAGCTTCAAGATATTTAGCCACCTTCCCGGCAAGCTTGTCCAGTGTCCGCATATTATTGAAAATAACCATCACTGGTGCCTGGTTGCCCGATCGAAGTATATTTATCAGCTCATTGTTACTCATCCCATCCTCGATCCTGTACCTGCCTGGTTTTACGAGGTCTGTATACCCCTTCTTTTGCACCACCCATTGAAATGACTTTTTATCGATCAGGAAATTCATCTCATCAATCTGCTGCCAGACCTCTTCGTAACTACTTCCGGTGGGAATGTAAAGGAACTGGTGCCCCTCGGCAATCTCCACATTCTCATTGTATACTTCCTGGTATTTGTTAAAAACGATGATCACACTGACCATCAACCCAACAAAAACGATCAGCAGGGAGAGTCGTACGACACGTCCTGCACCCCTGGTTCTCTTTCTTTCCAACATCACTTTATATTCATTTGATATACAAAAATAGTATTATTAATACATCCGACTTTAATGAATTGTTTATTTAGGCTTACTTTTGTAACGATAAATGAAACGATATTTATATCCCCTTTAAGAAAAATGCGATGAATAAAATAAAGCAAATAGCCCTCGTGGCCCATGACAACAGGAAGAAAGATCTCAAGGACTGGGTTGAATATAACTGGTCGAAACTACATCACCATCAGCTGGTCTGCACAGGAACAACGGGGAAAATGATTGAAGAAGCACTTTCTAAAAAAACCACCATGCCGCTGTCGATCCATAAACTCAAATCTGGTCCCCTCGGTGGAGATCAGCAACTTGGGGCAATGATCGCGGATGGAAATATCGATATTATGATATTCTTCTGGGACCCTATGCAGCCACAGGCGCATGATGTAGACGTTAAGGCATTGCTGAGAATCACGGTTTTGTACAATGTGCCCACCGCATGCAACAGGTCAAGCGCAGATTTTATGATCGATTCGACCCATTTTCAGCAGGACTACACTCCGATGATCACCGATTACAGCACATACATAAACCGGATGGTCAATTAAGCAATTATTTTAAAGCTGCAAGTGCCTTCTTCAGCCTTGCCATCGCTTTTTCAAGGTTCTCATCAGAATTCGCATAGGAAATTCTCACACATCCCTCTGCGCCGAAAGCAGAACCGGGTACGGTGGCAATATGACCCTCCTCAAGCAGGTAGATACATAGATCCATCGAATTATCTATCTTCCGGTCACCGACACTCCTGCCGAAATAATGACTGAAATCAGGGAATACATAAAATGCGCCTCCCGGTGTTGGGCATTTGACACCTTCGATATCGGAAAGATGACCCAAAACCAGGTCTCTTCTCCGAAGGAAGGCCTGGTTCATCTCTTTCAGACATGACTGGTCACCTGTAAATGCTGCAATCGCTGCCTGCATCGCTACCGATGTGGCCCCAGAGGTAACCTGCCCCTGCAACTTTGTGCATGCCTTCGCAAGCCATTCCGGTCCGGCCATAAAACCAATCCGGTACCCAGTCATTGCATAAGCCTTTGATACTCCGTTGATTATTACCACCCTGTCTCTTATCTCCTCAAATTGTGCAATGCTCTCATGCCCACCCACAAAATTAATGTGCTCATAGATCTCATCAGCTATGACAAATACCTCTTTGTTATCAGCAATAACATCAGCAATCTCCTTTAACTCCTGGCGTGTATATACACTGCCAGTCGGATTCGAGGGTGAACAGAGCAGAAGAGCACGTGTCTTTGGCGTGATGGCCGACCTGAGTTGATCAGCTGTCATCTTGAACTCATCATCAATACTTGTTGATATAATAACATTCTTGCCTTCGGCGATCTTCACCTGTTCAGCATAACTCACCCAGTAAGGGGCTGGAATGATGACCTCTTCCCCGCGTTCAACAAGACATTCGATGACATTGGCAAGTGCATGCTTTGCACCGGTACTTACGACGACCTGGGCGGGCGAATAATCAAGGTCATTGTCCCGCTTCAGTTTGTCAACGATGGCCTGCCTCAATGCCGGGTACCCGGGTACGGGAGCGTAAAATGAAAAGTTGTCATCCACAGCTTTTTTGGCAGCCGCCTTGATGTGATCCGGGGTGAAGAAGTCGGGCTCACCTACGCTAAGGTTGATAATATCGATACCTTTTTCCTTCAGGTCCCTGCCTTTCTGGTTCATTGCAATTGTGGCTGAGGGAGATAAAGCTTTGATCCTGGATGAGATTCTTTCCATAATGCTGAATTTTAGAATTATTGAAATATGTTAGATAGCGTAAAAATACTGTTTTAATTATAAATTCGTTAATATTGTATACACCTACTTTCAAAAAATAATTCACATGGATGTTTTGCTTGATATTCTGAAATTTACAATCCCTGCTTTGGTGGTATTCTTCACTGTTTTTTTCTTTCTCCGGGCATGGAGCAGGAATGAGGATAAAAGGAGGAAACATGAATTCAATATGCACATCAAGGATGATGTTCTGCCGGTAAGGTTGCAGGCCTATGAAAGGATTATTCTCTTCCTCGAAAGAATAGCCCCTGAATCGATACTTCTGAGAATGGACAGGAAAGGAATGACGGCAGCACAACTGAAAACTGAGCTTCAAAACACCATCCGGCATGAATATGAACACAATCTGTCCCAGCAAACCTGGATCAGTGCAGAGGCATGGCAAAGCGTACAATTGGCCAGGAACCAGATCCTCAAGATCGTCAGTGATTCTGCTTCCGAGTTGAAGGAGAATGCAAGTGGTGCCTCCCTGGGAAAGCTGGTGCTCGAAAAAGTGATGGAAATGAAAACACCCCCTTCCCAGGCAGCGATTAACTACCTGAAGAAGGAGGTGAATGATCTGTTCTTATCCTGATCTGTTTATTTGATCAGCTCAACACTGCGCTGAACGAATTTAGCGAGTTCTTCGCCCTTCAGCATATTATTTGAAAGAAGAGCAAGGTCGATCAGCTGCTTGACCAGCTTATCGCTCTTTCCATGCTTCCTTAGCTTCTCAATTCGCTCATTTTCGAACTTGTCTACCTCTTTCTGAAGTTCTTCGAGTTTGTCCTTATCGGTCTGCTCGATCTCCTCCTCCTTCTTTCCTTCAGTTTTCTTCTGGATGACTTCACGTTCCTTGCTGATCTCATTCTTCTTCTCACGCAGTTCTGAAACCTGCTTCCCCAGCTTCTTGTCGGTCTTCTCAAGTATCTTCGTAACCAGCTGGTGATCGGTATTGACGATCAGGTTGTAAGAGTCTGGTAAATTTCCATACATGCCAGCTCCACCGCCCAGTTCAGACATATCCTTCATCCTGCGCATGAATTCGCTCTGCGTGATCACAACAGGCTGGGCTGATTCGCCCATTGATTCAAAACTTACAATAAAGTGATCGCTGTTGCTCAGCTGCGACTGGAACACCGGTGTCAGATCAGCCTTCTGTTCAGCTGAAAGCTTCACTTCCGTGGCGTCATCCTTGGGTATCAGCTTCTCAATAATGTCCGAATCCACACGAGCGAACCTTGCGTTCTCCATCTTGGACTCCACGTGATTAACAAAGTGAATATCAAGCTGACCGTCAAATATCAGTACATCGTAACCTTTTGCCTTCGCTGCCTCAATATAACTGAATTGCTTATCCTTATCTGTAGCATACAGGTACACAAGCGACTTGTCTTTGTCAGTTTGATCAGTTTTGATCAGTTTTTCATACTCCTCGAGGGTGAAATATTTACCATCTGTATTTTTCAGCAAGGCAAATTTCGCTGCCCTGTCATAGAATTTCTCCTCTGAGATCATTCCATAATTGATGAAGAGTTTCAGATCATCCCATTTCTTCTCAAACTGCTCCCTGTCGTTCTTAAAGATCTCCTCCAGCTTATCCGCAACCTTTTTCATGATATGCGATGAGATCTTCTTTACGTTGGAATCACTCTGGAGATAACTTCTTGACACATTCAATGGAATATCCGGGGAATCAAGAACGCCATGCAGAAGTGTCAGGAATTCAGGTACAATATCCTCAACCGAATCGGTAATAAAAACCTGGTTGGAGTACAACTGGATCTTATTCTTCTGCACCTCAACATTGTTGCTGATCTTTGGAAAATACAGTATCCCGGTAAGATTGAACGGGTAATCCACATTCAGGTGAATGTTGAACAAAGGCTCATCTGCCATGGGATAAAGTGTCCTGTAGAATTCCGTATACTGCTCATCTTTCACTTCCGTTGGGGCAATGGTCCAAAGCGGCTTGGTGTCGTTGATGATATTGTCCTTATCGGTCTCGACCTCTTTCCCGTCCTTCCAGTCTTTTTCCTTCCCAAATGCAATCTCAATCGGCAGGAAACGGCAATACTTGTTCAGCAATTCATTGATCCTGTGTTCCTCCAGGAATTCCTCAGAATCCTTATCAATATGCAGTACCACATCTGTTCCCCTGCGCTCCCGCTTTGCCTCTTCAAGTGCAAACTCCGGACTGCCATCACAGCTCCACTTATGTGCTTTCTCTTCCTCTTTCCAGGAGCTGGTGATCAGTTCAACTTTGTCCGCCACCATGAATGATGAGTAAAAGCCAAGTCCGAAATGCCCGATGATCGCATTGCTGTCTTTCTTGTACTTTTCCATAAATTCCTCAGCACTAGAAAATGCGATCTCGTTAATGTACTTACCGATCTCTTCTTCGTTCATCCCGATGCCCGCATCCGAGACGGTGATCGTCTTTTTCTTCTTGTCAACATTGATGCGGATCGTCAGGTCTCCAAGTTCACCTTTGAAATCACCGACCGAAGCCAGGGTTTTCAGCTTCTGGGTCGCATCAACTGCGTTGGAGACAAGTTCCCTCAGAAATATTTCGTGATCGGAATACAGGAATTTCTTGATGATCGGAAAAATGTTATCCGTCGTTACATTGATCTTACCTTTTTGCATTGTATAGTCGTTTTATTGATTTCTAACCGCAAGGGTATTCCCAAAGAATATGCCACAGCCTGTATACTGACAAACCGTCATATTTGCAGTCAGTCCGAAAACAATTCTGACAGTAAAAAGGTGAATATGATTGTATGCTGAACGATACGCCAGTCTCCCGCATGAAACTTCACCGATAAGATTTACCCCCTCTCTTAACTCTTAACTCTTAACTCTCAACTCTTAACTCTCAACTGACAATCTACCTGTTCCTCGCATCCACATCCTCTGTCTGCACCCAGATCCCCTCCTCGAAAGTGAGTCCGTCATAGGATCCGTCCGGACCGTAAAACTGGTAGTTGCCTGTATAAATGGGATGAAGCGGGGCCAGGTGATCATATACGATCATGTCAAGCTCTTTGTTATATCGAACCGAAGCAGCCAGATCGGCCGAATATTCCAGTACAATCCTGTCCTGAACGGCACCTCCCAACAGGAACTGATCGTCCCTAAATACAGGCTTCCCGCGCTGAATTGCAATCACCTCTATGGTCTTGATTGAAGTGTGAATGTCATTGAAATCTGCCCCGATCAATGTATAGAAGGTTTTTCTTTTGAAGCGCTTTGTTACCAAGCCATAGTATATCTTTCCGTGCCATTGATCAATCGTCTGCGAAAAATCATGCGCGGTGATTTTTTCATCATCTCCCGGGATAAGCTTGAAAACTTCAAAGGAGTCTCTTCTCTTTTTCACCTGTATATAGGAACGGTAATGATATTCGTTCCTGCTGGCCATGTAAAGCCAGGAGAACACCCTGACGATTCCGTCGTCTGACCACAATTTCCCAATCTTGTCCAGCTTTGACCATTCATATTCAAAAGCTCCCGGAAGGCCAATTGCATATTCGAAGAGGGAATCGATTGAATGGTATAACCCGAAGGAGACCCCGGTGACCTCTTCGCTATAGAGACTGTCGAACATTGTCGACAATTCACTTTCTGCCCTCACCAACTGCAGGTAATCAGGGGATCTCTGCGGAAAGGCCGAAACCGCCAGGATTAACAGGAAACTGGTAATGTATATTTTCTTTATCATTGCTTCAGTAGTACAAACGATAAAATTCTGTAAAACTTATTTCATTGCAGCATCAAAAGCCTGGATCAGCAGGGAGGCAGATTCCCTTACCTCCTCATCAGTGATGACCAAAGGAGGAGCGATCCTGAATGCATGATTGCAAAACAGGAACTGATCCAGTACAATTCCCCTTGCAAAGATCTCTTTCATTAACCGTTCCACATCGACCCCTTCATCGAGAACCACTGCAAGGAACAATCCTTTCCCACGGATCCCTGTGATGCCCTCGTGCATCATCAGTTCCCTGTATAGTTTTCCCATCCTGTTCGCATGAGAGATCAGATTATTCGCTTCAATAAATTGCTGTGCTGCCATTCCGGCTGCACAACTCACCGGGTGCCCGCCAAAGGTTGTGATATGTCCCAGGGCCGGATCATGGGTGAGCGTATGCATGATCTCCCTGTTGCTCACGAATGCACCAAGTGGCATTCCCCCACCAAAGCTCTTGGCAAAGCAGATGATATCCGGAATCACGTCATAATGCTCAAATGCAAACCATTTACCCGTACGCCCGAATCCTGTTTGAATTTCATCCAGGACCAGCAGCGTACCGGTCTGATCACATCGCTCTCTCAATTTATTAAGAAATCCATTGGCGGGTTCAATGATGCCCGCTTCAGCCTGGATGGGCTCCACGATCACTGCTGCGGTCTTCTCCGTAATCGCATCGAGTCCTTCGGTATTGTTGAAATCAACATGACGGATTCCCGGCAGCAGTGGCAGGAAGCCCTTATGAAAAACCGGGTCACCAAGGATACTCAATGCGCCATGTGTACTGCCGTGATAAGCATGATTAAACGCAACAATTTCTGGTCGGCCGGTAGCTCGTTTTGCCAGTTTCATTGCACCCTCGATGGCTTCGCTTCCGGAATTCACATAGTACACCATACCAAGACTGCTGGGAAGATGCTCCACGACCCATTCAGCATACCTCACCTGCGGCGATTGAATCATTTCTCCGTAAACCATCAGGTGCATATGCTTCTCTGCCTGGTTTTTCACTGCATTTACCACGGCAGGGTGTCCATGACCAAGACTTGATACAGAAACGCCTGAGACGAGATCGATGTATCGTCTACCTTCCGGTGTATAAAAATAGATTCCCTCGGCGCGTTCCACCTCAAGCTGCAGGGGCTGACCTGAGGTCTGACCTACATGGTTGAGAAACAATTGCCGGTTTGAGAGCATTGTATAGCTGGAATTCCGGGATTACTTGATGATAAGGTTGATATCCTTCATCAGTTTTTCCTTGTAAGATTTGCCGATGGGAATTGACTTAGCCGCCTCCTCGGTCTTGATGATCACGGAATTGTCTTCAATAACCTCTATCCTGCTGGTATTCACAATATAAGAGCGGTGCACACGGGTGAATTTCCGGGCAGGCAATTTCTGTTCGATCGCCTTCATTGTGAAATGGATCGTGTACTTATCTTTAAACGTATTGAAGATCACGTAATTTTCGAGGGCTTCTATCCAGAGGATTTCGTCATATTTCAACCTGACAAGCGTTGAATTCTTCTTGATAAATATTTCGTTGCCGCCGAGCTGATCTTCGCTGTATTCACGGGTTCTCTTTTCCACCTTTTCGATGGCCTGAAGGAAACGCTTATAGCTAACCGGTTTTAGAAGATAGTCGGTAACATCATAATTATAGGAGTCAACCGCGTATTTGCCTTTCGATGAGAAAATGATCACCTGTGGTTGGGTTTGCAGCGTGTCAAGAAAATCGATTCCCGACATTTCCGGCATCTCGATGTCCAGGAATATGAGCTCAACTGAATCGTCTTTCTTTAAACGGTTGATACATTCAACGGGATCCGAACAGGAGTGTTTCAGGACCAGTCCCTCACTTTTATTAATGAATTCTTCAAGTATTCTTCTTGAAAGATCATCGTCATCTAATATCATACAATTCATAGGCCTGAAAGCTTAATCAGCAAAAATCATGTGCTGACCACACAATTTTCTCAATTAATCAAAGATAAACAATAAATTCAATATGCAGAACCTTTAAAAGTTAAAAATTTAACGTTGGAATCTTTTTTTAAAACCACTCTCAATAAGCCTGATATGATTGATCGAATTCCTGACCCATTGCAGCATGATCTCTTCGGCTTCAGCAGGTTCCAGTCCGCGCGGAATCTTTGATTGCTCGAATTTTGAGATGAATTCACTAAGGACGATGGCGGCGGAAACAGAAATATTGAAGCTCTCTGCAAATCCAACCATCGGGATTTTTACATAATCATCTGCCATTTCGAGGGCAGTGTCAGATAGTCCTCGAATTTCTGTTCCGAAAAGTACAGCGGTCTTACTTTTTGAAATGTCGAAATCTGTGATCGTGATCTCATCCGTATGCGGGGTGGTTGCGACAATACGGTAACCCTTTTTTTTCAGGCTGCTGATTGCTGCCTCGGTATTGTTCTCCTGCTCATTGTACCTATACAGGCTCAGCCACTGGGCAGTTCCGAGTTCCACCTCGGGGTTGATCTCATATGTGTTCCTGTTTTCAATGATATGCACATCCTGGATGCCGAAACCGTCACACGTCCTTAATACTGCACTGGCATTGTGAGGTTGATAGATATCTTCAAGCACGACAGTGATATACCGAGTTCGTTTTTTCAGGTTGTTTTCCAACAGAGCCATGCGTTTCTCATTGACCATCGGAAGGAGAAACGCTTTCAAAGCTATTTCGTAATCATTCATTGCACAGAAATAACCGTGGAGGGAGAATCTTTTTCTTGATTCCAGCTAAAAAAAGCCGTCTCCAACGGAGACGGCTTTCTAAAATCTTCAGTTCAATGATTTTACTTAACAGCGTCTGATAATTCGCTACCAGCTTTGAACTTAACAACCTTTTTTGCTGCAATTTTAATTTCAGCACCAGTTTGTGGGTTGCGGCCAGTCCTTGCTCCTCTTTCTGATACGGAGAATGAACCAAATCCTACCAATGCAACTCTTTCACCTTTTTTCAGTGCGCCAGTTGTAGTTGAAATGAATGCATCTAGAGCTCTTTTTGCATCTGCTTTTGTGAGATTAGCTTCTGCAGCTATAGCGTCTATTAATTGAGCTTTGTTCATAATAATGAAATTTTAGGGTTAGTAATAATATTTTTTCTGTTCACTCCAAACACGTAAACAAATATATAGAAATTATGAGCCCAAGCAAATATAAACCTCAAAAAATGCCGTATTTGTTGATAAAACAGCGTGTTTTGTGCCTTAAACACCCTGATAACGACATTAAATTCGATCTCAAAATCCCTGAAAGCCTCAACAGCAAAGGTACAGCGGCCAATTCAACTTAAAAGGACTTAATAAATATTACCTCCTTATTAGACTGACTTATTGATGTTTATGTATTTTTTCCAGTATCCTCATTTCAGTCTGTAAAATTTTACTAATTTTGCGCCCGGAGGAATGGCAGAGTGGTCGAATGCGGCGGTCTTGAAAACCGTTGTACCGCAAGGTACCGGGGGTTCGAATCCCTCTTCCTCCGCCACCACCTGCAAACCCGGTCAGCTACAAGCTGACCGGGTTTATTATTTACATGGATTCGTTGAAAGCGACCACCGGGAGCTTTCATAAGAAGACATGTAAATAATGAACCAGCTCTGAACGAAGTGAAGAGCGTGGTTTGCAGGTGGTGTGAGCCTCCCCC
>CAKZNC010000110.1 GCA_937129385.1 uncultured Bacteroidota bacterium
GTGCGGAATGTAAGGGTCGGACCGGATGGGTTTATCTATGTGGCTGCCGAGGCACCAGGATTTATAGTGAAACTGTTGCCGGTGAACTGAGGGTCCATTGTAGTGCGTTTTCAGCACATTGACCCCGGCTTTGATTCAGTCATCGGAGAACTCTTTCAGCAGGCTACGGTAGGAGTTGAAAATATTTGAGCGGGAGATAAACCCGATATACCTGTTGTCTTCAATGACCGGCAGGTTCCAGGCCTCTGTCTCTTCAAATATTTCCAGTACCTGTTTCATGTCGTCCTCCAGGTGGATCACGGCCGGTGGGATTTGCATCAGTTCAGTGATGTCGACTTTGTCATACAGCTCGGTGTTAAACAGGATATCCCGGACATCGTTCAGACTGATGACTCCCAGCAGTTCGCCCTGCTCGTTCAACACTGGAAAGATGTTGCGTTTTGATTTGGAAATTGCCCTGACCAGGTCACCCAGTTTTCCCTCCACCTTCACCATTTTAAAATCTTTCTCCAGCACATCAGATACATTCAGCATGCTCAGCACCGCTTTGTCCTTGTGATGTGTGATCAGTTCTCCCCTTTCGGCGAGTCGCTTGGTATAGATAGATTTCTGGTCAAAGCCGAGGATGGTCACATAGGCGATGGTCGAGGTAATGATCAGCGGGATGAACAGGGTGTATCCGCCGGTAATCTCAGCAATCAGGAAGATCGCGGTGAGCGGCGCATGCATCACACCCGACATCACCCCGGCCATCCCCACCAGGGCAAAATTGTTTTCCGGGATCCCGGTTGGATGGAAGATATTGATGATCCTGGAGAGGGTCACACCGCTCATGGCTCCGACGAACAGGGCGGGCGCAAATATTCCGCCTACTCCCCCGCTGCCTGTGGTTATGGCCATGGCGATCACTTTAAAGACCACGAGCATCAGGAAGAAGAGGATCATGTATGCTGAATTTTTTCCGGCAAATCCTTCGAACACGGTTCCGTTGAACAGTTCAGAAGAGTGCCCGGTGAGCAGGGTTTTCAGGGTGATGTATCCTTCTCCGTACAGATGTGGCAACATGAAGATCAGGGCACTGACAACGAGACCGCCAATGAGGGTACGGACCAGCGTATTTTTGATCCTGCTCATACCATGTTCCACCCACATATTCATTCGGGTAAAATACCAGGAGACCAGTCCGGCAAAAAGTCCAAGGAGTATATAGAAAGGCAGATTGGCCAGGTCAAATGGTGTGCTGATGGTAAAGGAGAAAACAACGTTCTCGCCCAGGAAGAAGTATGAGACTGTGGCTGCCGTGACCGATGCGATGAGCAGTGGAACGATGGACCAGGCGGTGAGGTCGAGCATCAGCACCTCGAAAGCGAAGATCAGGGCTGCGATGGGGGCCTTGAAGATGCCGGCGATGGCTCCTGCCGCACCGCAACCAATGAGCAGGACGATGGTTTTATAGTTCAGCCGAAGCAGGTGACCGATGTTGGAGCCGATGGATGAGCCGGTAAGTACAATCGGCGCCTCCAGTCCGACCGATCCGCCCAATCCTACCGTCATTGAGCTGGCCGCCATGGAGGACCAGGTATTGTGTGGTTTCAGGTGACCTTTGCGCTTTGAGATGGCGAAGAGGATCTTGCTGACACCGTGGCCGATGTCCTGCTTCAGGAGGTATTTCACAAACAGCATGGTAAGGAAGATCCCTGCAAAGGGTAGCAGGAATCCCACCCCTGTATGGTCGGAGCCAAGCAGTGTCTGCTGTGAGCGGTGCTCCACGAAATGGGTGAGGTTTTTCAGCAGGATCGCAGCCAGCCCGGAAAGGAGCCCCACAACAAGACTCAGGATCAAAATGAGCCGCCGTTGCCGGGTGCGCCCCACGGTTTGCAGTAGTTTTTTATGTAGGTAAAAAAGTTTTTTCACTGTTTAAAATACATTCGTAACCCTTTTTGGTGGATGCGAAGTGAGAGGTTTAATTCCATTTATCGGATTGCAAAAGTAAGAGAATTGAGTCAAAAACACCACCTTGAAAATATATTTGTAATTATCTCATGTTCAAATTGGTTACAAACAATCTCCGAACCGGATTATCAACATTTGTCAGCGTTTACATGTTATACATTTTTAAATACTGAATATCATGAGGGAATTGATGCTTATCATGCATTTCATTGGCCTGGCGATGGGGGTTGGTGCACCATTTGTCCTGTTTTTCATTGACCGGACGGGAGCAAAGCTTGAACAGGCGGATAAAGACAGGTTTGTGCTCAACGGGTACCGGACGGTTGTGGTTGGGCATATTGGGATTACCCTGAGCCTGATCTCGGGGGGGTATTTAATGACTCCTTACTGGAAGATACTTCCCGACCAGCCTTTGCTGATAGTCAAACTCGTGCTGTTCCTGTTTTTCGCAGCTGGCCTCAGCGTGATCAGCGTGGTATCGAGGAAGGCGAGGGAGAGCGGTGATAAACAGCAGTTAACAAGGACGATTACCTGGGGTCGTATTACGATGCTGACAGGTATAGTGATCGTGATCCTTGCGGTCCTGGTATTCAGGTAAGGCCGCGGCTCATCATGCGTTTTGTAACCGACAAAATGCAAATAACCAACGCAACCATCGGGAAAGTATGGACATCCTCTTATAAAAGGATGAATATGAAATTATACAAGGGGCGTTTCAGGATCTCGTTATTGGCAATACTGCTTTCAGTAGTTATGAGTAGTTGTGAAGGGATTTTCGGATCAGATGAGGAGATTCCG
This sequence comes from uncultured Bacteroidota bacterium, assembly GCA_937129385.1. Classification (GTDB taxonomy): domain Bacteria; phylum Bacteroidota; class Bacteroidia; order Bacteroidales; genus M55B112. Next base: position 2,752 of record CAKZNC010000110.1, read on the forward strand.
GACCAGGTTGTGCTTTTCCAGTATGCATATATCAACCATGCATGGGGTTATCAGCACCAGGGGTGGCTGATCGACTCATCGGGAGAGGTCCACTGTTTTGAGCAGCCAAAAGCATGGCATTTCCCAGACAGTACCGGAACACTTGGCAATGAGGAGATGATGCTCAACCTATCCATGGCTGACTCCTCATGTTTCGTGGTCAGCATGGACGATCTGGAATTATATGGGGGAAAAATAGCAACGGCTTCAAAGGGCGAATTGACCGATCCCGAAAATGTAATGGCGGATGCAGGCATAAGCGGATATTATGTCTGGGTTTATAATGCTTCGACAGAAACTTACCATCGAATTCTCTTAAAAGAGAAAGGTGACTGGGAAACGGAAAACCAATCAGCGGCTGCAGGGGCGATCGTTGAATGGATGGAGGAGGTCAGGCAAGATATTGCCGGGGAGTGATCAGGAATTGTTTGCTGCACATATCTTTAGTACATTTACCTGCATCACCTGAACTGTCGCCTCATGAAAACGAAATCCCAGCTGCAGGAAGAAATCAAATCACTTAAGAAGAGGATCTCAGAGCTCGAGACGATTAACCAGGCAGGAGTAACTAAACCCGGTTCAGATCATAGAAAACAATCGAGCGAACCTATATCGACCGAAGAATACAGGAACATCCTGGATAAAACATCGGCTTCTGTGTTTATCAAGAATCTGGATAGCAGGTACCTGTTTATCAACAAAAAATTTGAGCAGTTGCATGGTATCACCAACGAGAAGATCGCCGGGTTGACCGACTACGATATTTTCTCTCTTGAAGAGGCAGAGCTATTCAGGAAAAATGACCTGGAGGTGATTGATTCGGGGGATTCAATTTTACGCGAGGAGTATCTGAATCTGAAGGATGGAAGACATACTGTAATCTCAAATAAGTTTCCTCTATTTGACAGCAATGACAATGTTTTTGCTGTATGCGGTATTGCAACTGACATTACAAGTCAGAAGAGGTCTCAATCTGCATTGAACAAACTGACCAGTTTATTGCACAGGACAGCCTCCATGGCAAAGGTGGGTGGATGGGAGCTCAACTTTGAGTCGAATCCCAGCGAATTGTTCTGGACAAAGACTACCAAAGAGATCCATGAAGTGGAAGAAGATTTCCAGCCCAATTTTCAGAATGCATTGAAATTTTTCCCCGGAGATGCAAGGGAGAAACTCACGGAAGCGATTCGCATTGCCAGGGAAGAGGGGAAGTCATATGATCTTGAAGTTCCATTTGTAACATCGAAGGGCAGGAGGCTCTGGACGCGCACTATAGGTGTTCCTGAGTTTAAGGATGGAAAATGCATCAGGCTCAAAGGGACTTTCCAGGACATTACAATTGAGAAAGAAAAGGAAGAAGAGATCCTGAAGATTAATAAGGAGCTGGAGCAGAAAAACGACGAGCTAAAAAAACTAAACGGGGCTTTAAAGCAAACGAACGAAGCACTTACCCTTGCAACCCGTGCTTCAGAATTAAGCGAGGAACGGTTCAGGAACCTGTACCAAAGTATCCGGGACGCCATCGTGGTCACCGGTACTGACAGGATGATATCCCATTGCAACCAGGCATTCACGGAACTGTTCCAGTATACAGAGAATGAGATCGTTGGAAAGCCAACATCAATAATGTACAAAGATATCCAGGAGTTTGAGGAGATGGGAAAGAAACTGAAAGCAAACATGGATAATTCGAATTTTTTGGTGACGATAAATTTTAAAAAGAAGGATGGAGAAGTCTTTCCCGGGGAAACCAATGCTTTCTACCTGAAGGACATTGACGGAGAGATCACTGGTTTTATCGGGATGATACGTGATATCTCCGAGAGGGTTGAATCGGAAAAAGAGATGGTCGCGCTGAATGAAGAACTGGTTGCGCAAAATGAAGAATATGAAAGTCTGAATGAGGAACTCAGATCAACCAACGAGGAGTTGTTTCAGGCAAAGCAGGTCGCAGAAGAGCAAGAAGCCATGCTCATGGCCGCCATGGAGAACAGCCAGGCGGGTATTGCGATCGCAGATGTCCCGGATGGAAAACTACGGTTTGTAAACAAAGCGGGTTTACTGATCCGGGACAAAGACCAGGAGGAAATTGTAAAGGACATTGATGTCAATAAATATGTAGAAAGCTGGCAGATCCTGCATCTTGACGGGACCCCGTACAAGGATGATGAGGTACCGCTTGCAAGGGCTGTATTGTACGGTGAATCCAATACCCGGGAATTTATTGTCAGGCGTGACAGCAACGAGGACAGGTATGTCTGGGCCAATGCTGCCCCGATCCATGATGAGAAGGGGAAACAGATTGCTGCCATCGTGGTATTCCTGGATATCACCGACCGCAAGCTTGCCCAGATCCAGCTACAGGCAACTGTTGAAGAGTTAAAGCAACTGAATGCAGCATATATTCAGGCAAAAGAGAAAGCCGAAGAATCTGACCGGCTGAAATCTGCTTTCCTGGCCAACATGAGTCATGAGATACGTACCCCGATGAACGGGATCATTGGCTTTACAAGCTTGCTGAAAAAGCCCGACATTACAGATGATCAGCGTAAACAATACATCTCGATCATTCAACGTAGTGGCAAACGGATGCTTGACACCGTGAATGACCTGATTGACATTTCAAAGATTGAAACAGGACAGATGGAGGTGGATCAAGAGGAGGTGAATGTCCTGGATGAAATCGAATCAACACTCTCTTTTCTTTCTATTGAGGCAAACCAAAAGGGCCTTGAATTAAGAAAAAATAATACCATACCTACACTGAAATCTATCACGTTGACTGATCGTTTAAAACTGAATTCCATTCTGACCAATCTCCTAAAAAATGCAATCAAATTTACAGATAAAGGGTATGTAGAGATATGTAGTGAAATACATGAGGATGGGAATTATCTATTTAAGATTCAAGATACTGGAATTGGTATCCCAAAGGATAAGATTGATATTATATTTAATCGTTTTGAGCAGGCAGATACCAGTATACAAAAAAAGTATGAAGGATCGGGCCTGGGGCTTGCCATCACGAAAGCCTACCTGAATATGCTTGGAGGTTCCATCAGTGTATATTCTGAAACAGGAAGAGGGACTGTCTTTCATATACTTTTTCCCCGCATCCCCGTTTTGGAGGTATCAGGGGACGCTTCGTCCATTGAGGAAGAGAAAACAGAATTGCATTCTATACAGGGAAGAATGACAAAGGTCTTAATCGTGGAGGACGACCAAACCAGTGCCTTTTACCTGAAAGAGTTGTTAAGTGAGCATCCCTATGAAATCCAGACAGTCGGGGATGGTCAGGCTGCGGTAAAGGCTTGTCAGGATGACCTCAAGATCGCTCTTATCTTTATGGATATAAAGCTACCAGTGATGGACGGTCTGACCGCAACCAGGAAGATCAGGGAATTCAATAAGGAGGTGACGATCATTGCCCAGACCGCATATGCTCTTGCAGGAGACAGGGAAACAGCACTAGAGGCCGGTTGTAATGAGTACCTCAGCAAACCCATTAAAGAAGAGCTGCTTAATGAAATGATTGGACGAATTGATTGAGGAATACTGGTTTGAACAACCGTTATAAGTCTTTGGAGTAAATTCCTTCTGTACGAATTCTTAGCCTGACCCCGGCCCCGTCCTTTTCTTCATTGTAAAAGAGAATTTCTCCCCTGTGTTTCTCAATGATTAGTTTGACCAGGTTGAGGTCGAGTCCCATATTTTTATCGATGTGTTGCTCACCTGTATTGAAAAGTCCGAAATCCTGGCTCAGGATCACATCCGGAAAACCGCTTCCCTGGTCCTTAATTTCTATCTGCATCCATTCTTCCGCCAGACTGTTAGAGATGTTGACCGTTCCGCCTTCAGGTGAGTGGGCAACTGCATTCTCCAGCAGTCTGGAAAGTGCCATATAAAGAAGTTCCTGATCGGCCTGACAAGAATGGTGATCCTTAACAAGGTCTTTCTTTACTAAAAGATCTTTTTTCAGTATTTTTTCATTGAGCGCCAGGATTGATTGATCAACGATCGTTTCCAGGTTGACGTCAGTGAGGTTGAGTTTTGGGTCTTTGGTTTTCAACCGGGTGATATGCAGTGCAGTGAGGGAAAAGTTCTCCAACCTCTGAACTGAACTATCCAGCATGTTGTACAATGTACCAAGTTTTTCTGTCCCCGTCTTTCTCTTTACCATTTCGAGCGGGCCGACGATCCCGTTGAGCGGAGTCCTGATCTCATGACTGATGATATTAAGAAAATCTGATTTTGCCTGGTCCAGTCCTTTAAGTTCCCGGTTGGCCTTTTCAAGTTCCTGGTTGGTGATCTTGAGTTCCTCGGTTCTCTTTTTAACTTCAGAATCCAACCAGTCATTCATGGATTCCAGTTTTTCACGGCTGGATTTCAGGTCGAGTTGTGTTTTCACACGCAGCAGCAACTCCACTGTATTGAAAGGTTTCGTGATGTAATCTTGTGCTCCTGCTTCGAATCCGGCCACGATGCTATCGGGGTCCGTCTTTGCAGTGAGGAAGATGATCGGTATTTTCCTGTATCGTTTAATATTCCGGATATTTTTACAGAGTTCATACCCATTCATTCCCGGCATCATGATATCCAGCAGGATCAGGTCAAAATCTGTTTTACCGATCCAGTCCAGTGCATTGTTGCCATCAATGGCAAATTCGACCTGGTACTTTTGTTCCTTCAGCGTATTTCCTAGTAGCTGAAGATTACGAGGGGTATCATCAACGATCAGTATCTTATGTCTTATTTTATCCATTTTTTAATTTCTTTACTCATCTGCCTGTAATTTTTAAGATGTTTCAGGAGGCTGTATATATCGAAATGATTTACAGCGGTGAGGAGCTCGTTTCCATAATTTGTAAGCATGGAGAGATTGTTTGACTCTCCCAGCATGGTAATTTTCCTGGCAAAATCGTCTACTTTTTCCATGGGCTGGTGCTCCTTCAACGCTTTCCAGTCTTCGTACAACTCACCTTCCAGCTCGGCAATAACGGCTTTCAGGATCTCCACAGGGACTCCCTTTACAGATCCATAATTCCGCTTCCTTTTTTTAGGTGCATTGTATTCATGAGGAAGAAAGTTGATCAGCGCACTGTAAAGGTCTGGTATATCGAAGGGCTTGATCAGCATGTCATTAAACCCGGCAGCAAGGATCTCTTCCTGCTCTTTTTTCATTACAGCCGCAGAGCTGGCAATGATCGGAATTTCATTCAGCTTTTTATCCGCTCTCATCCTCGAGATTAGCTTGTAACCATCCATGACAGGCATCTTGATATCTGTTATGACAACATCTGCTGGATCTTCCTGCAATATTGTCAAAGCTTCCTGTCCATTTTCTGCTTCCTGGATGTGTACTTCAGAATTTCTGAAGATGCCTTTTATATATCTGCGGTTTTGTTCAATATCGTCAACTACAAGAACAGAGCAAGGATTAAACCTGGTGTTCGCCTGGTTATAAACAACACCTCTTTCCTTGGATGCTATAAAGGATTTAGACACCACTATATTTGGAAGTTTCACCCGGAAAGTGGTTCCCACTCCAAGCTCTGAATCAAGCCGGATCTCACCATTCATCAGTTCTACAATTTTTTTGGTGATGGAGAGACCAAGTCCGGTTCCCCCGTATTTTTTCTCATCCTGTTCTTTTTGCTGCTTGAAGGATTTAAAGATCCGGGCCTGCTCTTTGATGGGAATACCGATGCCGGTATCTTTCACGATCATCAGCATGTCAAGCTGCTCTCCACTGCTTCGCTTGTTGGGATGATGTAATTTCTCAGCTTTTATTTCCAGGGTTACACTTCCTGAACCGGTGAATTTTACTGCATTTCCCAGAAGGTTCACCAGGATTTGTCTCATCCTGATTTCATCGATCAGGATTCCTTCAGGCAATTTATCATCGATCTCCATGTTCAGTGTGAGCTGTTTATCCCTGGCTCTCAATTCAAATACATCAAAGATCTCTTTGAAGAAGGAGCGGGCCTCCACAAACTCGTAGTTAAGTTCAATTCTGCCGGCCTCAATCTTGGAGAGATCAAGGATGTCATTGATCAATTTTAGCAGAGCCTTTCCACTTGAGTGGATGGAATCAAGATAACTTTCCTGCAATTCTCCGTTGACCATGGGTTTGAGCAGGTTGGTAAAACCGATAATTGAGTTCATGGGCGTACGGATCTCGTGACTCATATTGGCCAGGAACTGACTTTTAGTTTCCGTGGCAGTTTCAGCCTTTATTTTCGCATTTTCGAGTTCTTTCTGAATACGTTTGATGTCGGTGATGTCGATCACGGAGCCGACCATACAATCTGTATTTTCATATGTAAGTAGAATTTTGGAGATCAGGGTATCCCTGACTTCCCCTGTTTTAAGTCTTTTCAGTTTTGCTTCGAAATTTGTGACGTAACCATTTTTTTGCATCTGCGCTATCAAACGTTCCCGTACATTTGCGTCAGGGTACCATTCACCAGAGCTAGTTTCCATCATTGCATCGTGGCTCATTCCGTGGAACTCTATCATTGCTTTGTTTTCCCTGATAACTTTTCCTTCTTTTATACTGGTTACACTTGTGGGGATCGGGGTTGCATCCACAATCCGATCAGCAGCCTGTTTTGAATATTCAAGTTTTTTATTGGTCTCCCTCAGCTGGCGTGTTCGTTTTTCCACCTTCTCTTCCAGCTCTGCATTCAATTTGACAATCTCCTTCTCTTTCGCTTTCCTGTCGGTGATATCCTCCTTCACCTCGACAAAATGAGTGATCTTCCCTGTATCATTTTTTAGGGGAGAGATGGAGGCCAGTTCCCAGATCAGTTCCCCGTTTTTCTTTTTATTGATAAATTCTCCCCGCCAGGTTTTACCCACACGTAGTTTTCTCCACATTTTTTCATAGAAAATCCTGTCGTGTCTGCCGGATTTCAGAACAGAAGGGGTTTTGCCTTGCAACTCTTCTATTGTATAACCTGTGACTTTGGTAAACGTAGGGTTCACATATTCAATGATACCATCCACATCAGTGATCATCACTGAAGTCGGACTCTGTTCCACAGAAACGGAGAGTTTATGGATCTGGTCCTTCGCGAGTTTACGCTGGAATCCTGCAGCCACCTGGTGGGCAATCAGCTCCAGGACCTCTATATCGTTTTCAGTATATTCTTCTTCCGCTTCTGAATGATAAATACAAAGCGTCCCGAGCAGATCCTCATCGATTATCAACGGAACACCGATCCACCAATTGAAGGCTTTGTCACTGTTGCAGTGTGGACTGTTAAGAATCTCTTTGCTCATCTCCGTATCGTTGATGATCTTCGATGATTTGTCTTTGATGACGGAGAGGCAGAGATCATTTTCAATATTGCTGTCACTACGTGTAATTTCACCCTTGGCAACGGTGTATTTCACCTGACTATTATCGTTGTTGTTTTGTATGATCATGCACACATGATCCGCTCTCAGTACCTTATTGATCTGTTCCTGGATTTTTTCCATGAGCATTTCTTCATCGAGGTTCTCATGAAAGAGTTCACTTATCCTATAGACTGTCTCCCTGATTTTTTCATCTCTTTTCCTTTCCGAAATATCCCTGCAGCTGACATAGACCATGTTATTCGGAAGGATGATCGCATTCATATCAACGGGAATGCGCTTATTCTCTTTTGTTACCAACTCGGTTTCCAGATTTCCTTTGCGCTCTTTCAGTAAAGTTCTGAAGTTTGATTTATAGATTTCTGCATTTTCTCTTGGAGAAAAATCCCCCAGTTGCTTGTTTATGACCTCATCGAGCGAATAGCCCAACATGCTGATTGCCTTATGGTTGGCATACTGGTATTTTCCTTCCTGGTTCAGGATGAAAATGGCATCTGCAGAATTTTCAGTGATGATCCGGAATTTCTTTTCACTCTCTCCCAGTTGCATGAGTGCAGTTTTGCTGTCTGTGATGTCAAATGAGAGAATGAATATACCCTCAGGTATCGGCTCCACCCTGAGATCGAAATAGCCAATAGAGTCATCAGGATATTTAAATTTGTTCTCAAGACGCTGTGGGGTCCTCTCAACCATGCATTTCTCAAGTTTCTTAAACATGGTTGTGGCTTCGATGCCCGGGTAAGCATCCATCATCGTGCGGCCGATCAGCTCTTCTCTTGTCAGCTTACCGTGTTTTGCCGCCGTCTCGTTCAGAAATTGATACCGCCAGTCAAAATCGATGATCTGGCAGCCCTCCATCATATATTCCAGGGTTGTCCTGTACCTGGATTCACTTTTGAGTAGGTTATTTTTTGCTTGAATATCTTTTTTCAGACGTTGTTTTACCAGGGAATAGATAAGCAAAGCTGTGAGCAAGACATACATGACTCCCTTGATGATCTCATTCAACCAAAACTCCTGAATGTCATCGGAATGTTTCAGCAACAATTGATCAGACAGAATGATCCATGTCAATCCTGCAAGAGAATAGATCAACGTAATACGCAATGATTTTCTCACATATTCTTTCATTCTCATATCATATCACTTAAGCAACTGCCGGGGTACCAGGTTGCGAGATTCAGTGTAAGCTGCTCATCGAGGGAGGTGGGTATCCATGGTTTTGCAAAGGTAAGGAGGTACGATGGATGTGGATATAGTATAAATGTCTTAATAAAAGTAAGAGAAAGCTTTCGTTGTTGTAATAAAAGCACGGTCGACTTGTCGTGAATTTTCTACAAATGACTGATCCTGATCGGGTTCAATTCTGGTCCGACAGGTTATGGCTGATCACGTAACGGATCAAATGTGCGGCTGAGTCCAGTTTTAATTTTTTCAGGATCCTGTTTTTGTATGTATGGACTGTACTTTGACTCAGTTCAAGTTCGTCGGAAATCTCCCTGAGAGACAATCCCCTCCCTATTGCCAGTAAAACCTGGAATTCCCTGTCGGAAAGAATTTTGTGAGTATCGTCATCCAGGTTGGAGTCCACCACTTCGGCAAGGCTCTCAGCAAGAGTTTCAGTAATATACCGATTGCCGCTCATGATTTTCCTGATCGCCCCGATCAGCTCTCCCGGGGCGCTGTCTTTTGTAAGATATCCCATGGCACCGGCCCTGATCGCGCGGACCGCAAAGCGCTCTTCGGGGAATATACTCAGCATCAACACCCTAATGCCTGATTCGGCAGCTTTGATTTTTTTCAGAACATCCAGGCCATTGATATCAGGAAGATTAACATCCAGGATCACCAGGTCGCAATACGTATCTTTTAAAAAACCAATGACCTCCTCTCCTTCACCAAGTTCACCAACGATCTCTATATCATCCGTGGCAAGCAGGATCTTTTTCAGGCCCTCCCTAATCAGTATATGGTCGTCAACAATGAGGATTCTGATCATGACGATTTGTTTTTCAGAGGAATTTCAAATTTGATTTCTGTACCTTCACCAGGATAACTATCGATCTGCATGGAACCACCCAGTGCAATCATCCTTTCATTCATCCCGATCAATCCGAAAGTATTATATGTCTGAGCCTTTTTCACCTCGAATCCCTTCCCGTTGTCTTCCACCCGCAGTGTAAAGTAATTGTTATCCATCTCTGCCAACACCCTTACTTTTGAGGCTTCGGCGTGTTTGGCGATATTGTTCAGAGACTCCTGCAGTAACCTGAATATTGTGATTTGTTCATCAGATTCAAATGTAACAGGGTCTGCATCACATTTGAATTCCGTTTTGACGTTGTAGCGTTTTCTGAATTCTTCAGCCTGCCACTCCAATGCGGGAATAAGTCCAAGATAATCCAAAATTTCCGGACGAAGCTCGGTGATCAGCTGTCGCATCTTCCTGATGGCTTCGGATAAAATATTCTCTGCGTCATCAAGTTCGGGGCGCATTTTCCCTTTTTGCCTGGAGTCATCAAGTTCAGCGACAATTTTCCCAATGCAGGAAATATTCATTTTCAAGGCAGAGAGAATCTGCCCGAGGTCATCATGGATCTCCCTGGAGAGATATTTACGTTCTTCTTCACGGACATCCTGGAGGTGTCTGGCCAATGAACGCAGCTGATCTGATTTTTGGATCACTTCCATTTCGTTACTTAACCGCTGTGTAATGTCCCTCACAAAACTTACCACTCCCTGCCTGTTACCATATTCATCAGTGATTTCTGTTACAACATGTTCGGTATCGATGATCTTGCCGTCTTTTCGTTTCATTTTGGAGATGCCATGAAAAACCCCATCCCTGTCAAGGGCGGGTAGGGACTCTTTATTAAAACTCTCAAAATGCGCTTTATCGATATGAAGCATCATTGTGGATCTATTTGTCACCTCTTCTGCTGTAAATCCAAAAACTTTCTCAACAGATTGATTGCAAAGGATCACTTTTCGTTTAGATGGATCGATAACAAAAATGGCATCATTGATTGCCGAGAAAGTCTTGATGAACAGTTGTTGTGAGTTAAAGAGCCGCAGCTCCATCTCCTTTCTTTCCGAAATGTCCCTGTTGATACTGATATAACCGGTCTGGTTTCCTTCCTGGTCATGCAGTGCAGTGGCATAAGCATCGACATATAATTTCTCTCCTTTTTTATTATAGTTGATCACTTCCCCTCGGAATTCCCCTTTTTCTTTCAACTGGTTTGCCTGTTCAGCATGGTCCTTTCCAGGGAATTCGGTCTTCAGAATATCATTCGCAGGCCTGCAGAGCACCTCCTCCCTGGAATAACCATATATTCTTTCCGCACCTTCATTCCAATAGGTAATCAGGAAATTCTCATCTGAGGCAATGATCGCATCACTGATATTGGCAAGCAACTCCGCCTGGAAATTGATCTTTTCCACTGCACGGTATTCTTCCGAAATATCTTCCACCATGGCGATGAAGAAATTCAGCTTACCCTTGTCATTGCGCACAGCAGCAACATAAGTGTTTGCCCATATGGTACTTCCGTCGCCTTTTACGTATCTTTTTTTTAAATGGAAATGGTCCCGCACTCCTGAAATAATCTCCCTCATCAGCACCAGGCTCTTTTCACGGTCATCCGGATGTGTCCAATCAGTAACCTTGCCGGTGATCATCTCCTTTTCTGTTCTTCCGATAATTTTTGTCAGTGCCCTATTTACCATGAAAGGAGCGCCATCGGAGCTTACAAGGTCTATTCCTATGGGAGCCTGTTCAAAAAGTGCCCTGAATTTCTTTTCACTTTCACGCATTGCCCTGAAAGAGATACCCTGGTTGATCAGGATGCCCATGGAATCAGTTAAGCTTTCAGGGACCTTCCGCTTTTCAGCAGGAACCTGTTCCATCGTATGGGAGACAAGCACCATGCTGGCTGTACGGTCATTGCTTAACCTAACAGGAACCAAGGCTGCTGCTTCCAGGGGTTTTCCAGGCTCCCTGACAATGGAAGCGGGATTTATAAGATCCCGAAAACCGGTATATACGGCCTGATCAGCATTGACAAATTTGCTTTTTATCGCAGCTTCAAAATCACTCATTGATGCAATGAAAAAATCTGCGTATGCACCAATACTGCACTCCAGTTGCAGGCGTCCGGTTGCGTCCGGCATATAAAAACCCCCACAATGCATACCTGTAATCTCAAGCGCCGACTCCAGGCATTTACGGAGTGTCTTATCAGGGTCCTGATCAAGAAGAAATTCACTGTATAACTTCCGTTGTAACTTGCTTACCTTTCGGGAGATAAATTGATCTGTAATATCCCTGGCTGTCACAATGGCACCAGTATTGTCTGAGGACTTATCTTTTAATGGACCAAAACTGTATTCGACCCGGGCAATGGTCCCATGGCTTTTGACCTCTTTTTCTATACTGAAGGATGCGCCGCCAGATGCCTTTCTGTACCACTCTTTCCATTCCTTTCGAATCTCTGCCGACAGATCAACATTGGAGAGGAACCGTCCACCTGCTGCCGCATATACATTCAGGTCTTTATAGGCCGATTTGAATTTCCTGCTATGATAGATCAACCTGTCATTTTGATCAACAGCCCAGGAAATACCGTCTGTTGCTTCAAGCAAACTCTCCAGGATATGGGAAAAGTCACTCCTGGTGCCGAAGATCGTTGCTATTTCAGGATCTTTCTTGTTTGCCATGGGAACAGGGATGTAACTTGTTCGTTTAGCCTGAACACATCATATCGTCCGTTGTCAATGCCCTGCATCTTTTACCTGCCGGGCAGATACTTTGGAAAACTACAGGTAAGTTACTGAAAATAAAAGACATGGTAAAATATATATGATATTTTAAAAAACTTCAGGTATATTTTGAGCCAGTCAGGCTGATTGTTCCGGGAGTGTCTGCAGGGGATAGCGGACCAGTGAGGAATGATCCCGGTTTTCCCGTCACATAAATTCAATTTCTTAAAAAGCTGACGAGTAAATTTTAGTATTTGTTCAATATTGGCTATTTTCAGGCTTTTTTGAATCTGTAATCCCTAAAACCTTACCATTATGCCCAAATGTATGAATTGCGGAGACCCCATCGCCGGTGTGGGAATCTGTACCGATTGTGCCACAGCCAAATGGTATGTGGCTGTTATTTATTACGCCCTGATCTTTGTCCTGATTGCCTGGGTGGCCACTTCGATTATCCATACTGTCGATAATATTGGCACACTGAAAACAGCAAAGGAATTCGGCGCCGGACAGTATTTCCGTAATATTGCACACATTCATGATGACAGCTGGATCGGGGAGATCGAATCCGATAATCCAATGTATGCATACAACGATCTGAAAAATCCAACTGATTCAATCATGGTGGAGGCTGGTATGCGTTACGAGCACTGGGGATATCGCAAATACAACGACAGTATGTCAGTGATTTGTGCTAAAATATATTCCGATGTGGAAAACCATGAAAACTACTACATCAGGGTGCCTGAAAGATGGGGCTGGTTCAGAATGCAGTTCTCTCCATCGAGCGATTACATCGTCCACAATGTAACCGGAAGAATTGAAAAACAGATCATCGACGAGTATTATGCTGATCCCCGCGTGGCCGCCCTGGTGGTCAGGGCCGAAGGAAAATCGAAGATAAAAAAATACAAAGCGGATAAGAAATACCGGAAAATGAAATCCGAACGCAGTTTAAGCACCATGCAAAAAATTATGGTTATTGTAGTGGAAGGGGTTTTTATGCCGGACAAGCGACAAAAAGATTTTATCCTGAAAGAGGATTACAAAAAGCTGAAGAAGATACGAAAAGAGTATTTCAATGAGGAGCGGGTCATTGAAAAGTACCTTGCGAGTAAATAGCTGCTCCAACAATTCATTCACGTAGTTGTTAAAAACACCGAACCCCGGGATCGGCTGCTTGTGAGTGTCCGATGAGCCCCGGTCGAAAACCACAGCTTATGTCGCATACCACAATTGAAATTTCCACCTCCCGACTCATGGAAAAAATCGGCCGGCCAGGGATACACATTATCGATGTGCGCCCTGCAGATGCCTATAACGGCTGGCGCACACACCAGGAAAAGCGCGGTGGCCATATCCGGAGTGCAAGGAGTCTGCCTGCCAAATGGTTGACCTATCTCGACTGGATCGAGATGGTCAGGCACAAGGAGATCCTTCCCGGCGACGAGGTTGTTGTTTATGGATCGACCCCGGAAGAGGCCGGAAGTGTGGCAACTCGTTTCAGCAAATCGGGATATGAAAATGTGTCGGTATACAATGGATTTTATACTGAATGGGTCCCGGATATAAACCTGCCGATGGACCGCATGGAAAGGTTCAGGCACCTGGTCCCGGCGGAGTGGGTACATGGACTTATCACCGGTAAGGAAGTCCCTGAGTATGACAATGATAAATTTATCGTGGTGCATGCCCACTACAGGAACAGGGATGCCTACCTGAGCGGACATATTCCCGGTGCCGTTGATATGGACACCCTGGCTCTGGAGGCACCTGAAACATGGAACAGGAGATCGCCGGAGGAGCTGAAAGAGGCACTGAAGGAACACGGAATCACTTCAGATACCACGGTGATCATGTACGGAAAATACATGGATCCCGACAATGATGATGAATTCCCGGGCAGTGCCGCCGGAGATATTGGCGCCATCCGTAATGCCTTTATCATGATGTATGCCGGGGTGAAAGATGTACGTGTACTCAACGGCGGATTCCAGTCATGGGAAGATGCCGGCTATGAAATATCCACAGCCGAGGAACCCAAAAGATATGTAAAGGAGTTCGGTGCCGAAATACCTCAGCGATCGGAACTCGCTATTGATACCCCGGAGGCTAAGCAGATGCTGAAAGCAAATGATGCGGAACTGGTATGTGTGCGAAGCTACCGGGAATACATCGGAGAGGTGAGCGGGTACAATTATATTGAGCCCAAAGGCAGGATCCCGGGTGCCGTGTTTGCCGATTGCGGGTCGGATGCCTATCACATGGAGAACTACCGCAATTTTGATCATACGGTAAAGGAGTACCACGAAACTGCAGAAACCTGGAAACGGCAGGGGATCACCCCCGACAAGCACCTTGCGTTTTATTGCGGTACCGGCTGGCGTGGAAGTGAAGCCTGGTTCAATGCCTGGCTGATGGGCTGGCCGAAGGTATCGGTATACGACGGTGGATGGTTCGAATGGAGTGCCGATCCCGATCATCCATTCGAGACCGGTGTACCTGCAAGTTAACAGGCAGATATGCCCCCTTCCCGTGGGTTGAGGTTCAGCCCAAAAATCTACAAGTGAGGTTCCCCCAAAACCTGAAGCAAAAACGTCAGGTGCAGACCTCTGTAACTGGCGGGGTTGAAAGCAAGGGCTTTGATTTCCCCCGACTGTTTACTGTTTGGTGAAATATACCCTGATCTCGTCGGTGGCGATTTCGAGTACCCAGTGATCATAACCAAGTCCGGTGGCTTTGTCAATGAGCGGGGCGGGAACAAATGGTGCGATGGTTTCCAGGATTTCTCTTTCTTTCAATTTTTTGAGGCTGGATAGTACCAAATGAACAGGTTGTTCTCCTTCGTTGAGCATGTCGCGGATATCGAGGTTTTCCTTGATACGATCTGCCAAAAACCACGCAGGCTGTTCCGTATTGTACTTGTATTCATCGGATGCGAGGTCTGCAACGCCTGCCTGTCCAACCTCCTCCCGGAGCGTGTTGACCAGTTCTTCCACATTCAGACCCCCGATGGTGGCAGCCTGGGCCAGGGTGGTTACCCTGGCAATGGTACGCCTGAGGACAGGGTTTTTAAGCTTTTTGAATGGGGGAGCCGCACTGATCAGCAGCTCCTCCAGTTCCGGGTATGCCTCCAGCAGGTCATGGATTTTTGTCCTGGGTGTAATGATCAGTTTCTCCATTTTATTCCTCGTTTTTCTCACCATACGACAGGATACGTTTTTCGCCTTCCAGCGACCTGGCATTCGTGAGGTCCTGTGAGACTTCCAGCGTGCCCAGGTATTCACCGTGGTCGTCCCGCAAAGCATAATATTCGATCAGGATGAATTTTCCTTTCATCTGTATCCAGAACGGGGCATGGGATTCTTTACCGGACTTAAAATCCTCCAGGATCTTTTCAACGATATCAACGCTTCCCGGGGGATGGCAAAGCCGTACATCGCGGTTAATAATGGACCTGCTGCGGGCGAAGATCCTTTCTGCTCCCTGGGTAAAGTACTTCACCTTGTCATTCTTATCCACGAAGGTCATGTCCGCAGGCAGGGTGTTCAGGATCGCCTTAATCTCGTTTGCTGTGAAACTCCCGGAAGGAAGCTGGATGTTTCCGTCTGCTGATGAGGCAGTCTCTTCGCTTCCGGCGTCGTCGGTGAATCCTTCAGGATGCCAGTCAACAGGTGGATCATACAGTGAAAATCCAAATTCCAGTGTTTGTTTGTGTACGTTCCACCAGTCCTCTTCGGTAAGTACATCCATGGACATAGGAAAGAGGATCTCTTCTTCTTTCTGGGTCATGTCTTTGAGTGCTTTGATCGCCGGGTAGAAGAGCAGGTCGAGTGATTCAGCAAGATCTGCCCTGGTTAGCTCCGTGTCTTTCAGCAATTCGATGCAGCCTTTCAGCTGGTCCCGTATTTCATCATGCTTTCCCCACATTACTTTGGGCGGACCTGTGATCTCGTTTTTTTCCAGGTAGGGGAATACCAGGTATTCCTTTCGCTGGTAATGTTTGTCCACATCCATCAGGTCGTTAAAGGTGCCCTGCAGGACATTTCTGAAATTGGCAAAATTTCCTTCAGGCACCTTTTCCAGAGAATCCAACAACTCCAGTGCTTTGTCGGCAGTTTTCCTGAGTTCGCGGTTTTCATTGACAAACACATCCACGGGGTGTCCGTCAGGGATGCTTTTGGCGCCCGACTGGTCGACATGGCCTTCGAGCACCTCGCCGTGGATATCACATAATTTCAATACTTCAGTTTCAGGAAGACCTTCGCTGATCAGTTCCTGTTCCACCTCTACCACTTCGCCATAGGGAATGCTTTTCAGGGTCTCGGTAAGTTCTGCGCGCACCTGTTCGGGATTCGCCCCCTCGTGAAGTTTGAGGATCAATTCTTTCAATTTTTCTTTCCTGTACTTTGAATTATTGATCAGTTCACTCATAATTGTTTCCTGTAACTTTTATAGTTTCAATACTGCTTTCCCGTCCCTGATTTTTTCAGCAAGGGACCGGATGGATTCGTTTTTGAATAGTTTCATAAGTTCGTTGCGTACCTTTGCAAATTCGTTGTGAAGGGGACATGGGTCCTGGTCGGAACAGTTTTTTAGTCCGATCCCACAATTTGTAAACAGGCGGTCGCCTTCCAGGTGGACAATGATATCGTAGAGATTTCTTTCGGGTTGAATGTCGTTATAAAAGAATCCACCTCCACGTCCTTTCATCGATCCCAGGAAATCCCGGGAAGTCAGTAAATGCAGTATTTTCGCTGTGTAAGCCTCCGGGGCTTCGATCTCCCTGGCGATCTCGATCACACCGGGTCGTTTCTCCTTCCAGTTTTGTAACTGTATATAGAGGAGGGCCCTGATTGCATATTCTGATCCCTTTGTTAACATTGGCTTTAAAATTTACGCAAATTTTCGTTCCATTTCAAGTGTTTTCGGAAAGAGAATATTGTTTTCAAGGTGAATATGCCTGTGCAGATCATTCTCAAATTCCTGGAGTGTTTTGTATGTAACCTCGTAAGTACTGCAGCCATCAGCCGGCACTTTATAATTCCCGGTAATTTCCGATATCTTCATGAAGCGGTCCCCCTCTGCCTGGTGTTCCTGTTCCATCTCTGAAATTTCTCTAGCTGCTTTGTCAACATCAGCAGGGCTGCTTTCTCCGTTGTAAATATACTGCTCCATTTTGCGAATGTATGGAAAAAGGATCAATTCCTCTTTCTTCATATGGGCTGCGAGGTTGCCAGCAGCTTCATTGAATGATTCATTCACCTCGAAAAGTTCGGGATGGTTTTGTCCGTGTACATCACACAATTTTTGAAGTTTTTGCTGAAGGAATGGTACGGTCTCATTTACATAAGAATGGTGTTTCCTGGTAATGTAGTCTGCAAGTCCAGTAAGCGAAAGAGATTCGATCATCAATGTAGCCTCATCCTTTTCACCAAGGTGAGATGATACCTCTTGCAGGAGTTTTTCGGCATTGATTCCCTTATTTTGTGCGGCTTCGGAGAGAGAGATGTTTCCACCGCAGCAAAAATCAATCTGGTGCGATTCGAAGACCCTTGCTGTTGAAAAATTATATCTTACAATCTCTCCCACTTTGCTTTCAGCTGTGATATTCATGGTTTCTGTTTTTTAATTGTTTTCTGATTACATTTCCGGGCACGGGACCCACAGCATTTGTTCCAGCAGCAGTTCTCTTTTTGTATGTATGAATCATGCCCGTAGCATTTTTTATGCACTGCAAATATAATTGAAATTTTATAAAATGATAAAAAGGTCATTTTATAATTAATTCATATATTTGTTTCGTTAAACCAAAAAACCAATGATCATGAACACCAGGAAACTTTGGATCGGCTTCACCCTCGTGATGCTGGTCTCCTTTGGAATCCTCGGCTATTTCGGCCGGGAAATTTACAGGGAAGCACCCCCCATTCCGAAAGAGGTTGTTACCGCTGACGGGAAGGTTCTATTCACGGAGCAGGATATTAAGGACGGACAGAATGTCTGGCAGTCCATGGGCGGACAGGAGGTTGGTACCGTTTGGGGCCATGGAGCTTACAAGGCGCCTGACTGGACCGCCGACTGGCTGCACCGGGAGGCTGTTTTCATGCTGGATCAATGGTCCAAAGCGGAATTTTCCAAACCGTATGATGACCTGGAGAATGAGAAGCGGGCGATGCTGGAGAGCCGGTTACAGGACCAGATGCGGGAGAACACCTATGATCCTTCAACAGGGACGGTGACCATTTCGGAGGTACGGGCGGAAGCATTCCGCGCGAACAGCGCGCACTACAGGGGATTATTCATGGATGATCCGTCCAAAGCAGATCTCAGGGAGGCATACAGTATTCCTCCCAACAGTATCAAGGGCGAAGAGCGGATGGAAAAGATGAATGCATTTTTCTTCTGGGCCACATGGTCGACGGTTACCGAGCGACCAGGGAAAGACATTACCTACACCAACAACTGGCCCCCCGAGCGGCTGGTGGGCAATGAACCAACAGGCTCCCTGTTGCTCTGGACAGGTTTCAGCGTGATCATTTTACTTTTTGGCATCGGGCTGCTGGCATGGTATTATGCCACCCACCGGGAGGAGGATACGCATCCGGATGTTCCATCCGTAAATCCTTTGTCGGGAACAAAGATCACACCTTCCATGAAGGCTACACTGAAATATTTCTGGGTGGTCACGGCATTGATCCTGGTCCAGATATTGATGGGGGTGATCACGGCACATTACGGGGTGGAAGGACTCGGCTTTTACGGACTTCCAATGGCCGATGTGCTGCCCTATTCTATATCCCGGACCTGGCATATCCAGCTGGCCATCTTCTGGATTGCGACTTCCTGGCTGGCGACGGGTTTGTTTATTGCTCCGGCGATTTCCGGAAAGGAACCTAAATACCAGAAGCTTGGGGTGAATTTCCTGTTCATCGCACTGCTTATTATCGTGGTTGGTTCCCTGGTCGGGCAATGGCTTGGTGTGATGCAGAAACTGGGACTCGTAGAGAATTTCTATTTCGGACACCAGGGGTATGAGTATGTCGACCTGGGCAGGTTCTGGCAGATCTTCCTTTTCATCGGACTGATATTATGGTTGTTCCTGATGGGACGGGCGTTGATGCCGGCAATACGTGCAAAGAAGGAAAACAGGCATCTGCTCCTGATGTTCCTGATATCATCCATTGCGATTGCTGCCTTTTACGGTGCCGGTCTGATGTGGGGCAGGCAGACACATCTTGCCATTGCTGAATACTGGCGCTGGTGGGTGGTTCACTTATGGGTGGAAGGCTTTTTCGAAGTGTTCGCCACTGTGGCCATTGCCTTCCTGTTTGTGCGGATGCAGCTGATCAGGGCATCCATTGCCACGGCGAGTGTATTGTTTGCCACGATCATATTCCTTTCGGGAGGGATCATCGGTACATTCCACCACCTCTATTTCACAGGTACACCCACAGCAATTCTTGCACTTGGGGCAAGTTTCAGTGCCCTGGAGGTTGTGCCGCTGGTGCTGATCGGATTCGAGGCCTATCACAATATAAGGATGAGTCGTGCAACAGAGTGGGTAAAAGCTTACAAGTGGCCCATCTATTTCTTTGTCGCCGTGGCCTTCTGGAATTTCCTGGGTGCCGGGATCTTCGGGTTCCTGATCAATCCGCCTATCGCATTGTATTATATGCAGGGGCTGAACACTACGCCAGTCCACGGCCACACAGCCCTCTTCGGTGTATACGGTATGCTGGGGATCGGGCTGATGCTGTTCGTGCTCAGGGACATGGATCTTTCGGCACGCTGGAAGGAGCGTCCGGTCAAAATTGCATTCTGGTCCATCAACATCGGCCTGCTCCTGATGGTGGTGCTCAGCGTGCTGCCAGTCGGACTTGCACAGACCGTGGCAAGTGTGAAGCACGGACTCTGGTATGCACGTTCGGCTGAGTTCCTGGAAACACCTGCCCTTGAAACGATCCGATGGCTGCGTGTGATCGGGGATACGATCTTTGCCGTAGGAGCATTGTACCTGGCCTGGTTCGTATTCGGATTGAAGGGCGGGTGGTCTGTCAAAAAGGATTAAGCCGAAAGTAGCAGTTTTTCTCGTTGAATGACAGTCAGACAGGGAGGGGTGCCAGGTTTTGAAACCGGTGCCGCTCCCTGTTGGTTGAGGAGGGCGAAGGGCAATTGGCAATGGGCAATGAGCAATGAGCAATGGGCAATGAGCAAAGGGGAAGGGGTTATGGGTTGTTACAGGTCTGACTGTTGAGATGTTTCAGCAGTAATTGAATTTTGCCTATCTTTGCTGTTCATATTAATTATGACAGTGAAATACAGTCGCAACATATCCCTATTCCTTCTCCTCAGTTTCTCGGTGATCCTGGGACACAGTATCATTCCGCATCACCATCATGCTGCGCTTTTTGTTGAGGCCGCCGCTGCCAGCTGTCCGTTTGAGGGTCATAATCATAATGACCATGATGATGTCACCGGACCGGACCACCACCCCGAACATTGTCATGCCTTTAATGAAATAGCCTTCTACAAGGTATCATTACCCGGGGCCAACCGGCCCCATGTACTTCCCTCGCTTTTCACAGCGCCGGCCGACCTGGAAGAATCCCTTGTCGTTGAGCGGGCAGCAATACGCATCATTGTTCCGCAGAGGGAAAACCCAACGCATATACTTTACGGTCGTTCGATCGCGCAAAGGGGACCGCCCTTTGCAGGTTGATCCATCCCGCTGATCCGGGATTTCACTATATCCGTTAACCGGTATTTCTCAAGGATCACCAGGAAGTATACTTACGTTTCATTCAATATACCACACACATGTATAGATACACAATTGCACTGGCAACCTTGTTGCTGGTATCCTGCAACCAGGACAAAGATGCAGGAGAGGCCCTCAGTCATGAAGAGGAAGCAGCGCATGAACACGCGGCTGTGCAATCCACCCTGTTTTCGGGCGAATATGAATATTTCATCGAATATGATGCATTGGAAGCCGGCAAGGAATCAGGTTTCCTGGTCCATGTAACTGACCTGGAGACTTATGATCCGGTTACATCGGGAAGTCTTGCCATTAAGATTGGCGGTCAGGAGTTCAAAGCAGCATCTCCTGAAAGACCGGGAATTTTCCATTTGGAAGTAACCCCTTCCGTTGAGGGTGGTTCATCAGTTAAATACACCCTGGTAACTCCGGAAAGCAGGGACCTTGTTTATGACAGGGTAGTTGTAGGCAATGATCACGATCATGCAGATGGCCAAAGAGATATAGATGAGGAAGGACATGATCATGCAGATGAAAATGCCCATGATCATGGCTCCTCTCATGAAACCGGGGAAGAGGATCATGGCCATGATGATAACCATACACATGCAGGTGAGTCCGGTCACGATGACGAAGGTGCAGCCCATTCACACACCGGGGGAGCAGAACATGCACATGAGGATGAGGGCAATGCCATGCCTGAATCCGGAGAAATTATTTTCCTGAAGGAACAGGCCTGGGAGAGTGATTTCAAAGTCCGGGAGATCCTCCCCGAACCTTTTTCTGCTGTTGTGCGGACAAGCGGTAAGGTCCTGGCCGTGCCCGGTCAGAAGAAGCATCTCCCTGCCAAAAGCAGCGGGATATTGCTGTTTACTAACGACCGGCTCGTTGAGGGCACCTGGGTGGAGCAGGGAGAACCTCTTTTCGTCATCTCCGCAGCAACCCTGGATGACACCAATTTTGAGCTGCGGTACAGGGAACTGCGGAATAACCTGCAAAACAGCAGGAGCGTGTACCAGAGACACAGGGAATTGTCCGCTGAACAGGTCATACCGGAAAAACAAATGATCGAATCCAGGACTGCATATACCAGTGACAGCCTGCGTTTTTACAACCTGGCCAGCAAGGCAACAGCCGGCGGACTGAAGATCACCTCACCAGTCTCCGGGTATATTCATGAATTGAGCTTTTCAGAAGGACAGTATGTACAAACCGGTGACCAGATCGTGACAATCTCCTCCAATGAAAAACTTCTTTTGCGGGCAGATGTCCCAATGCAACATTTTCCATTGGTCCGGGATATCGAGAAAGCAAATTTCAGGAGTGCATATTCCGATCGCATTTACTGTACCGACAGCCTAAACGGAGTGCTGCTGGCAAAAGGATCTTCTGTAGCCGAGAATGATCATTTCATCCCCGTCTATTTTGAGGTGGAGAATGACGGCACCCTGCTTGAAGGTGCTTACGTGGAATTCTACTTGAAAACCAGGACCGACGAAAATGCACTTTTGGTTCCGGCATCAGCGATCCTGGAGGAGGCCGGGAATTATTACCTGTATGTTCAGGTGTCAGGCGAAAGCTACACCAAGCGTGCCATTACCACCGGGGCTTCTGATGCAATATTCATCGAGGTGAAAGGCGGTCTTGCTGCAGGGGAAAGAGTGGTAACCGACGGAGTGATGTTACTCAAAGCAAGCACGCTGGTTACCGGAGAAACAGGTCATGGACATGCACATTAAGATAATCTTATGCTAAACAGAATCATACAATATTCCCTCCACAACAGGATACTGATCATCTCCCTGTCGGTCCTGGTATTACTTGGAGGACTTTTCACCATCAGGGAGATGGAGGTCGATGTGTTTCCGGACCTCACAGCACCAACGGTTGTTGTACTGACCGATGCCCACGGGATGGCTGCCGAGGAGGTAGAGATGCTGGTAACTTTTCCGATCGAATCTTCGCTGAATGGTGCCACTGATGTACGCAGGGTCCGTTCAAGCTCTTCTTACGGATTTTCAATCGTGTGGGTGGAGTTTGAATGGGACACCGACATTTACCGTGCAAGGCAGATCGTCAGTGAAAAATTACCGACCATTGCCACCCAGCTTCCGGAGGAGATAGAGTCCCCGATACTGGCACCGCAGACATCGGTGATGGGAGAGATCATGCTGGTGGCACTTACCTCCGACTCACTGTCCCTGTTTGAGCTGCGAACGGCAGCAGATAAGCAGGTGAGACAGCGACTACTGGCTGTTACCGGAGTTTCACAGGTGGTGGTCATGGGCGGACTTCCCAAGGAGTACCAGGTCCTGGCCGATCCGTATAAAATGAGATACCACGATGTTACCATGGAAGACCTTGTTAAAGTTACACAACAGACCAATAGCAATGCAAGTGGTGGATTCATCAACGAATACGGACAGGAGTACATTGTCAGAGCCACGGGAAGGACCAATGACACTGCCCTAATCGGGGCGTCGGTAGTAAAGATCAGGGATGGAAAACCCATCAAGATCGAAGATGTGGCCCGCGTAGCCATTGGTCATCCCGACAAGATCGGTGACGGGTACCTGGACCGCGAACCGGCGGTGATCCTGACGGTATTGAAGCAGCCGGATATCAATACATTGAACCTTACGGAGCAGGTGGACCAGGCTTTGGCAGATATGGCGCCATCGCTACCAGCGGGGATCAGTGTGAACTCCCATATTTTCAGACAGGCCGATTTCATTGACACTGCGGTACGAAATGTGTTCAGGGTATTGATTGAAGGGGGATTTTTTGTAGCCCTGATCCTTTTCCTGTTCCTGCTGAACTGGCGTACCACGGTGATCTCCCTGGTAGCAATTCCATTGTCCCTGCTTTTATCTGTTATTGTACTTAAACTTCTGGGTCTTACGATCAATACGATGTCATTGGGAGGAATGGCCATTGCCATTGGCGCCCTTGTGGATGATGCCATTATCGACGTGGAAAATGTGTTGAAACGATTGAAGCAGAACCACCGTAAGCCCTCGGAAGAAAGGGAGGGGATGTTGAAAGTGATCTACCTGGCCTCGGTGGAGATCCGGTCCTCGATCGTCCAGGCAACCCTGATCATCATTGTGGCTTTTATCCCCCTATTCTTTCTTGCAGGGATGGAGGGGAGAATGCTGAAGCCGTTGGGGATCACCTTCATTGTTTCCCTGGTTGCCTCCCTGCTGGTCGCACTGACACTCACCCCTGTACTTTCGAGTTACCTTCTCACGGGGGAGCGTCAATTGTCAAAGGATGAGAGAGGAGGAAATGTGCTGGTGCAGAAACTGAATGAGTGGTACAGGAAAGGGCTCGGCACCATCCTGAAGTACAGGAGGGCTGTGGTCATTTCTTCAGTTGTGTTGCTGGGATTTGCCCTTTTTGTATTTTCAGGGTTCGGAAGGGCATTCCTGCCCGAATTCAATGAAGGGACCATCACCCTCACTGCACAGACCCTGCCTGGAGTGTCCTTAGAGAAAAGCAATGAATTGATGGACCAGATCGACCGGCAGTTGCTGGAAATCCCGGAAGTCAGATATGTGAGCCGGCGGACCGGCAGGGCAGAGCTGAACGAGCACAGTCACGGAGGATCCAATACAGCAGAGATCGATATCCCGTATGAGCTTGGAGAGAGAAAATATGAACCATTCATGGAGGAGGTCAGGGAGCGTCTCGGGAAGGTTTCCGGGATGAACATCAATATCGGTCAGCCCCTGGGGCACCGGATCGATCATATGCTTTCGGGTACACGTGCAAGCATCGCTATCAAGCTATTCGGAACGGACCTTGGGACCATGTACAGCCTGGCGAACCAGGTAAAGGGGTCCATTGAAGGGGTACCCGGACTTGTAGACCTGAATGTTGAACAGCTGGTGGAGATCCCGCAGATCCAGATACGGCCCAGGCGGGAAATGCTGGCCCGGTATGGGATACCGGCAAATGAATTTGCCCATTTTATTGAAACGGCCATCGCCGGACGGAAGGTGGCGGAGGTATATGAGAACAACCTGAATTTTGATCTTGTTTTGCGTTATGATAAGCCATTCAGGAACAGTATTGATGCCATCAGAAATACCTATATCGATACACATGCAGGCATGAAAATCCCATTGGGTTTTGTTGCAGATGTTGTATCTGTCTCCGGTCCGAACACCATCAACCGGGAAAATGTCAGGCGAAAACTTGTCATATCAGGGAACACAGCAGGAAGGGATGTAGGCAGCGTGGTGGAAGACATTCGTCAGTATATCGGGGATGAAATTGAATTACCCGAAGGATACCGCATCGAATATGGCGGTCAGTTTAAAAGCGCGCAAAGAGCATCCATGACACTGCTGATCACCTCGATCCTCGCCATCATTGTGATCTTCCTGATCCTGTACCAGGAGTTCAGGGGCGGAAAACTGGCGGGAATCGTATTAATCAACCTGCCATTGGCTCTCATCGGGGGTGTGGGAGCGATCTGGATCACTTCCGGTGTACTCAGCATCCCGTCGATCATCGGGTTCATTACCCTCTTCGGGATCGCAACGCGCAACGGGATCCTGCTGGTCTCCAGGTACCTCCACCTGGAGCAGGAGGGGCAGTCGCTGCGGGATGCCATTGTAAACGGCTCGGCCGACCGGCTGAACCCGATCCTGATGACCGCCCTTGCCTCGGCGCTTGCACTGATCCCGCTGGCGATGGGAGGCGACAAACCGGGGAATGAGATTCAGAGCCCGATGGCGATTGTGATCCTGGGCGGACTTGTTACTTCCACATTGTTGAACCTGATTGTCATACCTGCAGTGTATTACATGACAGAAAAGAGAAGATCATGAGAAAGACAGCTATCAGAACCATTCGTTACATCGTCCTTTTATCGGTTTCCATGCAGGTCTGGGGACAACCGGGAGTGATGCATCGCGATTCACTTTTGAGGGTGGTGGAGGAAAAAAGTCCCGTACTCGAAGCATCCAGAAGACAGCTTGAATCCTCCCGCCTGGAGGCTGGAACGGGCATCACACCGGACAACCCGGAAGTTGAATTCGGCTATATGGCCGGCAATCCTTCCGCCATAGGCAACCGGTTTGATTTCAGCGTTTCACAGCACTTCGAATTCCCAACCGCCTACCTTAGGATGGCCGATGCAAAAGAGATCAGGCAGGAGCAAGCCGGACAGATCTATGAAATAGTCCGGCAATCGGTGCTCACCGAAGCCAGGAAACTGGTCATACAGCGGATCTATCTGAATAAGCTGGAACAACTGCTGGTCAGGCGGCTTGAACAGTCAGCCAGACTGAAGGATCAGTATAGCAGAATGCTGGAAACGGGGGAGGTGGGCAAACTCTCCCTGAACCAGGTGAACCTGCAGCTGTCGGTGCTGAGGGCAGAGCTTGAGGAGGTGCGGTCGGATGTCAGGGTGAACCTGGAACAAACCCGTGAACTCACAGGCGGAGAAGCCTTCCGGATCACAGCGATGGAGTACCCCATGGTTTGGTTTCCGGAACGGGATTCCCTGGAGAATGCATGGAGAAGTAGTCCTGAATATGAATGGTATGCAAGTCATATCGCCCTGAAAAAGAAGCAGAAGCAGGTCACGGTGAGCAAAGCCCTGCCGGATTTTACGGCCGGCTACTATTCGGAGACCGTGATCGATGAGGGGTTCAGGGGGGTCAGCCTGGGTATATCCATCCCGCTGTGGGCAGACAAGAACAAGGTGAAGCATGCCCAGGCGGAGATCAGCCTGGCAGAAGCTGAAGAGGCCAGTTTTCATACCAGGATGGAGATCGAATTGAACAACAGGCTGGAAAGGCGCAACAGCCTGCTGGAGCGGATCGGTGAACTTGAACAGGTCCTGTCGGAAGCAAATGACGAAGCATTGCTGGGGCTTGCGCTCGAGCTTGAAGAAATCTCGCTTTCGGAGTATATTTACGCCACGGAATTTTACCTCCAGAATGTACGCAGACTGATGGAGTATGAGCGGGACCTGAAGCTGGTGGAGGCGGAGCTGATGAAAGCATTTTTATAGAGGAGAGAGGAGAGTGAAGAGTTCAGGGTGCGGAATTTATTCCGCATATTGAAAACGAAGCCTGTACCAGTTACGGAGGGGATGATCAATCTAAAACTCCGTTAAAATTCCATTAAAAATGGCTCATGGTTCAGTCTGATTGATTTTCAGATGCTCCGGCCTTCGTCTTTTTCAGGAATAAATATTCACCTGTGAAAATCAGGGCCATCAGGACCAGTGAGAGGATGACAACGAAGAGGTCGGTCCGGATCTTCATATACAGGAAAGCGGCCAGGATCACGACATCAACGACAATGGCCAGGATCAGCAGGAAC
>CAKZNC010000111.1 GCA_937129385.1 uncultured Bacteroidota bacterium
AGAGTTAAGAGTTAAGAGTTAAGAGTTAAGAGTTAAGAGTTAAGAGTTAAGAGAATGTATAGCGGGCAAGGGTTGCTGTGCGCAGAGGGGGGTATTCCCAGAAAAATCTCAAGAAGACATCATCCACTTAGGGACTCACAGCCCCCGCACACCTTATACCTCCCACCACATACCCAACTCTTAACTCTTAACTCTTAACTAAAAAAAGGGTTGCCCCGAATCAACGAGACAACCCCTCTTTCTTAAACTAACTAACTACCAACAAAAAAACTATTTTCGGGACAGTTCACCCTATTTTGCAAAACGCGATTCAACTGCTTTCCAGTTGACTACGTTCCAGAATGCGTCGATGTATTCCGGTCTGCGGTTCTGGTAATTCAGGTAGTATGCGTGTTCCCAGACATCCAGTCCGAGAATCGGTGTACCATCAACAGCCACTATGTCCATCAATGGATTGTCCTGGTTGGGTGTGGATGTGACCATGAGTTTGCCACCGTTCTGTTTCACCAGCCATGCCCATCCTGAGCCAAAACGTGTTGCGGCTGCATTGTTGAACTCCTCCTTGAATTTATCAAATGATCCGAAATCCTTGTTGATGGCATCGGCCAGGTCACCCGAGGGTGTACCGCCGCCATCCGGACCCATCACTTCCCAGAAGAGGTTGTGGTTGTAATAACCGCCACCGTTGTTCCTTACGGCCGTTGAGTGGTTGGATACGCCTGACAGGATCTCCTCGATGGATTTCCCTTCCAGGTCGGTCCCTTCTACCGCGTTGTTCAGTTTTGTTGTATATCCACCGTGGTGCTTGGAGTGGTGGATTTCCATTGTTCTTGCATCGATACTTGGTTCCAATGCATTGTAATCATACTTAAGGTCTGGTAATTTAAAAGCCATATCTTCTTCCATATTTTTATGTTGTTTGTCTTCGTTATTTGTAAACAATCTAAATAAGATATTGTTTGTTGATTCCGGGATTAATTCGTGTACAGGACCGGAACCATTTCGGGAGCGGTTGAGCATGTGGTGTTCATTATTTCTTCCAACCTCCCCTGACAGGGGCTGACCGGATTATCTTTTACCTGTTGTACCTACCTGTTTTGCTTGCGGGGGAACTGTTTTACAACTACCTTTGCAGGGATCTGAAAACTTAAAAAACACAAATTATAATGGCCCTGAAATGCGGTATCATCGGGATTGCGAATGTCGGCAAATCCACTCTCTATAATTGCATGTCGAACACCAAGGTGGAGACCTCCAGTTTTGCCTTCACCTCCAACAAATCCAATATCGGTATGGTGGATGTTCCTGATCCGCGTCTGTACAACCTGGAAAATTTTCAGCCAACGGACAAGATCATCCCTGCCACAGTTGAGATCGTCGATATTCCTGGTCTGGCCAAAGGCGCCAACAAGGGAGAAGGTGTGGGCAACCAGTTTTTGACAGACATCCGGAATACCGATGCACTGATCCATGTGCTGCGCTGCTTCGACGATGAGAACCTGCCCCATATTGAGGGTTCGGTGAACCCGGTGCGGGATATTGAGACTATCAACCTGGAGCTGCAGGTTAAGGACCTGGAGTCGGTGGAAAAGAAGATCATACGGCTGGAGAAGCTGGTAAAGACGGGTGACAAGGATGCAAAGAAGGGGATCGAGGTGTTGCAGGTCTACCGGGAGCACCTGGAGAATTTCCAGAATGCCTCCACCGCCCCGGTGTCGGAGTCGGACCGCAAATATATCGAAGACATGTTCCTGCTGACCGACAAACCGGTGATGTATGTCTGCAACGTGGATGATGCCTCTGCAACGTCGGGCAACAATTATGTGTCTGATGTTAAAGCGTTCTTAAAGGAGGAGGATCCCCAGATCCTTGTGCTGGCAGGAAAGCTGGAAGCGGAGATCTCCGAGCTTGACGAGGAGGACCGTACCGAATTCCTCTCAGATGCCGGTCTGGATGAACCCGGCGTAGCCAAGCTGGTCAGATCGGCCTATTCCATGCTCAACCTGCAATCCTTCTTTACGGTCGGCCCGAAAGAGATCAGGGCATGGACCATCAAGAAGGGGATGACGGCGCAGCAGGCTGCAGGAGCGATCCACAGTGACCTGGAGCGCGGCTTTATCCGTGCCGAGGTGATGAAGTACGACGATTTCGTCACCCTGGGATCCGAGCATGCATGCAAGGAGGCCGGCAAGCTCGGCGTTGAAGGAAAGAATTATGTCGTGGGGGACGGGGATATTTTGCATATAAGGTTTAATGTTTAGAGGAGAGAGGAGAGAGGAGAGTTAAGAGAGGGCAAGGGGCAATGAGCAAGGGGCAAGGGGCAAGGGGCAATGGGCAATGAGCAAGGGGCAAGGGGCAATGAGCAAGGGGCAAGGGGCAATGGGCAATGAGCAACGGATCTGCTAAAATAGCACTTGAAGGAACGTCTGGAAATCCATATCGCTGGTTATGAAAAATTTCGTTTATATCATCCTGGTTTTGATGGGGGGTGCAATGATGCCCCTGTCCGGACAGGCGGAGCAGCCGGCAGATATGATGACTGGCCTGGATGGCAGGGCTGCAGCACCGCAGCTGGGTCCGGAGGACATGGCAGCAGATCTTGACGATGCGCTGACCTTCACAAAGTATCCCACCTATCCACAATACGACAGCATGATGCGTTATTTTGCATCGACCTGGCCGGAGATCTGCAGACTCGACACCATCGGGACGAGTATTGAGGGACGACTGTTACTGGCCCTGAAAATATCAGACAACGTAGAGGAGGAGGAAGATGAACCGGCCCTGTTCTACTCGTCAACCATTCATGGCGATGAGCTGGTGGGATATATTCTGAGCCTCAGGCTGATCGATTTCATCCTGAATAATTACGGGGAGAACGTGGAGATTGACCGCATCGTGGACGACCTGGAGATTTGGATCAATCCGCTGGCCAACCCGGATGGTGCCTATTACCCCGACAATGACATGAGTGTGGCAGCATCAAGAAGGGAAAATGTAAACAATATCGATCTGAACCGGAATTACCCGTCGGCCCACTACAACCAGTCAGATGATACAACAGGACGGCAGCAGGAGACAAAGGTGATGATGGAGTTTATGCGACAGATCCGTCCAAACCTGTCGGCCAACTTCCACTCCGGCGAAGAGGTGGTGAACTATCCATGGGACCATAAAGAGGAGCGGCATCCTGACAATGAATGGTTCATCCTGATCTCACGTGAGTATACCGATGTGGCCCATTCGGTTGACCCTACATACATGGAAGGAGACGGATTTGAAAACGGGATCACCAACGGGTATGACTGGTACTATGTGTATGGGGGTCGGCAGGATTATGTCACATACTATCTGCAGGGTCGGGAGGTAACCCTTGAGCTGTACTATAATTTCAGGGCGCCATCGGAATCACTGGATCATTACTGGAATGTGAACCAGTGGAGTCTTATCAACTACATCACCCAGGCGCGTTACGGGATCCACGGGAAGGTGGTGACTGCTGGTTCAGGCGAACCGGTGGAGGCAAAGATATGGGTGGCGGATCACGACAATGACAGCAGCTGGATCATGAGCGACCCGGTGACCGGGAATTTTTACCGCTACCTGAAGGAGGGGGTGTATGACCTGGTGGTATCGTCCGACGCATCCCCGGATACCACGATCATCGGGGTGCAGGTTGCAGATTATGCGATGACGGAATTGCTCGTGGAGCTAGACACTGCCGGGACCCGGGGTAGAGAGGGGGTGTATGCTGAACAGTTCAGGCTATTCCCGAACCCGGCAGGCAACCTGGTAACGATCCGCTCGTCCCTGCCGTTCAGCAATTCATCTTTCATCACCCTGTATGATCTGACAGGCAGGAAAGTTTACAGGAATGCACTGCCGGAGGGCCACGTAACATTCAGCATACCTGTTCATGACTTTGCTGAAGGGGTTTATGTGGTTGAAGTCTCGAAGGGTGACGGGGAAAGGCATACAGAATTGTTGAAGGTGGATTAGGAGAGTTAAGAGTGGGGAGAGGAGAGTGGAGAGTGGAGAGTATCGTACAGCGCAGTTGATCCCGGAGGGATCATATCTCGTAGCCCGGCATCACAGATGCCGGGAATAATCCGCGAACCCTCGATCCTCTGATCCCGGAGGGATCACATCCTTTATCCACGTATCGCAGATGCCGGGTATCCAGGTCCCCATTGCGGCGAACGCCGCGGGGCAGGGAATGGGGTGATGGGTTACCTATTTACCCCGGGTGCTCTTCGGTTACCCGGGGCTACGAGATGAGACCCCGCCGGGGTCTGTACTCTGCGTAAACTCTGCGATCCTCTGCGGTTAAATACCCTCTGCGATCCTCCGCGGTTAAATACCCTCCTCTGAGATAAATACCGCGCTACTCCGCGGTCAACCCCAACGAGCGTTCGCGAGTCCTTCTGCGGTTTATTGTATCTCCTATCCGAAAATCATTAAATTTGCAGCTGATCAATTTTTGCACCTGCACCTGGCAGGATCCTGCAGGAGGGGGCGTTTGTTTTACAAG
Source organism: uncultured Bacteroidota bacterium (assembly GCA_937129385.1). Classification (GTDB taxonomy): domain Bacteria; phylum Bacteroidota; class Bacteroidia; order Bacteroidales; genus M55B112. The sequence goes on from CAKZNC010000111.1 coordinate 4,532, forward strand.
TGAATCGAGAAGGACCATGAAGCTCAGGACAATTACTGTTATCATCATCACCATATTTTTAGTAATCCCCATCACGGCACAGAAGATTCCGTCCGGGAAGCCGAAGCTGGTGGTGGGCATCACCATATCGGGAATGCGTTACGATTACCTGTCGTCCTACTGGGACCAGTTCGGGGAGGACGGGTTCAGGCGGATGGCCGGTCTGGGTACCCACTGCAAGAACGCGCGCTACGACCAGCTCATCACCGAGTCGGCTGTGGGTCATGCCACCATCGGTACCGGTGCGCGTCCGGATGCACACGGGATCGTAGCCGATTACTGGTACGACCGTGTGACCCGCGAGGTGACCTGGTGCGTGGACGACCCCACGGTACGGGCCATCCTGAGTTCGGACGAGAACGGGCACACCTCCCCTGTCAACCTGATGTCCAGGACACTGTCGGACGAGCTGCGGATCATCTCCCAATTCCAGTCGAAGGTGATCGGGGTCTCCATGGATCCCAAAGCCGCCGTTTTGCAATCGGGACACACCGCCAATGCAGCATACTGGTTTGATCCTGAGCACGGTACATGGACCACCAGCACCTATTATGCCGATTCGCTTCCGGGGTGGGTGGAGACCTTCAATGGGAAGAGTTACCGGGACATCTACTGTGAGAAGACCTGGGATCCCCTCCTTCCTTTGTCGGAATACAAGGCCAGCATGCCCGACACGAATGACTATGAAGTGGGAATCGACGGACGATCGGTCTTCCCTTACAACCTGGACCGCATTTCAGGCGGAAAAAGAAACCGCGACTATTCCACACTGCTGTTCACCCCCTACGGAAACACCTACACGAAAGACTTTGCCATCAGCGCCATCGTGAATGAGGAGCTGGGGAACCGTGGTGTAACCGACTGGATCAATATCAGCTTCAATGCCGGCAAATACCTGTCGGAAAAATACACCACCTGGTCGGTGGAGGTGCAGGACCTCTACCTGCGTCTCGACCGTGACCTGGCGCACCTGCTTAATTTCCTGGATGAGCAGGTCGGCCTGGAGAACACGCTGATCTATCTCACTGCCGATCATGCCTTGGCCGATGATCCGCGTTACCTGGCGGAGCATCGCGTGCCATCGGGGTTTTTCAATTACCACAGCAATATTTCACTGCTGAAGTCTTACCTGAACGCGGTGTATGGTCAGGGCGAATGGGTGAGCCTCTACTATGCCAACCAGATCTATCTCAACAGGCGGCTGATCGAAGATTCAAGGCTTTCGCTCGAGGAGGTGCAGGACCGCGTGGCCAGTTTCATGATCAACTTTGCAGGTGTTGCAAATGCGCTGCCCTCGTATATACTTCAGCGCAACAACTTCACCGAGGGGATCTTTAATCGCATCCAGAACAGCTACAACCAGAAACGGAGCGGGGATGTGATCATCTACCTCACCCCGGGCTGGGTTGAGAAGGGCAGTGAATACCGGGAGTCGCTCTCGAATTTCCATTATGATGCGCATGTTCCGCTCATCTTCTACGGGTGGAAGATCAACCGGGTAACGCTGCCCGACCGTGTCTCACCGCTGGACATCGTCCCCACCATCGCCTATTTCCTGGAGATCTCCGTACCGGAGAATGCGGGCGGGAAGGTGATGACGGGAATGGTGAGGTGAGTTAAGAGTTAAGTTAAGAGTTAAGAGTTAAGAGTTAAGTTAAGAGTTAAGAGTTAAGAGTTAAGAGAGGCGAGCCAGGCGACCGAAGGGAGACTGGTCCCGATGAGCGACGCAAGGAGCGACCCAGGATTAAGAGTAAAGCACAACGGTTAAGCTATATAGCTGCGGAATTCATTCCGCAGATACATGATAAGAATAATGTATGATCGAAGCGAAACTCTGTGAAACTCTGCGAAATTCTGTGAAACTCTGCGGTTAAACAACCGTGAGCGAAGCGAAACTCTGCGAAACTCTGTGAAACTCTGCGGTTAAACAACCGTGAGCGAAGCGAACCCTCTGTGTTCACTCTGCGCTACTCTGTGGTTAATAACGACGAGCGTCAGCGAGTCATCGAATCCCGCAACTCCGCGAACTCTTTGATCTGGCCCGGGAACTCCTCGATGGCCGAGCCGATGACGATCATGTCGGCACCCGCTTCATAAGCGCGCGATGCATCCTGAACGGTACGGATCCCGCCGCCGACCACCAATGGCAAACCGACAGCCTCGCGGATGGCGCGGATCATATCGATGCCCACCGATTTGGCAGCACCACTACCGGCCTCCAGGTAGATCATCTTCAGTCCGAGCATCTCCCCTGCCACCGCCGTAGCCACAGCAATATCGGTCTTCCCGAAGGGAATTGGTTTGGTATTGCTCACATATTCCACCGAGGTGGAATGGCCGTTCTCGATGAGCATATAGCCGGTGGGGATGATATCAAATTCCGCACGCCGAAGATGCGGTGCTGCGATGACATGGTTGCCGATCAGAAAATCGGGGTTCCTTCCGGAGATCAGCGACAATAAAAATATCCCGTCGGCCTCTGCCGAGATCTGGGTCACATCGCCCGGGAAGAGGTAGACCGGCACTTCACAATGCTCCTTCAGGAATAGAACGGTATCCGCAATGGGTTCCATTAGCAGACTCCCTCCCACCAGGATGGCATCGGGGCGGTGGGCAGCGAACAATTTGGTAAGTTCACCGAGGCTTTGGGCCGACTGCTTGTCGGGGTCCACCAGGACCGCGAATCCCTTCCGTTGCGATATGGTGTCGTAAAATTTACTCATTTCTTGCAGCACCAGACCAGTGAATAATTATCGTGATGCAGGTATTCCAGGTCAAAAAACTCCTCCCCTGCGCTGTTGACCACATGTCCGCGCAAAAACCCATTCTCCGAAGGTTCAAAAGGGAGGATGGTGATCCCTTCCCTGAATTTCACATCCTGCTTGTCACATATTTTATAGAGTGCCTCCTTTGCACACCAGTGCAGGTAGAGGTGGAATTTTTTATACTCCTTTGTCTCTGTAAGTTTCTCTCGTTCATTCATGAACTTGTGGCCCAGGTTACTGATCTTCCCCGACATGTACTCCAGGTCGATCCCGACCCTTTTATCCGGACTCACCAGGATGGCGGTCAGGTTGCGCGAGTGCGAGATACTGATGTTGCCTGTCCCCCCATTGAGAAAGGGTTTGTTCTCCTCGTTATAGGTGATCTTCGAGCCATCTCCCCGCATGCTTCGGATCAGCGCCCGCACACTCAGCCACTCCAGTTTCCTGCTCAGGCTACGGAAACTTGCCAGCCGCTCCTTCTCCTTTCTGTCGAGCTTCACCATGGAGTACAGTGTGTCGTAGTCCTCGGTGATCTCCCAAACCCCAAGCATGCAATCTGGTTGTATTTCCGTCTTTAAGAATATTCCCACAGAAACTGTTTTACAAAAATGAAAAACGTGCGCAAATTTACTAATATTTTCAAGGGCGCCTCGGCGGTCCCTCAACTAATTCCATTCCAGCGTCTCGATCATGTGCTCGATATCCTCCTGCACGAAAGCGATGATCGGGTTCAGCGAGTCCCTGTTCGGTGTAGTGCGAAAGTAAAGTGATCCCCTCAGAAAATGTTCTGTGCTGTCGGTCATAAAGAACTGCACCGACGATGCCACGTTACCCTTCAGCTCATAGAGGATCCCGTATTTCCTGCCTGCGGTATCTAGATATGGAATCTCCAATATGCCATCAGCCTGGGAGGTATGCTTGTACACCAGCGACCGCGACTCCTCGATGAGCTGATCGATGTTCCGGTCTACCTGTTTGTAACTCAGGTGCACCGTTCCGTCATATTCCGGGAACCGCACATTGTACCACCAGGGTTCGGCGTTCTTCGTCCGGCTTTCCTCCACGCGGGCATACACCGGCACCTCGAATGAATAGGGTTCGGCCTGTTCGAAGGCCCGGTACTCCTTTTCCGGGTAATGCACCCGGATGTACCCGGTGGGTTTGGGGGTATAGCTCCTGTCGCACGAGATGGTCAAAAGCAACAGGAGGATCACTGCGCTATGCTTCATTTTGCTCCTCTTCATTGATCTGTACCCTGATCTGCTTGATCCTCCGCCGGTCCATATCCGTGATGGTAAAGCGAATGTACTTGCAGTTCAGCGTATCGTTCATCTTCGGAAAATCACCTTTCAGCTCCAGGATAAGTCCGGCCAGGGTCTCTGCCTCTCCCCTTACATCGTCAAAATCCTCTGCCTCCAGCTCCGTCACTTTGAAAAAATCATTCAGCAATGTCTTCCCGTCAAACAGGTAGGTATGCGGATCGATCTTCTTGTAAAATTCCTCTGCCTCGTCCGACTCATCGGTGATCTCACCCACCACCTCTTCGAGGATATCCTCCATGGTCACGATCCCCTTCATTCCGCCGTATTCATCAACGACGATCGCCAGGTGGATCTTGGTCTGCTGAAACTCCTGCAGCAGGTCATTGATCTTCTTGGTCTCCGGCACAAAGAAGGGAGGCCTGATCAGTGTTTGCCACTTGAATTTTGTCTTTCTTATGTGCGGAAGCAGGTCCTTCACATACAGGATCCCCTTGATATTGTCGGTGGTCTCCTCGTACACCGGGATCCGCGAGTACCCCGAATCCAGGACGGTCTCCAGGAGCTGCTCCATGGAGGTATTCAACTCAAGGTTGGTCACATCCATCCGCGGTTTCATGATCTCCGACGCCTCCAGGTTGCTGAACTTCACGATCCCTTCCAGCATCTTCTTCTCTTCGGAAAACACACCCGTGGCCAGGTCCAGCGCCTCCGACAGGTCATCCATGGAGATGTTCTGCCGTTTCTTTGCCAGCCGTTTGTTCATCATTGCCGTCGATTTTGTCAGCAGGTAGACCAGCGGTCTGAAGAGCCGGCCCGTGATCATCAGCGGGATCGACATCAGCAGTGCAAATTTTTCCGAAAACCGGTCGGCATAGATCTTCGGCAGGATCTCCCCGAACATCAGGATCATGAAGGTAATGATCACCACCTGGATCACGAATCCGAGTATGGGTGCGTTGCCGGCATCCATCAGGCTCGTGGTGATAAAGCTTGAGAGGATGACGATCCCAACGTTCACGAAGTTGTTCGAAATAAGAATATTGGCCAGCAGCTCCTCCGGTTTTCGCAGCTGCTCCAGCACCAGTTTGCTCCTCCTGATATTGCGCTCCTCCAGCGAATCTTTCTCCGTTGGTGTGAGGGAGAAGAAGGCCACCTCGGAACCAGACACCAGTGCCGAGCATACCAGCAGCAGGGCCACCACCACGAGTTCTATGGCAATCGGTGTGGTCATGGGCTGAAGTACCAGTTGTAAAAGCGGGATCATCTGTGTTTCCAAACCAGGTCTTTGGTTTTGTTATCTAGAACGGCAGATCGTCGGATTCATTGTCGCCTCCTGAAGTTCCCGGATCATCACCCGGAGTTTCGTCATTACGTGCCGACTGCTGTGCGGAAGATTGTTGCTGGGCCGACTGCTGGGATTGTTGTGCAGGTTGCTGTCCGGACTGTGATTGCTGACCCGAAGATTGTTGTCCGCCTGTCTGTGCACCCTCTTGTCCGTAACCGTCGTTCTGCGCGTTATCTCCTTTGCGCCCCAGCATCTGCATGTTGTCACCCACGATCTCGGTGATATAGCGCTTGATGCCATCCTTATCGTCGTATGACCGGCTGCGGATCCGTCCTTCAATATAGAGTTGTGATCCCTTTTTCACGTACTGCTCGGCCACCTTTGCGAGCCCCCTCCACAACACGATATTGTGCCACTCGGTCTGCTCGATCTTCTCCCCGTCGCGATTGCGGTACACTTCGCTGGTCGCCAGCGGAAACTTGCACACCGGCGTATTTTCATCGAGGTAGCGGGTATCGGGATCTTTTCCTACATTTCCAACAAGGATCACTTTGTTTACAGCCATAATTGTTTCGTTTTGAATTTCAAAGATACGAAATTGTGTCAATTAACCCGGCGCCCCGTCCTCCATTTCAAGATACCGGTCGATGAGCCGCGGCAGCGGGTACTCCCCCACCTTTTCGGGCGGCACCCTCTCCCAACCGACCGGTGCCCTGAAACCTTTTTCCGTGATCTCCACATGGACAAAACGGGCTGTGATCAGCTGGTGGGTCAGCTGGTGCTTCACGGGTTCAGATATATGATGTATGCTAAACCGAGGCTTGCCCTGGTCATGAGGTTCATTGCTGTACTGTGGCCTGTCCTGTTCATGAGTATATATGCTGAACCGAGGTTTGCCGAGCTCATGAGGCGTTCCGCCGAATAACATTTCAGGCAGTGCACCGATCCGGGCCTCCACGATCCCGGGAATCTCCTCTTCTTTGGGCAGGGTGTCATGTTCGGTCAGCGGAAACTGGTAGAGCTCCTTCCAGATATCGTCGGAGGTACGCCTTTCTATATAGGTGTGTTTTTGGTGTGAGATGACCATATATGTGAAATACCGTTTTTTTATTTTTGCCTTTTTCAGCTTTACAGGCAGTTCAGCCACACGATCTTCTGCGAATGCCCGGCACAGGCTGTTGAGCGGACAACCGTGACAGTCGGGATTCACCGGCACACATTGCAAAGCGCCGAACTCCATCATCGCCTGGTTGTGTTCGCCCGGATCGTCCCTGTCGAGCAGCGTTTCGGCCATCCCGGAGATCTCCTTCTCCCCTTTCGGCGTGTTTACGGGTGTATCGATGGCGAAGAGCCGGCTGATGACCCGTGCCACGTTCCCGTCCACGGCGGCAACAGGCTCGTTGTAGGCGATCGAAGCGATGGCCGCGGCGGTGTACGGACCTATCCCCTTTAGGTTCAGTAACTCGTCGCGGCTGGCCGGAAACATTCCGTCTAAATCCCCCACCACCTGGCGGGCCGCTGCGTGCAGGTTCCTGGCACGTGAATAGTAGCCCAGCCCCTGCCAGAGCTTGATCACCTCCTGCTCCGAAGCCCCCGCCAGCGCGTTGATGTCGGGAAACCGGCCGACAAACGCCTGATAATAAGCGGTTCCCTGACTGATCCTGGTTTGCTGGAGGATCACTTCGGAGAGCCAGATGCGGTACGGGTCGCGTGTCGCGCGCCAAGGCAGCGATCGCCTGTTTTTTTTATACCAGCCTGTGATTATCTCGCTAATTTTCATTATCTTCGCCCCCACAAATTTCAGTTCTAAGACTGAAAATAAAAATATTCATTTCATTTGTAAATAATTGTGAAAAACAATTATATTTGCACATTGTAAAACGAAACTAACGTAATTCATTGATAATTAAAGGTTTTATAAAATGACAAAAGCAGATATCGTAAACGAGATTTCCAAAAACACTGGAATAGAAAAAGTAACTGTACAGAAGACAGTAGAAGCATTCATGGAATCGATCAAAGATTCACTCAGCGATAATAAAAACGTTTACCTGAGAGGTTTTGGAAGTTTTATCGTAAAGAAAAGGGCAAAGAAAACAGCAAGGAACATTTCCAAGAATACTACCATTATTATTCCTGAACATTTCATTCCTTCTTTCAAGCCGGCGAAGACTTTTGTCAACAAAGTTAAAACGAACGTAAAGTAATTTACCGATAATATTTTTTCATTATGCCTAGCGGAAAGAAAAGGAAAAGACACAAAATGTCGACCCATAAGCGGAAGAAGCGCTTAAGGAAGAACAGGCACAAGAAGCGGAAATAATCTCTATTATTTTCACCAACCTTACTATAAACCTAAAGTGGAAGCACTTTAGGTTTATTTCTGTTAAGTTAATACAACAGCTATTAAAGATATATCATTGTGAGCAGTGAATTGATCATTAAAGCCTCTGAGAAGGAGGTTTCAATTGCTCTGCTGGAAGATAAAAGACTTGTTGAGTTAAACCACTCGAAGCCGGAACAGAAATTTTCGGTGGGAGACATCTATCTTGCCAGGGTCAAGAAAACCATGCCCAGTCTGAATGCCGCATTTGTTAATGTTGGCTACCAGAAGGATGCGTTTCTTCACTACCTCGACCTCGGCCCCCAGTTCAGCACACTTGGAAAATATGTGAACCAGTCTGTCAACAAACGTGGGCGGACCATTTCCGTGTCGAAGTTCAGGCGGGAGAAGGACATCAATAAACATGGCAAGATCAACGAGGTACTTAAGTCTGGAAACATCGTGCTGGTGCAGGTGGCCAAGGAGCCGATCTCCACGAAGGGACCAAGGCTGACCTCAGAGATCTCCATCGCGGGACGTAACCTGGTATTGATGCCGTTTGCCGACAAAGTCTCCATCTCATCCAAGATCGCCTCCCAGGAGGAGCGTGACCGTTTGCGTAACCTGATCAACAGCATCAGGCCAAAAAATTACGGGGTGATCGTTCGCACTGTCGCTGAGAACAGCAAGGTGGCCGAACTGGATTCCGAGCTCCGTTCACTGGTAAAGAAATTTGAAAGTGCACTTGACAATGTGAACACACGCAATCTTCCCCTGCTTGTGCAGGAGGAGCAGAGCCGGACCACTTCGGTGGTCAGGGACCACCTGAACGGGAATTTCGAGAACATTTTCATTGACGACCAGGAGGTGTACCACGAGGTAAAGGATTACATTGCTGATGTGGCGCCTGAGAAGGAGAAGATCGTCAAGATCTATAACGGCAAGCAGTCGATTTTTGAGAAATTTGAGATCGAACGCCAGATCAAGGCTTCGTTCGGGAGCACCGTATCTTTCAAGCAGGGAGCCTACCTGATCATCGAGCATACCGAAGCGCTCCACGTGATCGATGTCAACAGCGGAAACAGGTCCAAGTCGGGTCTCGACCAGGAGAGCAATGCCACGGAGGTGAACCTTGCTGCAACTGATGAGATCGCACGGCAGCTGCGTCTGCGCGACATGGGCGGGATCATCGTGGTGGATTTCATCGACATGCACAAGGGAGACAACAAGCAGAAGGTCTACAGTCGCATGAAAGAGATGATGGCGCGTGACAAGACCAAGCACAATATTCTTCCGCTGAGCAAGTTCGGACTGATGCAGATCACGCGACAGCGTGTACGCCCCGAGATGCATGTGGAAACAGCAGAGACATGTCCGACCTGTGGCGGCACAGGTAAGATCCAGCCAGCCATTCTTCTTGAGGATTCAATGAAGCTGGAGCTTGAGGCCCTGGTGAAAACCAACGGTCTGAAAAAGATCACCCTGCAGGTACACCCGTTCTTCGCGGCCTACCTGGAGAAAGGGAGGAAGTCGATCATTAAGAAGTGGCGCAAGGAGATGAAATGCAGGATCAATGTTGAACCATTGGATTCATGCACCTACCTGGAGTTCATCGTGCTTGATGAGAACGGCGAAGAGCTGCTGAGGAAAACAAAGTAAAGCGGGACGGCCGCGTGCTTACACCGGTACCGGCCCCCTGCCCTTTAACAGGAACCCCATTCCGGAATCTGTCTTTTTTCCACTATTTTTGTACCGGAAACAAATCGGTACAGAAGGCGTTATATTTGCATGCCGCCGGGGCTAAGGGCGGCGCTGACAAAAAACTGTAACAATGAAAAAGACTGTAACAATCTTAAGCGCATTTATCTTTTCAATGGGATTGCTGGCGCAACCCATCGACCCGGTCACCTGGAAATTCAGTTCTGAGCAGACAGGCGACCGCCCTTCGGCAAGCTCAGGGCAACGCTCAGGGGTCATATTTGAATTGATTTTTGAAGCGGAGATCGATCCGCCGTGGCACATGTATTCGGCATACCTGCCCGAGAACGGCCCCATCCCTACCCGTCCATCTTTCGAGAACCTGGAAGGCGTTGAGCTGGTGGGCGACATCGTGGAGGTGACCAAGCCCAAGGTGAAGTTCGATGAAGGATTCCAGATGGATGTGGGAACGATCGACGGACGAGCGGAATTCAGGCAGAAGGTGAAGATCACCGGAAGTTCGGCCACTGTCAGTGGCGAGATCGAATACCAGGTGTGTGACGATGCCAATTGTCTGCCGCCGGCGTACGAGGAGTTTGTATTCAACTTGAAGACTTCAACCAGCAGTTCGGGCAGTAAGACTGTCGAAGGACAGCCGTCAGCCGTCAGTGGGGGCCCTGAGCCTGTCGAAGGGCAGTCGGCAGTCGGCAGTGGGCAGTCGGCAGATGATGATTTGGAGGAGACTGTGGTCGACGGAGGTGCAATAACGACCGAAGACTCAGAACTGAAGGCTGACGGCCGAGAGCTGACGGCTGACACCAGCCCGGTTGACGAGGAGCGGTCGTTATGGCGATTCTTCTGGATCGCATTTGGCTTCGGGTTGCTGGCGTTGCTTACACCTTGCGTGTTCCCGATGATCCCCATGACGGTCAGCTTCTTCATGCAGGGCAGTGAGAACCGGGCCAGGAGCGTTTTCCGCGGATCTGTTTTCGGTATCTCCATCATCGCTATCTACACACTGCTGGGTGTGATCGTGAGCCTGACCAATCTCGGTCCGGATGCCGCCAATACCCTCAGTACGCACTGGATCCCCAACCTGATCTTCTTCCTGTTGTTCGTGATCTTCGCCTTTTCATTCTTCGGGATGTTCGAACTGGTACTGCCCTCGAAATGGGTGAATAAAGCTGACAAGGGAGCTGACAAGGGAGGAATTGCAGGAGCCTTTTTCATGGCACTCACCACCGTACTGGTTTCATTTTCATGTACAGGTCCCATTGTGGGTGGCATCCTGGTTGAAGCGGCTGGCGGACTCGCCCTAAAGCCGATCCTGGGTATGTTCGGATTCGCACTTGCATTCGCGATCCCTTTCACCCTGTTTGCAATCTTCCCGTCGCTGCTGCAGAACCTGCCAAAATCGGGCGGATGGCTGAACAGCGTAAAAGTGGTGCTGGGCTTCATCGTCCTTGCATTCAGCATGAAATTCCTGTTGCCGCTTGACCCGCGGCACGAAGTGATCACCCGTGAAGCGGTGCTGATTATCTGGACTGTATTGTTCTTCCTGATGGGATTGTACCTGCTTGGAAAACTGAAATTTGCACACGACAGTGATCTTCCATTTATCAAGGTCCCCAGGCTGTTGCTGGCAGTGACTTCATTCACCTTTGCCATCTACATGTTCATGGGACTATTCGGCGCACAGCTGAAAGTGGTCTCCCCGCTCCTTCCTCCAAAATCGGAGGGTTGGATCGACATGACACAGATGTCAGCTGCAGCAATGCCGATGGCTGCCGACCGCTCGGAAGCGTGTACTCCGGAGAAGCATACCGGCGAATTCCACGCTCCCTATGGTCTGAATGTCTTCTTCGACCTGGAAGAGGGGCTGGCCTGTGCCGAGGAATCGGGCAAACCGGTCTTCCTCGATTTCACCGGCCGTTTCTGCTCCAATTGCAAGAAGATGGAGGCGGCGGTATGGTCCGATCCCGAAGTACTCTCCATGCTGAGAAATGATTTTGTTGTGGTCTCGCTGTATACCGATGTAAATGTCAAGCTCCCCGAATCTGAGTGGTACACATCGGAGAATGACGGGAAAGTTAAAAAGACCATCGGTCAGCAAAACGTTGATTACGAGATCTCCATGTTCCGCACCAACACGGTGCCTCTCTACGTGATCATGGACAGTCAGGGCAATGTTGTCCGGGAGCCGATCGGGACAGAGCTGAATGTAGACAAATATGTTGACTGGATGAGGAGCGGACTGGAAGAGTAAAGGAGAGAGGAGAACCAGGTGACCGAAGGGAGACTGGTCCGCGATAGCCGACGCAAGGAGGCGTATCGGGATTAAGAG
>CAKZNC010000112.1 GCA_937129385.1 uncultured Bacteroidota bacterium
CACAGAGTATTTTATTGTATTACGTGCCAGTGTGGTTCGTGCTTGTTAACCGCAGGGTAGCGCGGAGTGGGCACAGAGTATTTTATTGTATTACGTGCCAGTGTGGTTCGTGCTTGTTAACCGCAGAGTAGCGCGGAGTGGGCACAGAGTTTTATTTTGCAGGGCGTGCTATGGTGGGGTGTGCTAATGTATGACGTGTTAAGGTGGTGTGTGTGGGCGTTGAAATTATTTTTAACTTTAAGTCCTTCAAAAAGCACCTTCATGTTTGTAATAGGCATTGCCGGGGGGACCGGTTCAGGGAAGACCACTGTGGTTAAGAAGATCAGGAAGAAGCTGGACTGTGAGCAGGTTTCGTTCCTGGCGCAGGATTCCTATTACAGGGACAACAGTCATCTTCCTGTGAAGGAGCGGCAGAAGATCAATTTTGATCATCCCGATTCCATTGAATTTGATTTGCTGACCGATCATATTCGTCAGCTGAAATCGGGAGTGGCCATTGAACAGCCCACTTATTCCTATCTCACCTGTACAAGGCAGGAGGAGGTGATCCCGGTGGAGCCGCGCCAGGTGATCATCGTTGAGGGGATCCTGATCTATACGCACAAACCACTTGTGGACCTGATCGATATCAAGGTGTTCGTGGATGCCGATGCCGACGACCGGCTGAGCAGGGTGATCCAGCGTGATATGAATGAAAGGGGCCGTACCGCCGAGATCGTGCTGGAGCGCTATGAAAAGACTGTCAAGCCGATGCACCTGCAATTCATTGAGCCTTCAAAGCGGTATGCTGACATCATCGTGCCTCAGGGGGGGATGAACGAGGTGGCGATCGATATCCTGCTGAATACGATCGAGAAAAAACTGGGGTAAGACAGATTGGAGAGTGGTATGCGTAATGTGGATTGCTTCGATAATACTATTTACTTTGCGTACACTCTGCGATACTCCGCGGTTAACCTGACGAGCGACAGCGAGTCCTTTATTCCGCGGTTAACTCGATGATGCGAAAGAAGATCTCGGTATTGCGGAGGATGCCGCGGAACTTCTCTGCTCCGGGTCCGTATGCGATGAGCGGTACCAGCGTGGCACTGTGTGTTGTTGTGCCGAAGGTTGGCGTGATGGTCGCGTAATCTTCAGAATACCGCTCCTTCCCGGATGCGGCGAGTGAGAATCCCCCGGTTTCGTGGTCTGCCGTAACGATCACCACCGTGTTGCCATCTTTTTTGGCGAAATTGTATGCCACCCTGGCGGTCTCTTCAAAATCCAGCATCTCCGCCACCAGGTAATCTGTGTCATTGGCGTGTGAGGCCCAGTCGATCTGCGCCCCTTCCACCAGCAGGATGAATCCCTCTTCATTTTCGGAGAGGAAATCGAGTGCGATCTTTGTCGCTTCCGGCAGGAAGTCGCCCCGTCCCTCCGGCATGGAGGGCATTCCGTCCATGGCCAGCAGGAATCCGAAACGCTGGTCGGGCTCCGCACGGCGTATCTTTTTCAGCCGTTCGAGTTCCAGTTCGATATTGCGCGAGGTGAACCTGTCGTCGCCCTCTTCGCTCAGGAAAAACTGGAGTCCGCCCCCTGCGAAGAAATCGACTTCCGATTCCAGCAACCATTCGGCAATATCATAATGCATCCTGCGATCAGAGGCATGTCCGTAAAACCCGGCAGGTGTGGCGCCGGTGATGGATGCGGTGGTGACAACGCCGCTTTTGTAGCCCTGTTTCGAAAGGATCTCGGTGAGGTTGTAGCGGATCAGGGTGTCGGTATCCACACCGATGGCGTTGTTGTAAGTTTTCCTTCCGGTGAACATGGCGGTGGAGCCGGCGGCGGAATCGGTGATCTTGTGCGTGGCGGAGGAGGTCTCAACGAGTCCGACATTCCCGAAATAGCCGAATACCGGTTCCCGCTTCCCGTAATAATAGGGAATGGAGAGCTGTGATGTACCCATGCCGTCACCGATGAGGATGATGACATTCAGTGGTTTCTCCTTCTCCCTCCGCGATTGTGCTGATAAAAGGGCCGGGAGGAGGAGCAGGATGCCCATGTATATGGTGGTCTTTTTCATCATCATTATCAATTCATCATTCAAATATGGTGCCGCATTGTTTTAACCATTGCAGGGGCATATTGTTTTGCTGTTTCACTTGCACGAGATGCGCAATTTCCATTCGATGAATGTCTGAGAGTCTAGGGCATCGAAGAAACTCTCCACGAAACCGAGCATCTCCAGTTTTGGTTTCAGCGCGAGATGTTCGAAGGTCTGCATCACCCTGTGCATCTCAATACTGTGCTCCCTGAATTCATCCATCACCGCCTGGTATGCCTCATCCGTCCGGCACGGTCCGGTATAATATCGCTGCGTCACCTTTGAGATGTTCGTGTTCGCCGCCGGTTTGGCATAGATCGTATTCACGAATCCCGTGAAGTCGAAGTCATACGGCACCGGGAGGTAGCCCTGCGGATCGCCGTCCTTGTGCATAAATATCTTGATGTTGTGACAGCCTGCAATGGAGTAGTCGGTATTTCCGAGCATATAGTTGAACATGCAGAGCCGGTCCATAACACGCTCATTCATGTGCTGCATGGATAGTTCGTCGTTGTCGATATATATGGCATCGAGGCGTTTTGCCAACAGCTCCTTCGGTTCGATGGCAAATGCCCATCCCTCGTAGATCTTGTCATTCCTGCCATTGTCGACATAGGTGATATAGAGCAGCCTTACCCTGAAGCTGATGGGGGTGATGATGTTGTATAGTTTGTAGGCCAGGTATTCTTTCAGCACGTAGTCCTGGTAATAATCCTTCCGCATGCAATGCGTAACGATCTTCATCTTTTTCACCCCCTCGAGTCCTTCCGCCCGGATGTTGGCATCCTTGATATTCATCCAGAAGGGAGGGATGTAGCAGTGTGATTTCCGGAAGATCCCACGGGTGCGGAGTCTGACTTCGAATGGGATGTAGCAGGTGTCGTTGATATGGTGCAGCAGCCGGGCATCGGCATATTCTTCGTCGGCGCGTGTGCGCCGAAAATCCCTGATGTCAAATTCCAGTGTGAGATGCAGCGGCTCGTCGGTTTCGAAGAATTGGTCGAAGGTATTGACATCGTCGAAGCAGAAGTCGTGTGTGCCGATCTGTCCTGATACCCGGGGGTTAACCATGAACAGTATCAGGAGGATATACGACAGGGGCTTTTGAACAGTCGAGAGTCGAGGGTCGAGAGTCGAGTGAAAGAGGAGCATTAAGAGAGAGAGGAGAGCCGGGCGACCGAGGGGAGACTGGTCCCGATAGCTGACGACAGGAGACGTATCGGGATTAAGAGGGCGCACGCGGATGCCAATCGTCTGACGCCTGACGCAAGTCGATTGATCCCTGTTCTCTTTTCCCTGGCACCACATACTTTACGTTAGTTTTTGGTTGGTTTGTTTTATAAGATCGAGGACTTTGTCGCGGCCGGTTCCTTTCACCGCCGATGTTTCGATGATCAGGGGCAGCTCCTCCCACGATTCGGAGAGGTGCGCTTTCATCTCCCCGATGGTCTGGTTACGCACTTTCTGGTTTACCTTGTCGCACTTTGTGTAGAGGAGGACGAAGGGCAGCTGACTATCCCCCAGCCACTCGATGAAATCCAGGTCGAGCTCCTGCGGCGGGATGCGGCTGTCGATGAGGACAAAAAAGCAGACCAGGTTGTCGCGGTGCCGGGCATACTGCTCGATCATTTTGGCAAATAGTTCCCGGTTTTTCTTTGACACCTTGGCATACCCGTATCCCGGGAGGTCGCACAGGTACCAGCTGTCGTCTATGAGAAAATGGTTGATGAGCCTGGTCTTCCCCGGGGTGGAGGAGGTTTTTGCCAGGTTCTTTCGCTGAGCGAGCATATTGATCAGCGATGATTTTCCCACGTTCGACCGGCCGATGAATGCGTATTCCGGAAGATCCCCCTTTGGGCACTGGGCCACGGACTGGGATGAGGTGATGAATTTTGCGTCTTTGATGTTCATGTATGCAAAGATAGTTATTTGAGAGGAGAGTTGAGAGGGGGAAGGGGCAAGGGGCAAGGGGCAAGGGGCAATGGGCAATGGGCAAAGGGCAAGGGGCAATGGGCAATGGGCAAGGGGCAACCCGATATCCCGTTCCGTGCCCCGCGGCGTTCGCCGCCCCAGGGGAATGGAATGAATAGAGGTAACCACGGTTTTTCCTTATCTTTGTAAAAAGTCTGAATACCATGACAAAACTATCCGTCAATATCAATAAGATCGCGACGTTGCGGAATGCGCGCGGGGGGAACAATCCGGATGTAAGACAGGCGGCCATTGACTGCCAGGCGTTTGGTGCACAGGGCATCACGGTGCATCCGCGGCCCGATGAGCGGCATATCCGTTACAGCGATGTTCGGGAGATCAAACCGATCATCACCACCGAGCTCAACATCGAGGGGTACCCTTCCGAATCTTTCATGAACCTGGTGCTGGAGGTGAAGCCCGACCAGGTAACACTTGTTCCCGATCCGCCCGAGGCGATCACTTCGTCGGAGGGGTGGGACACCATCACGCACAGGGATTTTTTGAAGGAGATCATTGGCATGCTGAAGGGAGCGGGCATCCGGACCTCCATCTTCATCGACACCGATCATGCGAAGATTCGTGGGGCGGCCGAGGTGAGGACCGACAGGGTGGAGTTGTATACGGAGCCGTATGCACGTAATTTTCCGTCCGACCACGAAGCGGCGGTCGCTCCATATGTCAGCGCCGCAAAGGTAGCCCGGGATGCGGGGCTGGGTCTGAATGCCGGTCATGACCTTGACCTTGACAACCTGGGTTTTTTCATTGAAAAGATTCCGTGGGTGGAGGAGGTATCGATCGGTCATGCGCTGATCTCGGATGCATTGTATTATGGGTTGGAGAATGTGGTGAAGATGTATTTGAGGAGAGTTAAGAGTTAAGAGTTAAGAGTTAAGAGTTAAGAGTTGAGAGTTAAGAGTTGAGAGTTGAGAGTTGAGAGTTGAGAGTCGAGTGAATAGAAGAGGAAAGAGTTAAACCGCAGAGAACCGTAGAGGCTGAACCGCAGATTAATGCAAAGGCTGAACCGCAGAGTAGCGCAATGTTTCGCAGAGTTATTTTATTAGCACGCTATACACTAGCACGTCCTACAATTTAAAACTCTGTGCACACTCTGTGCTACTCTGCGGTTAAATTAAAACGAGCGTAGCGAGTCCTTTTTATCCCAGGAAGTATTTGAGGTTTTTGACCAGGAGGTCGGGTCGTTCGGCGTGTACCCAGTGGCTGGCTTTGGGGATGGAGATGATCTCGGCGGTGGGGAACAGGTTTTTGATCAGGTCATAGTGTTCCGGCTGTACGTAATCCGACTCCTCACCCTTGATGAACGCCACCGGGAATCCCTTGATGCCACCGTCCTCCACCACCTGGTCTGTCGGCAGTGCATCCATGATCTCATGGAGGTATTTTTTCAGGACCGGCAGGTTGATCTTCCAGTAGAAGTTCTGTTCTTTGTCACGCGAAAGGTTTTTCAGCAGGAACAGCCGGATGCGTTCCGACCCGATCCTGGGGGCCAGTGCCGCGGAGGCATCATCGCGCGAATCCAGTTTGTCCAGGTCCAGCTCCAGCATCGCATCGATCATTTTGCTGTGCATGGCTGTGGTCTGTGACTCATCCGCCAGGTCGTGGTACGCCACCGGTGCGATATCCACCACCACCAGGGATTCCACCCGTTCGGGCCAGGTCATTGCAAAATACATCACCGTCTTCCCGCCCATGGAGTGTCCCAGCAGGGTGGCCTTTTCGATGTTCTGGTCATCCATGAAATCCCTGAGATCGTCGCGCATCGAAGCGTAGTCGTGGACATCATCTTTTGGTGATTCGCCATGGTTGCGCTGGTCCACCACGTAAACTTCGTAGTCTTCGGCCAGCTCCCTGGCGACAGAAACCCAGTTGTCGGATGCCCCGTAGAGTCCGTGTAATATAATCAGCGGCGGTCCCGCCTCCCCGTATTTCCTGTGGAAGAGTTTCACTAGTATATATTTAGGTTATAGTATTAATTTACAATATGTTATAAACTTCGATTTTTCTCAAGGTGATAAGTTGCCTCGCAGTATATTTATATCTAAAAGGTGCTCGGCGAACCCTCATCAATTTACTGTAAATCTTCGTTCTAAATATACATGTTCTTTTGTCATTGCTCCACTGAAAATATCTTTGCCCAATGATGAGGGTTTCATAAGTTTTGTTGTTTTTTCATGTATTCGGCCGAGAGTATGGCGATCCATTCGGAGATGGAGGAGAAAGCCTCCTGCGTCTCTTTGGAGACCTCCTCTTTCTTAAGTTTCAGGATGAGGAGACCGTACAAACCATTCAGCGCAAGCTGCACATCGTTCTCACTGGTATGGCCGGCCCGCATGCGGAGTGCATCGACGTTGGTGCGTGCCTTGTCCCAGGTGTTCTTGTATTCGTTGTTGAGTGGTTCGTGGAGGATGGAGACGTGGAGTTCGTTCATGCGCACGGTGATCTCATTGAGGAAGTTCATGTGACCGCTTTTTTCCTTTCCTTCGCTGTTGATGCGGTCGATGAGTCCTTTGTACCATTCGAGCATCTCGCGTTTGGTGTCGTAATCGGTGTTGAACTGACTGATGATCTGCTGGTCGATCTTTTGGGCGTCGAGGTTGTTGGCGCGGATGAGGTCTTCGACCTGGTACATATAGATCAGGTATTCGGCGATGTTCTCTTTTTTCTTTTGTTCGGCGATGATCATTTGTGAATTATATTTTGCAATAGTTTCCTGCAAAGGTAAAAAGAATACACAACTTTGGTCCGCCTATGGACGGGGGCGTGCAGCTATCCTGTATCCCGTAAGCCGCAAACCAACTTCCTCTCCACTCTTGACCCTCGACTCTCGACAACCTCTTACCTCTTAACTCTTAACTCTGCTCTCCCAATTTGGCTCGATTTTTGATTCCTCCTAAATAAATATATCTTTACCCATATGCTGGCAAAAAATCTCATATCAGATGTGGTACCGGCGCTGAAGACGTCCGACACCGGGGTACAGGCCCTGAACTGGATGGAGGTTTTCAGGGTCAAGCACCTGCCGATCGTTAACCACCAGCAGTTTCTCGGACTGATCTCCGACCAGGATATTTTTGACCTGAACAATGCGGAGGAGGCCATCGGAAACCACGAACTATCTTTGAAGCGGCCGTTTGTTTCAGGCGGACAGCATATTTACGAAGTGATTGAGGTGTTGTCGCGGTTGAAGCTCACGCTTGTTCCGGTGCTCAGTGACGATGCCAACTATATGGGTGTGATCACGCAGGACGACCTTACCCGTGAATTTGCCAATTTGTCAGCCATGCAACACCCGGGCGGGATCCTGGTGCTGGAGATGAGTGACAACGATTACTCCCTCACCGAGATCTCAAATATCGTGGAGAGCAACAACGCCCGGATTCTCAGTCTGTATGTTTCCAATATCCCGGAATCACGTACCCTGAGTGTCACCCTGAAGGTCAACACCACGGACATTACCTCGGTGATCGAGACCTTCAACAGGTACAACTATAAGATTGCAGCCTCCTACATGACCTCGGAGGAGATGGATGATTTTTACCAGGACCGTTTTGATGAATTCCTGAATTACCTTAATGTCTGACCATGCAAGTAGCCATTTTCGGGAGGAATTTCCACCCCGCTTACCGTGAAAATGTAGCCACACTCTTCAGCAAGCTCCAGTCCATGGATGCAGAAGTGACACTTTACAAGCCGTTTTACGAGTTTTTGCAGACCACGGCCGGACTGCGTCCGCGGGTGAAGGGCGTGTTCACCAGTCATCAGGACCTCGGTGATGCAGATTTTCTATTCTCCATCGGGGGCGACGGTACTTTTTTGGAGACCCTTTCCATCGTTCGCAAGCGTGATATTCCTGTCGTTGGGCTCAACACCGGACGACTCGGTTTCCTGTCGTATATCAGTCAGGACAGCCTCGAAGAGTCCCTGGACAGCATTTTCAGCGGACAGTTCGACCTGGAGGAGCGGATGTTGCTGGAGGTGGAGACAAGTGGGGACAAAGGTCCGGAATTCAATATGGCGCTGAACGAAGTTCGGATCTACAAGGACTCCGCCTCGCTGGTGACCATGCATGTGCATGTGGATGATGATTTTTTGAGTTCTTATTGGGCCGACGGACTGATCCTCTCCACGCCAACCGGATCGACAGCCTATAATTTAAGTGTGGGCGGACCCATTGTCGTACCCGAATCGGATACGATGGTATTGTCGCCCATTGCACCGCACAACCTGACAGTCAGGCCACTTGTGCTGCCCGGCAAGGCGAAGATCGAATTCTCTGTGGACACCCGGGAGCCTGTTTACCAGCTGGCTGTGGATTCCCGCTCGTGGGATATACCCGTCGCGGAAAAGGTGACTGTTCAGCGGTCGGACCATACCCTGAAGATGGTGCGGATCGAGAACAACTCGTTTTACAGTACGCTGCGGAACAAGTTGATGTGGGGGATTGATAAGAGGAATTAGTTTGGAGAGGAGAGAGGAGAGAGGAGAGTTAAGAGTTAAGAGTTAAGAGTTAAGAGTTACGGTCAAGGGTAAAGCTATATGGCTGCGGAATTCATTCCGCAGATGATCATTTAACTGTCAGCAATCCAGGATATTCAGTGTTGAATGCCACCAGGATATTTAGAAACTGTATTGATTAATTGAATACACGCAGTCTTAATGAAATTGGCTATTTGATATAAAATCATTATTTTTATCTTTGCACAATCTATAAACTCCTCAAAATGAACAGACGCATCTGGATCTATATTCTCCTTCTCGCAATGCTGGTCCCGACAACGGCAGAAGCACAGCGATGGAAGCTGAGAAGGTACGAAGCAGGAATTGGGGGCGGTACCGTTCACACCTTTATGGACATTGGCTCTCCGAATGATGCCTTGCGTTCGTTCCAGCTGATTGACAGCAGGTTCAATGCTGGTGTACATGCTGGCTTCAAATTGTTGTCTTCTCTGACGATCAGGCTCGACCTTAATTACCTCATGATCGGCGGTCTGGATCCCGAGATCCGGGACCGGAGTCTGAGTTTTACCTCCAACTGTTTTGAGCCGTTGGTGCGGTTCGACTATAACCTGTTCGGTTCGGGAGCCCGCAGTTTTGGATCAAACGCGCTGTTCAACAGGCGCGGGATGATCAACAATTATGGGGAGAGTTATTTTTACGTTTTTAGCGGAATCGGGGGGATCATGTCCAAGTCAAAGGTCACAGACGTGAACGGCGATGAGGTGATCGGGAATCCAAGCTACTATAATAATCTCAACTGGGGAATCGTTATACCTGCGGGGCTGGGATACAAGCGGTCCATGAATGCATATGTCGACCTGGCCATCGAGGTGGGCGGCAGATTCTCATTCACTGATAAAATAGACGGCTACAAGCATGCCACTGCATCAGATTATAATGACAAGTACATCACGACCACAGTTAAAGCTGTATACAAGATCAGAAATGACAGGAGAGGGCGACCGATACTCAGCAGGTATGGAAGGTGACAAAAAAAATCCTTCAATTTATTTATTCCTGGTAGCCGGACTTTTTCTTTTAACTTCTTTTAACCTATCTGCTCAGAGGAAATCTGACATTGGCTTTTTTGCCGGCACCTCGTATTACATGGGCGACCTGAACCCTTCTGTACACTACGCGGCGCCTTCGTTTGCCACGGGTCCGATTTTCCGCTACAATTTCAACGGACGCAATTCGATCCGCTTTCACGGGTTCTATCACACGCTGAGAGGGAGCGATCCGTCCTATTCAGGATACATTTCTCCCGGTCAGGTTACGGAATTTGACGCAAAGTTCGTAGATTTGGGGCTCGATTTCGAATTTAACTGGAAGAAGTACAAAACAGCACACCGCAAAACCAAGGCAAGTCCCTATGTATTTGCGGGTTTGGGGTACGGGTTACTGATTTCGAATACAAATGATGAGTTGAGATCCCACGTGAACATGCCATTTGGGATCGGGTACAAGATCAACCTTGGGAAATGGCTGAGTGCAGGAGTGGAGGCAAGTGCAAGAAAGGTCTTCAGCGACAGGGTGGACGGCCTCACGAATCCGGATGTAGAGGGATTGAGTGTTGCAGTGAATCCGGCGTTCGGGAACAACGACTGGTATTTTTTTACAGGCATATTCATCACATACAAGATATTTAAATTCTGGGAAGACTGTCCGACATACGACTAACAGATTGAAGTGGAACTGAAATGGATCTTAAAGAACTAATTAGCAAGGACAAATTACCGCGGCACATCGCCATCATTATGGATGGGAACGGGCGCTGGGCGCAAAACCGTGGTAGCATGCGGTTGTTCGGACATCAGAATGGTGTGGAATCGGTTCGCCAGGTGGTGGAAGCTGCGGGTGAACTTGGGGTGGAGTACCTTACGCTCTATGCCTTCTCAACAGAAAACTGGAACCGGCCGCGTTCCGAGGTGGATGCCCTGATGGGGCTGATGGTCACCTCCATACAAAATGAAACTGAAAGTCTTCATAAGAACAATGTGAAGCTGTCAGCCATTGGGGAGCTGGACGACCTGCCGCCAACCGTGAAGAAGCAGCTGCAGAGTGCCATCGATTACACCTCTGAAAATACCGGTCTGAACCTGGTGATCGCACTCAGCTACAGCGGGAGATGGGAGATCACTTCAGCAATAAAAAAGATCGCCGAGGAGGTGAAAAACGGCGACCTGGACCCCGAAAATATCGATACTTGCATGCTTGAAACGTACCTTAATACCTATACCATACCTGATCCTGAACTGCTCATCCGTACAAGCGGGGAACGCCGCATCAGCAATTTCATGCTGTGGCAGCTGGCGTATACTGAATTGTACTTCACCACGGTCTTCTGGCCCGATTTCAGAAAGAAACACCTCTATGAGGCGATCATCGATTTCCAGAGGCGCGACCGGAGGTTTGGAAGAGTAAAAACACAGACAGGTGTCGCAACGGTAAATAATTAAGGTAACAATGAGGAAACTATTTCTTGCAATCCTGCTCCTGGGAACAACGGCAGTCATCTCTGCCCAGAATGATTCGCTGCAAATCGATTTCGACGAGCTTCCCGTGCTCAATTATGCCAATCCGAAGGAATACATCATCCAGGATGTCACCATAAGCGGTGTGAAATATATCCAGACCGAGGTGTTGAAAAGTCTGTCAGGATTGAAGGCGGGGAACACGATCACCCTGCCGGGTGACGAAATCACCAAGGTGCTCAACAAGTTCTGGGAACAGGGACTCTTCTCCGATATCAAGATCACCGCCACGAAGATCGAAGGCAACAAGGTGTGGCTCGATATGTACATGCTCGAGCGTCCACGGATGCTGCGCTTCAGGATCAACGGCGTGAGCCGGACCGAGTCGCAGGACCTGCAGGAGAAGATCAACCTGAGGAGCGGACAGCAGGTGACAGACGACATCCTCGACAATACCAAACGGATCATCCGTGACCATTTCGTGGACAAGGGATACCTGAATACCGAGGTGGCGATCGAACAGACCCTCGACTCTGTGCGGGTCAACATGGTGGAGCTGGACATCAACGTGGAGAAGAACGACCGGATCAAGATCGACGAGATCTTCATAGAGGGGAACAAGGTGTTTACCGACAACAGGCTGCGCCGGGTCATGAAGAACACGAAAAAGGTAAACCTGAATATTTTCAAGGCTTCCAAGCTGATCGCCCCGAAGCTGAAGGAAGACAAGGAGAGCCTGGTGTCGTTTTACAATGAGAACGGTTACCGCGATGCAAAGGTGCTGGGTGACAGCGTGGTGGTGCTCGACGAGGAGCAGAAACGGGTGAATCTGTATATCAGGCTTTACGAGGGGAGCCAGTACCATGTGGGGGACATTGAATGGATCGGGAACACCAAGTACCCTTCAGAATTACTCACCAACATGCTGGGGATCGAGAAGGGAGATGTGTTCGACCAGAGCATCTTCGACGAACGGTTGTTCTATGACGAGGATGCCGTGAACAGCATTTACCTTGACAACGGGTACCTCTTTTTTGATATGA
This sequence comes from uncultured Bacteroidota bacterium, assembly GCA_937129385.1. GTDB lineage: Bacteria > Bacteroidota > Bacteroidia > Bacteroidales > M55B112. The sequence goes on from CAKZNC010000112.1 coordinate 12,090, forward strand.
ACCCCGTGGAGGTGAGCGTGGAGAACGACACCATCGATTTTGAGATCAGGATCCGCGAGGGTGAACAGGCACGGATCGACGAGGTGATCATCACAGGTAATACGAAAACGAACGAGCACGTTGCCAGGAGGGAGTTGTATACGCGCCCCGGCGACCTGTTCAGCAAAAGCGCAATTATACGTTCGGTAAGGGAACTCGCGTCGCTGGGTCATTTCGACCCGGAGCAGATCGAGCCCAACCCGATCCCCGACGACCAGAACGGTACGGTGGATATTGAATACAAGCTCGTGGAAAGGGCCAACGACCAGCTGGAGGTGTCCGGTGGGTATGGAGCGGGGATGCTGATCTTCACCGCGGGGATCCGTTTTTCCAACTTCTCTGCGCGGAGGATCTTTGACAAGGGAGCGTGGCGCCCTGTGCCGTCGGGTGACGGACAGACGCTGTCGTTGCGTGCCCAGACCAACGGTCAGTATTACCAGTCTTATAACTTCTCCTTCATTGAGCCATGGCTCGGCGGGAAAAAGCGGAACTCATTTTCTGTATCGCTGTTCCATTCGAAGATCAACAGTGGGCTGGGATATAACTATTACAGTGCGATCAGGAACAGGGGCGATGTGCCCGACAATTTCATGAAGATCAGCGGGGCATCCATCGGACTTGCACGGAGGCTGGACTGGCCCGATTACCTTTTCTCGTTGCAGAATTCGCTGAGTTACCAACGCTATTTCCTGAAGGATTACCAACGGCAATTCCTTGCTGAGAACGGTATATTCAATAATTTGAGTCTGACCACCACCCTCGGGCGGAACTCGACCGACCAGCCGATCTATCCGCGGAGTGGTTCAAATGTAAGTATGAGTCTGCAGCTGACACCGCCCTATTCATTGTTGAATGACAAGGATTATACGAATCCTGATATGACCGACCAGGAGCGCTATGAATGGGTGGAATACCACCGTTGGATGTTCAAGGCCGACTGGTACAAGAAGGTGGTGCAAAACCTGGTGTTCTATACGCGAATGCACTTTGGATACCTCGCCATGTACAATCCGGATGTGGGACCGTCACCGTTTGAAAGCTTTGACGTTGGTGGAGACGGACTGACAGGGTACAATTTGTACGGACGTGAGACCGTTGCCATGCGTGGTTATGAAAATGGGGGTCTGACACCGTACGTGGTAGACGGACAGGTGGTGACACCGGGTACACCGGGAGGAAAGAAATCGGGTAACGTCTATACCAAGCTGACCATGGAATTGCGGTATCCCATATCGCTGAATCCATCGGCGACGATCTTTGTGCTGGCATTTGCCGAGGCGGGTGATGCGTGGTACAGCATTGATGACTTTAGTCCGTACAGGGCGAAACGTTCTGCGGGTGTGGGTCTGCGTGCCTTCCTGCCGATGTTCGGACTCCTTGGTGTGGACTGGGCGTATGGGTTTGACGAAGCTTATCCTGGTGCAGGTGTGAGCGGATCACAGTTCCACTTTACGATTGGACAGCAGTTTTAGGGACTCGCTGGCGCTCGTCTGAATCAACCGCAGAGAATTTAACCGCAGGGAATTAACCGCAGAGTTGCGCGGAGTGGACGCAGAGTTAATTTGTGTGGCGTGCTAAGGTAGAGCGTGCTAAGGTAGAGCGTACTAATGTAGAGAGTGCTAATGTAGCGTACTAATGTTGGACGTGCTGGTTTAGAGCGAGCGAATGGAGGACGTAATATAAAAACCAATAAAACATACTCTGCGATACATTGCGCTACTCTGCGGTAAAAAAATCCTGCGCTACTCTGCGGTAAAAAAATCCTGCGTTACTCTGCGGTAAAAAAATCCTGCGTTACTTTGCGGTAAAGAAAAACCTGCGTTCTCTGCGGTTTAATTCAACGGGCGTATGCGAGTCGAATCGTTAAGAAACCTTAATTTCCGTGGTAAAACCCCCGTTAATTGCTTAACAAATATTATTTTCGTTATTTGGTATGCAATTTGTATTTACACTCTAAACACATTAAATCATACATACGATGAAACGAATAATAGCACTGGCTGTAATGGCCATCGTCTTAACAGGAACAACCTATGCACAGAAGTTTGCGTTTGTTGATTCCGAATATATCCTCAAGAATATACCATCCTATGAAGCTGCACAGGAAGAGATCGATGCACTTTCGGAGCAGTGGGAAGCTGAGGTACAGGCAGAATATGAAGCCATCCAGGAGATGTACAAAACATATAAGTCTGAGAGAGTGCTCCTTTCAGAAGAGATGAGGGACAAGCGCGAGAACGAGATCATCGATAAGGAGAAGGCAGTGAAGGAGCTTCAGCAGAAATATTTTGGTCCGGAAGGAGATCTTTTCCAGAAGCGCCAGGAGCTGGTGCAGCCGATCCAGGATGCAGTCTACAAAGCTGTGAAGGAGCTGACCGCTGAAGGCGGGTATGCCATCATCTTTGACACGGCCAGCGGGGCTTCCATCCTCTATTCCAATCCGCGTTATGACAAGAGTGATGAAATATTGGAGCGGATGGGGTACAAGTAAGCATTAAAACCTTATTTTTGCACACGTTAAAGTGACGATCCGTATACAGCCGGGATTTTTAACCGGTAGCAACGGCACATGCGGTTGACAAAAAATATGCGGGTTTGAGACAGGAAGTAACGGAAATATTATAAAACGACAGATAATGAAACTATTGAAAAAAGTAACACTTGCGGCCCTGATGGTGATGTTCGCAGCGGGAGCAATGGCACAGTCGGCGAAATTCGGACATGTGAATGCATCGTTCGTACTCTCCAAAATGCCTGAGTATAACAAGGCAATGAAAGACCTGGCAAAACTCGACAGTACCTATAACCTGGAGCTTGAGAAGCTGGCAGTGGAGATCAACAAGAAGGTGGAAGACTACAACAACGACACCCTCTCCCCGCAGCTGCTGAAGGATGTGAAGGCACAGGAGATCCAGGAGTTGCAGTTCCGCGCACAGCAATTTCAGCAGAGGATCGAGCAGGACTTGCAGACCCAGCAGATGAGGCTCATCAGGCCCATCAGCAACAAGGCGCTGAATGCCATTAACGAGATCGCAGAGGAGAAAGGTCTGATCTATGTATTTGACGTATCTTCCGGCAACCCGGTATATGTGGATGATGACAAGAGCCTTGACCTGGTGCCGCTGTTGATGGAGAAATTCGGTATCGAGTACGATCCGAATGAGCTCGCAAGACCTCAGCAGCCTGTGATGACGCAGTAGAAAATTTTCCATTTTCGGAAGAAAAAAGATCCCTGTTGTTACAATGGGGATTTTTTGCATCTATAATACAACCCTATGTCATCAATCAACAACCCAATTGGCCTGTTCGACTCGGGGGTGGGCGGACTCACGGTCGCGCATGCGATCAGCACCCTGCTTCCCAACGAACAGCTTTGTTATTTCGGCGATACCGCACATTTGCCCTACGGGGACAAGTCCAGGGAGACCATCGTCCATTACTCCACGGGCATCGCAGATTTCCTGCTGGAGAAGGGGTGCAAGGTGATCCTGATCGCCTGTAACTCAGCGTCGGCCAATGCCTACCACGAGGTAAAAGCACATGTGGGTGACCGTGCCAGGGTGCTCAACGTGGTTGATCCGGTGGTGGAGCATGTTGCGCAGATGCAGGATACCCGGCATGTTGGAGTGATCGGCACCAAGGCCACCATCGTCTCCCGCAGCTACCATGACGCGATTCTGGAGAAGGCCCCAAATATGCAGGTCAGTTCCCTCGCCACACCACTTTTCGTGCCGATGATCGAGGAGGGATTCGTGTTCGACGATATCTCCAATGCCATCATCCGGGCCTACCTTTCGAGACAGGACCTGGCCGATATTGACACGCTGATCCTCGGCTGTACCCATTACCCGATCATCCGCAACCAGATCAGCAGGTATTACAATTTCGAAGTGACCGTGGTCGACAGTGCCCGCATCGTGGCCGAATACCTGAAAAAATACCTGGAGGAAAACGGTCTGCTCGCCACCGGAAGGGCAGGGGAGAACCAGTATTTTGTCTCCGACCATACGCCGTCGTTTGAGACCATTGCGAATATGTTTTTTAATGAGAAGATTATCCTGGAAAGGATAGCGCTTTGGTAGTGCACTTCGACAGGCTCAGTGCACATGCACTTCGA
>CAKZNC010000113.1 GCA_937129385.1 uncultured Bacteroidota bacterium
GAATGAGCGCGATAAAGGGGAAGCATGGAGAGGCGCCTCGAAAGCAGAACAGGTGGTCCAGTATAAGGGCACACTCCTGGCTGTTTATCACATAAATGAGGGGCGTTTTCCATTTATAGAAGCACCATTCAGAAAGGAAATATTTGAGGATGTAATCATCGAAAAAGATTGGTTGTTTTTGAATACGGGCTCAACATTTCTGGCTGTATATGCTATGAAAGGATTGGAATTTTCAGAGGAGAAAAGGATGTCCGATTCGCATGGCCCCGAATTCGAATTGCAAGTTCTCAGGAGCGTTGGCCGCAGAAATGTTTTAATTGTTCAATCGGCTTCAATACTGGATTACAGTGGTCGATGCGCTGCAGAACCTTTCAGGCAGTTTATCAGTGATATTTTAACCAAAACAAAAATTGATTTTACAGGGATTCACAAGGAAAATCCAGAACTTATTTTCACAAATATCGATGGTGACGAACTTGAAATAAAATATGATCATTACAAAAAAGTAAATGGGTCGATAATTGATTTTGAAAATTGGCCTTTGCTCGGAGATCCCTGGATGCACCAGGCATACACTGGAGATTCATTAGTGTTCACGATTGATGGAAGTAGGATCATTTATGATTTTAATTCCTGGGAAATACATTTTGAATAGAATTTAAGCGCGCGTTTAACAAATATTTATAAAAGTTCCTATGAAAACAAAGATTATTATTGCAGTTCTGGCACTTATTTTTGTCCAAGGTCTGAAAGCCCAAATGCCCGCTAAGGACCCGGAGGCAGCAATTCGTTTTTTAGCAGATAAAATATTATCCCAAACATCCTGGGAATTAATCAATCAGGAAACCGGAGAATTATATGCTAATAGTGATCATTTACCAGTATCGGAAAGCATTAAGGTAAAATCAGAACGATTGGACTGGCGATACCAAAATGGGGTATTAAATATCGCGATGATGATGCTGGGTGACTTACTGGAAGAGCCCAAATATTCCAATTATACAAAGTCAAATTACAATTTCGTAGCTAGACACTATGGATATTTTAAAATGCAATTTGATGATACATCCATCATGAAATCAAGCCTGGCCAAATTATATGATTTCAATTACCTGGATGATTGTGGCACCATGACCGCCGGTTTAATAGAATCAGGTCTTGCCGGTGGGAACAGTAATGATCTGTATAAAGAGATCATTGACCGTACGACAGATTATATAATGCATAAAGAATTCAGACTGAAAGATGGTACGCTATGCAGAGAATATCCCAGGAAAGGTGCCGTCTGGGCTGATGATCTCTATATGTCTGTAATTTTTTTATCAAAAATGGGTGATTTAACGGGCGATATTAAATACTTTAATGAGGCAGTGAAGCAAATAAAAAAGTTTAAAGGCTATCTTATGGATGATCAGTCAGGGCTATACAACCATGCCTATTTTGACGATATACAAGAAACCAACGGTGCTTTCTGGGGTCGCGCTAACGGTTGGGTAATGATGGCCCAGGTTGAATTGCTGTCCGTGTTACCTGAAAATTATTCAGGTCGGGAGGAATTACTGCAAATATTAAAAAAGTTCATACGTGGGGTTGCAAGGGTACAAAGCAGTAATGGATTGTGGCATCAGTTGCTCGACAAAAACGATTCCTTTCTAGAATCATCGTGTACTGCAATGTTTACATACAGTATCGCGAAAGCAGTAAATAACGGCTGGATTGATGGAGTTTGGTCTCAGGTTGCATGGAAGGGATGGAGAGGATTATACTCAAACATAACCGAAGATGCACAGGTAAAAGACATTTGCGTCGGAACTCATATTGAATGGAACCAGTCTTTTTATTATCACAGACCCGTCTCCGTAAATGATACACATGGTTTGGCATCAACAATTCTGGCAGGAATAGAAGTGGTTAGAATGAGTAAGAAGTACAATGAAAGGGTCAATCCCCGTAGCTTTTAAATCCAATGACAGGAAAATGGTTGATTATTGAGCAATTAAACCAATAAAATCAATAGTATCATCATTACAATAAAAACAGCCAATAATGAAAGAATGAAATTAAATCTCCTTAATTTTCTTTCAATTGGTTTAGCTTCATTAAAAAAGTATTTCATTTAAAAGTATTCTTTGTGACAGACATAAATTTAGAAAAGAAACCGAGACTTAATTGAACATATATTCTCAATAGTTCATTCTATTTTCTATTGACTTATAGTTATATTCCCACTATTCAGTATTCATTTTAACTGAATGTGCACAAGAAGAGCGTGTTATAGATTTTTTTACCAGATCACTTTTTCATCATGTTTTTTCCTTTTCCCTAGGTGTAGGGATTTCCATTTTCAGAACATAGAAGGTAAGGCCCTAAATGTAAAAATAATGCAGTGTAATGAGATCTAATGTGGATTGTTATTTACCACCTCACGGACCACCCTGGGGAAATGTTCATACTCCAGTGCATGGATCTTTTTGGCGAGGGATTCCGGAGTTTCGTTCTCTGCCACCGGGCATTTTGCCTGGAAGATGATATTGCCCTCATCGTACTTCTCGTTGACATAATGGATGGTAATTCCCGACTCCTTCTCACCGTTTTCGATCACCGCCTGGTGCACCCTGTTACCATACATTCCCTTACCGCCATATTTGGGCAGCAGGGCGGGGTGGATGTTCACGATTGCTCCCGGGAAGGCCCTGACCAGTTTTTCGGGAACCAGCCATAGAAAGCCGGCAAGCACCACAAGGTCGATTTCATACTCTTTCAGTTTGTCCATGACACGGTCGGAATGGTACAGCTCCTCCCGGTCAAACAATACCGTTTCCACATCAAGATTTCGGGCCCTCTCCAACACCCCTGCACCCGGTTTGTTGCATAACACCAGTTTTACATCTGCAATTGTACCGGGTCGAAAAAAGCGGATGAGGTTTTCAGCATTGGTGCCTGATCCTGAGGCGAAAACAGCTATATTATTCATATTCAGAAAGATGAGATAATCATGTACGAGGTTCAAAGATAGAATTTTCGCGGTTTTAACGTGGTTGGATTTGTATAAAAATCGTCTTTTTTTTTGAAATTAGTCGAAAATTTTTCATTTCTTTGCAACTCTGAAAATAACATAGTATTAATTAAAAATTTAAGTCATGTCAGACATTGCATCAAGGGTAAAAGCAATTATCGTTGACAAATTAGGTGTTGATGAAAATGAAGTAACGACTGAAGCAAGCTTCACAAACGATCTGGGAGCCGATTCACTCGACACTGTTGAGCTCATCATGGAATTTGAAAAAGAATTCAACATGGGTATTCCTGATGACCAGGCTGAGAGCATTTCAACAGTAGGAGAGGCTGTCAAGTACATCGAAGATAACTCAAAGTAATTATTCGAACTGATTCTGTTATGAGACGGGTTGTTGTAACCGGTATGGGGGCATTGACCCCTGTCGGAAATAATGTTGAGGAATTCTGGAAAAACCTCGTGAACGGGGTTAGCGGGTCCGATATGATCACCCGTTTCGACACTGAGCACTTCAAGACCAAGTTTGCCTGTGAGTTGAAGAATTATGATCCACTGGATCACTTCGACCGCAAAGAGGCAAGAAAGCTTGACAGGTATGCACAATACGGCATGATCGCTGCCGAGGAAGCATATCAGAACGCTGGTCTGGCTGACGCTGATATTGATAAGGATAGGGCCGGGGTGATCTGGGCCTCCGGTATCGGCGGGATCGAGACATTTAAGAATGAGATAGAGGGCTTCCTGGCGAATAACCGTATTCCCAGGTTCAGCCCTTTCTTCATTCCCAAAATGATCTCCGACATTGCAGCCGGTATGATGTCTATGAAATACGGGTATCGTGGTCCTAACTATGCCACGGTTTCGGCCTGTGCTTCATCAACAAATGCGATCATTGACGCCTTCAACCTGATCCGCCTGGATATGGCCGACCTGTTCATTACAGGTGGTTCCGAGGCTGCAATCAATGAGGCCGGGGTAGGGGGATTTAACTCCATGCAGGCCATGTCGACAAAGAATGATGAGTACAAAACAGCCTCAAGACCTTTTGATGTTTCCAGGGATGGATTTGTCATGGGCGAAGGAGGCGGCGGCCTTGTCCTCGAGGAGCTGGAACATGCCAAAAGAAGAGGAGCACCGATCATTGCCGAATTGATCGGCGGTGGCCTGTCAGCTGATGCGCATCACCTTACGGCGCCTCATCCCGATGGAGAAGGCGCAAAACTTGTCATGAAGAATGCCATTCGTGATGCGAAGATCTCCGCTGAAGAGATTGATTACATCAATGTTCACGGTACCTCCACACCACTTGGAGATATCTCTGAAACCAGGGCCATCAGGTCGGTATTCGGTGCGCATGCATTCAAGCTGAATATCAGCGCAACAAAATCGATGACAGGGCACCTCCTGGGCGCTGCCGGTGCTGTTGAATCACTTGCGGTTATTCTTGCCATCAGGGACGGAGTTGTACCTCCCACCATCAACCTGAAGGAGCGGGATCCGGAGTTTCATCCCGACCTGAACTTCACAGCCAACAAGGCCGAAAAGAGAGAGGTCAGGGTAGGACTCAGCAACACCTTCGGCTTTGGCGGTCACAACACCTCCGCTATCTTCAAGAAATTCGAAGAGTAGCATGTTACGCGGACTCCTGGTTTACTTCTTTTATCTCTTTAAAAAGGAGCGTCATTTCTATTACAACCTGATCAGGATCCTTGGCTTCCTCCCAATAAATTTGTCCCTCTACCGGGCAGCATTCACACACAAATCAGCTTCATTCCAGTTGTCCGACGGCACCTATGTGAATAATGAGCGGCTGGAATACCTGGGGGATGCAATGCTCGGTGCCATCGTGGCTGAATTCATCTACAACAAGTATGATCACCGTGATGAGGGGTATATGACCAAACTCAGAGCGCGCATTGTCAAGCGAAAGCATCTGAATGCGACTGCGATCAAAATGGGGATACCGATGATGATCACCTCGCATCCGCATCCTGCAACTGCCTCGAAGCACCTGTATGGAAATGCCCTCGAGGCGCTGATCGGCGCGATTTACCTTGACAGGGGATACCGTTGTGCCACCAGGTTCTTCCGCCGCCGGATCGTCAGGAAACATATCGATCTGAACAGCCTGGCCAAAAAGGACTCAGACTATAAGAGTCAGCTGATCGAGTGGGCACAAAAAAGCAAGCGGGAGGTCGTGTTTTACAGTCACGAAGAGTATGATTCCAAAAGCAAGGTGCCTTCTTTTGCCGCGACCGTGAGTATCGACCAGGAAGAATCTGGCAGCGGAAAAGGTGGATCCAAAAAGGAGGCAGAGCAACAGGCTGCAAAATCTGCCCTGAAAGTCATTTCACAATAACCTCTCTTTTTTCTACATTTACCTCAAATTGATGATCAGTGGGTGCAAAGAAGCATAAACTTTCTGTATCAATGGAGGAGGATTACTGCCTCCTGGGGATCGTATCGGATGAGCCGGACTATAAATTGTGCTGGTTGCTGAACCAGGCGCTGCATACCGATTTTACCAGGGAGGAAGACCTTGTCCTGTTCAGTAAAAAACTTGGCGAGGACCAGGAGATCAGTCTGTTTACACACGAGGATGAGCAGCGAATGACCACCTACCGGGTCATCGTAAACAGGGCAAATACCGGACATTACCTGTCGGAACTGAAGCAGATCGACTTCTTCCTGCACATACAGGGAGAGATCGATACGGAGCACATCGGGCAACTGATCAGCACGATTGGCCGGATCTCACCGGTGAGAATGTGCGTCCCCGTTAACCTGTCACTGATCAAAGACCGCCAGCGACTTCAGCTCTGGTAATTTTTAGCTGATCCAGGCATAGAAGGGCTGGAGCACCGAATAAAACGGGAATTCAATGTAATTCTGGTAGCCCTCACTGTAGAGGCTGTTCATGGTTTTTCCCTGTGGAATCACCGGGACAAACAATCTCCGGTAAAAAGGAAACAATCCGAATACCAGGTCAAAAACCATGTCAAGCAGGAAAAGCAATCCCGCAATCGCAATGTAACTGTATTCCCCAAGCGATATGTCAAATCCTGGTCCTCTCTGACTTATGCTGAACAGGACGGCGATCCATACAGTGAGCTTAATGATCAGTGCCGGGGTCACCAGGTAAGAGGTTTTTGAGTGGACACGCGTTATCTTCAGTATAAAAAAACTGGCAATTGACGCGGCCGCGATCCCAAATACCAGCCGCCACAACCAGCCCGTCAGCGGAAAGAAAACCAGGAAAGAGAGGATGACAGCCACCTTTACCATGGAGCAGATCCTGTGTACAAATTCAGCCCTGGCGCTCCTGGGGATCACTACTTCTGAAGTTTTGTTGGTATACCGGGCACTGTGGTTCATCGCACCGTAGGAGATGGTTTTTATGTTCATGACCCGGACCATCCGTATCCTGAAGGATTTGCCGTCGGCTTTCCGGCCTTTTACATAACAGCAGTAATCTTTCGTTGGGTGGACAGGTGGTTTGCGAATGAAATTAAGAAGATCACTTCGGGTGGTATTGAAACTTCCAAGCGCGAACCAGGTTTTTCTTCCTTTGTAGATGTGCCAGGCCCCGAAAATACCCATGATGGAGAGAAAGATTGTGGCAAGGAACACGACAGGTTCCACCAGGATTCCCAGTATCACAGGAAGGATGGTGGCAACGATTGCAAGGAGGGGCAAAATGGCATGCAACAGGTACCTGCCCAGGAGCACAAGATCGTACCAGCCGCTTTTCCTGTAACGCTCCCGGGCCTCTTGCTCCTTGCGGATCCGGGCTCTTTCCCTGGATTTTACCTTTTCCCGGTCTTTCCTCAGGATATCCTTTGCGCGTTCATAATCACTGTCACGCTTGTACACCTTTGGTTCCGGTTCCAGCAAAGTGTTGTATGCCTGCGTGATCTCTATGAATTTTTCAGCAGCTCCGGGTGACTGGTTTACATCGGGATGATATTTTTTTACCAGTTTCCGGTAGGCATTCCTGACGTCGCGCCTTGATGCTCCAGGTTTGAGCCCGAGAATGGTATATGGAGATGCGGTACCCATCGGTTCACCGATTGATGATCAATATACGAATGTAATGTTTTCATCCCGAATCTGAAAGGCGGCATATTCCATCACCCCTGCAAAGCAATACAGGTAAAATAAAAAAGGCTGCCTGCGTGTAAGCAGACAACCTTTTTAAAACGCACCCTAAACCTAAACCTAAACCTTATTATTTATCTGATTTGTTTTATCAATTGCTCCGTGTTGCAATTGTTGATACAAATCTACATCAGAAAAGCGTTAGCAAGCCTTAACAGATGTTAAAGATTGTTAAGCCGGTGAATCACATGGAAAAAACAGCGCTATCTTTGTTCATATGAGCAAGCGGGTTTTGTGGATACTTACCATCGCTCTCAGTGTGACACTGGTGGGCCTGAGCTATATTCAGATCAGCTGGATACGCAACGCCATTGATCTGAAGGACAAACAGTTCCAGCAGCTGGTAAACAATACGCTTTCAGATGTTTCCCGACAGCTGGAGCACTATTATACTGCCCGCAGGATGAATGCGATCATACGGGAGCAGTTGTCGGATGAGTCGGAAATCGAGTGGAAGATCGAGGTTGATCCGGAAGATCCGGACATGATCCTGGACAGTTTGCAGGGCATGGAGTTGGAATTGCAAGGCCTCTCCGGGGCGCAATATGAAGAGATGGTTGAAATTGTCGGGGATTCTGTCATTGTCATCAACCATTCCGGGGGCAAACGTATTGATACGATTAATCTTTCCCGCTATCACGACCTGGTCAGCAGGGAACAGCTGGAGGCGTCCCTCCAGAAACAACAGGTGCTTGTTACCACGATCATGCGGAGGATGTTGCTTGAAGATGTCGCCTTTGAGAAGCGGGTGGACAAAAAGCAGCTGGAGAAGATCCTTTCAAAGAACCTGTTGGACAAGGGCATCGGACTGGATTACGAGTACGCGGTGATACAGGATGACCAGGACAAGTTGTATATGTCCGACAATTTCAGACAGTTTGCCGATTTCTACTATTACCGTACCAGTCTGCTCAACGCTGAGATCCTGAAGGACAACACCTATCTCTACCTCTATTTCCCGGAGCAGCAATCGCTGGTCAGGGGATCACTCGGATTCCTGGCTACCTCTACGTTGGTGCTGACCGTGCTGATGATCCTGCTTTTTACGCTGGCCCTGTTTGTGATCTTCAGGCAGAAGCGGTTGTCGGACATCAAGAATGATTTCGTTAACAACATGACCCATGAGCTGAAGACGCCGATCTCCACGATCAGCCTGGCCTCGCAGATGCTTAATGACAACTCGATACCGGTTGAAAAGAAAAACCTGGGGCATATTTCAAGGATCATCCAGACAGAAAGCAAGCGGCTGGGCTACCAGGTAGAGCGCGTCTTGCAGATGGCAGTCCTTGACCAGGGACACCTTGTCCTGAAGAAAACACCGGTTGAGATACGTGAGATCCTCTCTGCAGTCATACACAATTTTAAACTGCAGGTGGAGAATCAGCAGGGGATCCTTGTTTTTGAGGATACAGAAGAAGATGTCATGGTAGAGGGAGACCGGGTACACCTGATGAATGTCATGACCAACCTGGTAGACAATGCCATCAAGTACAGCAAGGAAAAGCCTGAAGTAAGCGTATCAATGAAGACGGTGGGTGATCAACTATTGATCGGCGTAAAAGATAACGGAATCGGGATCAGCAAGGAGAATCAGAAAAAGATATTTGACCGGTTCTACCGCGTCTCCACAGGCAATGTGCATGATGTCAAGGGATTCGGCCTGGGACTAAGCTATGTAAAACTGATCGTCGAGCAACATGGCGGATCCATTGGTGTGAAAAGTGAATTGAATAAAGGAACAGAATTTGATGTGTTTCTCCCGTTATATAATGAAAATCCTGAATCATGAAAGAGATAAAAACACGCGTCCTGCTTGCCGAGGATGATGAGAACCTGGGTTCGCTCTTGCAGGAGTACCTGCAGGCAAAAGATTTTGAAACTGATTGGGTGGTCAATGGAGACAAGGCCTTCAGGTATTTCGAACAGTACCATTATGACCTCTGTATCTTTGATGTGATGATGCCCGTGAAAGACGGATTTTCACTGGCTTCGGATATCCGGGTGCTGAACAGTAAGATCCCGATCATTTTCCTTACAGCAAAGTCGATGAAAGATGACGTGCTGGAAGGGTTCAGCAGGGGTGCGGACGATTATATTACCAAGCCGTTCAGCATGGAAGAGCTGCTTTTCAGGATCGAAGCGATCCTTAGGCGGACAAAAGGGAAGAAGGGAGAGGAGAAGCAGGTATGGAATATTGGCAAGTTCAGTTTCGACGTGAAGAAGCAAGAGTTACGCCTGGGTGAGAAGCGGCAGAAGCTTACTACAAAGGAGTCAGATCTGCTGAAGCTGCTCAGCAATAACATGAACGAGGTCCTCGAGCGTAATTTTGCCCTTAAGGCGATATGGATAGATGACAATTACTTCAATGCCAGGAGCATGGATGTGTACATTACGAAGCTCAGGAAATACCTGAAGGAAGATCCGCAGGTTCAGATCATCAATGTGCATGGCAAGGGGTACAAACTGGTTGTTGATGATGAGAAATAAGATGAACAAAAACCTGGGGGGAGACCGCACCGACCGGATCTTCAGGAACAGCATGCTGGCGACGGGGATCCTGACCGCGCTCCTGTTCCTGGGTTCCCTGGTTGCCCTGGCAGAGTTCCCCGGGGCATTTTCCTGGCTCGCAATAGGAATGATCGGAGTTGCACTCGTTTTCCTGGTATTGCGGACCATTTACAGGTACAGGAGCACCTTCAGGGTGAAAGAGAAAAAATAAAAAAAGCCACCCGGTTCCAGGTGGCTTTTCTTTGCATGAAATAAATACTGTTTAGAAGGATCCGCGTCCCTGCTCTTCGTAATCCTTGCGGGCCGAATAATTGATGATCAGTGCTTTTGCTCTTCGCAGTGCCTGTTTGACATCATCAACCTTGCCCATGGGGATGTCCTGGTCGATCCGCAATGACATTACCATCTTGTTCTTTTCGTTCTCGGGTAATTTCTCACGTTCGCTCAGCACAAAGTCCTGCACAGATTCTGTAGGTATTCCCTCCTCATTAACGAGCTTGTCATTCATCTGTATCATTGGTTCCGATCCGTACAGCCCCTGCAGGTGTTTTGCCGGGCGGCCGATATAGATGTAGCTCACCAGTGATTTCTGTTCAAGTTTTTTCACTTCCGACACTTCTGTGGGAGTGATCTGTACCTGTACCTCTGTCTCTCTCATGGTTGTTGATACCATGAAGAAGAAGAGCAGCATGAATATGATATCAGGAAGGGAAGATGTATTGATCTTCTGTGCACCCTGTCCTTTTTTCCTTATAAATTTAGCCATTAGTTCAGCCCTTTAATGTTTTTAGGTGTTGCTTCAGAGATGTTCATTTTGTATACGTCCCTGATTGCTTCTGCGATCTCCTTATCCCTTGGGTTGTTCATATTGAGATCATCGTAATCTTTATCGAAATAAAGCTTACAGAAATTTTGTCTCAACTGGTTAACAGCCGCAACAAGTTCATTCTGCACCAGCAGGTATTTCTGGTAGGTGGTTGACCTGTCGTTTTGCAGGGAGATCACGCCTTTTGAGACATCACCTCTCCATACACCGTCGGGAGGAAGCAATGGAGATGATCCCCGTGGAAACTCGACCTCTTTTGGTTCCATTTCAGGAAGATTTTGATCGTCGGCCGGGTTGGTGAAGAACTCCATGGTAATGTCTTTCAACTGGTCCAGCCGCGTTCCGAATTCCCCGTCGACCATCAACTGGTCGTTCCTGTTGATCAAGACCACGAGGACGTTCCGTTCCTTTACTTTCACCTCCTGTTTCTCTTCCTCTTCCGGTATGGGAGGAAGCAGTCGGGTCAGCCCGGTATCGACATCCATCGTAGTGGCAACCAGGAAGAAGATCAGCAACAGGAAGGCAATGTCGGCCATTGATCCTGCATTAATCTCTTGTAATTCTCTCTTTGCCATTGGTTTCAATTTAAAGGGTCCCCGTTTATATATATAACGGGGATCCCTGGAATATTATTTGAATAAGTTAGCAACTTCGGAATAGAGTATCGATAACAATGCAAGTCCGAAAATGATGTAGGTTGAGAACAACCCTGTTCCGATCCATTTCAGCGTTGTCGGGTCACTGTTGTCAGTGCCGGTATAACCGAGAATGTCGATGGTAGCGTCGGAAGCAAACACAAAATAGGAGACCAGCAGGAGCACTGCGGCACCGGCCAGGAGGGCCAGGAGTCTCAGGATTGCTTTCAGATCCGTGACAATTGTTATCAGGGGGAACAATAATGCAGCGATGGCAGCGATTGCCAGGAGTATATAAGCCCATTTGAGCGCGTAATCCGTACGCTTGTACACCATAAGTTCCCAAGTACCCAGGTATTCACTGAGGTCTACTTCCTCGAGTGATACATCTTCAACAGCAGCAGCCAGTACCACTGTGTCTGCATCGCTATCCATTGCAGCGGAATCTGCCATCGCCATACCGGCGCTGTCCGATGCCGTGGTGTCTGCAGCTGCGGTTTCAGCAGGAGCCGAAACCATCTCCTCGCCTGTAGTCGTCAGTTTATCCACCTGGGCTTCGATCGCGTCGATATCGACGGTCCGCGGACCAATGTAGAAGAACAGGATGACTATCAGCGATATCGCTGCAACCACATATAGTGCGATTGATGATATTTTAGAATTAGACATAGTCTGTAATTTTATTTTTTAAGATTGTGCTTTACCAACATGTCAACAAGTGAAATGGAAGCATCTTCCATACGGTTCACGATTGAATCCACCTTGGAGATCAGGTAGTTGTAGAAGAACTGCAGGATGATCGCAACGATCAGACCAGTTACCGTGGTAATCAGGGCAATCTTGATACCACCGGCCACAACTGTCGGAGAAACGTCTCCCTGTTCCTGGATCTTGTCAAATGCCTTGATCATACCGATTACAGTACCCATGAAACCAAGCATCGGTGCAACTGCAATAAACAGTGAGATCCATGACAGGTTCTTCTCCAGAAGTCCCATTTGCACACTTCCGTATGATACGACGGATTTTTCAACTACGTCAATTCCCTGGTCGGCCCGGTCGAGTCCCTGGTAGAAGATACTCGCAACAGGTCCGCGTGCGTTACGGCAAACCTCCTTGGCTGCTTCAACACCACCCTCTTCGAGAGCTTCTTCAACTGCAAGAAGCAGTTTTTCAGTGTTTGTTGAGGCAAGACTCAGGTAGATCACCCGCTCAAATGCAAGGGCAAGACCAAAAATAAGGGTCATCAGTACAGCACCCATAAAACCGGCACCACCCTCAATAAATTTCGTTTTCAGATTTGTGTGTAATACGCTCAGCCCACCTTTTTCTTCCTCCTCAACAACAGGAGTTTCTTCCTGAGTGGTCATTGACTGATCCTCCTGTGCTGACATTGTTGTATCGTCAGCAACGGAATCTGTCGCCGGATCATCCTGAGCAAATGCAGATGCTCCCATCATAAGCATCCCGAAAACTGCTATTAATGCAAATAGTTTTTTCATTGTTGTTAATGTTTGTTATACTTAATTATTAAACGTTTTATTTGACCTGTTATTTTGTTGGTGTTGTTGGTGTTATTTATGCGGAGAGGGAGGGATTCGAACCCTCGGTACCCTTTAGAGGTACACACGCTTTCCAGGCGTGCCAGTTAAGCCACTCCTGCACCTCTCCAATTCCAGGGTTCGCACCCTTTGTGTTATTCCATCCTGTTTAAGAACGTTGATTCATGACAATTCGCAGCTGCATTATCTTCATTTGCAATCCTGCATGCTGCAGTCCGTCTTCTGATAAGATGCACATACTTAGTCATGAACGCCCGATTCGCTAAATTACTGAATTGTAAAGAGAATCGCGGCGCAAAATACAAAAAAAAAATAAAAATTCAGTTAGTGCGGTGTTATTTCTCCCTTGAGCGATTTATTTAAAAGCATTTTAATCTCATCACTCGAAAGGCTTTGTGCAAGGAGGATCATTAATTTGGTGGTAGCAGCCTCAGTAGTAAGGTCATAGCCACTGATCACCCCCGCCTCCAGCAGTGTCCTGCTTGTATGGTAGCGTCCCAGTTCAACGCTGCCGCGGCTGCATTGTGTGACATCCAGGAGGATGATCCCCTTCTCCACGGCCTTCCGGATCCGCCTGATGAACCACTCCTCCGATGGTGCATTCCCCGATCCGTAAGTCTCGAGGATCACAGCCCTGAGGTTCTCGATCCCGAGGATACTGTCCATGTATTTCCGGTTGATTCCCGGGAACAACTTGATAATGGTGAGCTGGTCGGAAAAGTCACGGTGAACCACCAGGGGCTCTACCTTCTCCGGGGATCGGATGAACTCGCGGTTGAACACCAGGTTGACCCCCGCCTTGGCGAGGTAGGGGTAGTTGGCCGACTGGAACGCATTGAAGTGTTCAGCATTTACTTTGGTGGTGCGGTTGCCGCGATATAATTTGCTTTCAAAATAGATGCATACCTCGGGGACAACCGGCTTTCCTTCTTCCAACGAAGCAGCGATCTCTACCGCGGTGAGCAGGTTCTCCTTTCCGTCGGTCCGCAAGGTCCCGATCGGTAACTGCGCACCTGTAAAAATCACGGGCTTGGAGAGATTCTCAAGCATGAAGCTGAGGGCTGAGGCCGAATAGGCCATCGTATCGGTCCCGTGGAGGATAACAAACCCGAGGTATTTATCGTAGTTCTTCTCAATGATATCAGCGATCTCAATCCAGAAACCGGGATGGATGTCGGACGAATCCACGGGCGACTTGAACTGGATCGTGTCGATGCCGAAATCAAATCGCTGCAGCTCCGGGATCTTCTCCGTGACATTCGAAAAATCAAAAGGTCTGAGCGACCCGTTCGCCGGATCTTTCTCCATCCCAATGGTTCCGCCTGTATGGATCAGCAGTATTTTTGTCTCCTTTTCCATTATTAAAATGCCTTCTTAAACAGATTCTTCGCATTGACAGTGGTCAGCTCCGCCACCTCCCCGGTCGTCATCCCGTACACCTCCGCAACCTTCTCCGCCACATTCCTTACATATGCACTTTCGTTGCGCTTCCCACGATAAGGCACAGGAGCCAGGAACGGGGCGTCAGTTTCAAGGAGCAATTTTTCCGGTGGAATGAATTCCGCCACAATACGGTCAAGTCCGCTGTTCTTAAAAGTGACGATCCCGTTGATCCCCACGTAAAAACCGTAAGACAAAACCTTTTCCAGCTCCTTTGCACCGCCCGTAAAACTATGAAACACCCCGGTCAGCCCATCGTCTGCCTCCTTATCCATGATCGCAAAGATCTCCTCAAAGGATTCCCTGGCATGGATCACGATGGGAAGACCATGTGCCCTTGCCAGTTTTATTTGTATGCTGAATGCTTCCTGCTGCTGTTGCAGAAAGGTTTTGTCCCAGTAGAGATCTATCCCGATCTCCCCGACTGCTATATATATCTCCTGCTGAAGCTGTGCCTCCATAAACTCCAGCTCTTCACGAAACTGTTCGCCGACCGATGTAGGGTGCAGACCGATCATCGGGAAACAGGTCCCCCTGTGCCTTTTGCACAGTTCCAACATTCCGCCGACAGAGCTGCTGTCGAGGTTGGGCAGGAACATACGCTCTACACCGGCCTCCTTTGCCCGGCTGATCACCTCGTCGATGTCCTTGTCAAAGGGGTCCAGGTACAAATGTGTATGCGTGTCTGTAAGATTGATTTTCATTTGCAGGGCAAACTTACTCAATCTTCAGAGGCTAAAAAAGAGGCTGTATAACAGGGGGAATTGCTAAACCACTCCCTGTGCCAGCATGGCGTCGGCAACTTTCACGAAGCCCCCGATATTGGCCCCCTTGACATAGTCGGTATATTCACCCTCACTACCGAACTCAACGCAGGTGGCGTGGATGTTCTTCATGATGGTGTGCAACCGGGCATCCACCTCTTCACGGCTCCATGGGAGGCGCATTGAATTCTGTGTCATCTCCAGTCCGGACACAGCCACGCCACCAGCATTGGCAGCCTTGCCGGGTCCGTACAGGATTTTGTTCTTCTGGTAGACCTCGATCGCTTCCGGGGTGGAAGGCATGTTGGCTCCTTCACTGATCACCCGGCATTTGTTCTTGATGAGCGTCTCTGCATCGTTCTGGTTGATCTCATTCTCCGTGGCCGAGGGGAAGGCCACATCGCATGGAACACTCCATGGCCGCTGTCCGTCGTGGTACTCGCATCCGAATTCTTCGGCATACTCCTTGATGCGGCCCCTGCGGATGTTCTTCAGGTCCATCACCCAGGCCAGCTTCTCATCGTCAATCCCGTTCGGATCATAAATAAACCCGCCGGAGTCTGACAGCGTCACGACTTTGCCGCCCAGTTCGTTCACCTTCTGTGTTGTGAACTGTGCAACATTTCCCGAACCGGACACAACACATGTCTTTCCTTCAAGGGTGTCGTCCACGGTAGACAGCATCTCCTGTGCAAAATATACAGCTCCGTAACCGGTTGCTTCAGGCCTGATCAGGCTGCCGCCCCACTCAAGTCCCTTGCCTGTGAGCACCCCGGTAAATTCATTTTTGATTCTTTTATACTGCCCGAACAGGAAGCCGATCTCCCGACCGCCTACGCCGATATCGCCGGCGGGAACATCTGTGTTCGGACCAATATGCCGGTTCAGCTCTGTCATGAAACTCTGGCAAAACCGCATTACCTCGTTGTCTGATTTGCCTTTGGGATCAAAATCGGATCCACCTTTTCCGCCACCCATTGGGAGGGTAGTCAGACTGTTTTTGAATACCTGTTCAAAAGCGAGGAATTTCAATATGCCGAGGTTTACCGTGGGGTGAAAACGCAAACCGCCTTTATAGGGGCCTATGGCTGAATTCATCTCAATCCGGAAACCGCGGTTGATCTCCACCTCTCCCTTGTCATTGATCCAGGGGACACGGAAAATGATTACGCGTTCAGGTTCCGCAATGCGCTCAAGGACCTTCGCATGCTTGTACTTGGGGTTCTCCTCGATGAAAGGAATCAGGGATTCGGCCACTTCATGAACAGCCTGGTGGAATTCTGGCTGAGCAGGGTTTTTTGCCTTGATCATGGCCATGAATTTTTCAACTTTTGGATCCATAGGTTTTATTTTTTTAGTTACAGCTAACAAACTTATGATTCTCTACATCTTTTGATATGTCAAATATCATGTTTTGATTATGTCATTGAACATAGAGTTAAGAGTTAAGAGTTAAGAGTTAAGAGTGGAGAGCCGACGAGAGGAGGCGTATCGGGATTAAGAGTTGGTTGGGAGCCGGGAGATGGGCAGCAGCAATTTGAAGCGGAAAGCTTGCGATAGCTGCGGAATTCATTCGGCAGACAGTAAAATAATTCAAATAGTAACAGTATACATGGCAAAATATGATGGTTCTGCCTTCGCTGAATCTACATCTGAAAAAGCTATGGGTTGTACGAAATGCATTGTGCGTGGGGCTTCAAAAATGCTGTATCCCCATCGAAATAGTCTGCGTTCCCAGCGGTTCACCGGCATTGTGCAATGATTTACCCCCGAGGTTTCACCGCTGCGGTATACAAATTGCCTGGCATCACCCTCACCCAGTCTTTCAATTCCATCTGAAGCAGGATTCCTGAAAGCTGCGGTACAGGGATGCCGGTACGGACCCCCAGGATCTCCTTTCCAAGCCCCGGCGCTTTCTCAAGTTCGTCAAGGATAGCTGTCTCCTGGACAGTCAGTGGGGCCGTGAGGACCTGCACCGTCTCCCGGCCATCTCCTTCAGCCTCCCACCTAAGCATCTTTTCAATATCCGTGGCGCAGGTGACCAGTGCGGCGATGTTGTCACGAACCAACGCATTGCATCCGGCCGACCATTGATCGGTGGTTCTCCCGGGAATGGCAAATACATCCCGGTGATAGGACGAAGCGAGTTCCGCGGTGATCAATGCGCCTCCCTTGTGGGCCGACTCCACCACCAGGGTGGCATCCGCGAGTCCGGCAATGATCCTGTTCCTTCGGAGAAAATTATTCCTCTCCGGCTTCACCGCGCTGTGAAAATCAGTAAGCAAGGCCCCCTGTCGCATGATACGCGATGCCGCCTCGGCGTGTGCTGCGGGGTAAATGGTGCGCAATCCGTGCGCCAGGACGGAAAAGGTCTGTAGTCCGGCCTCCAGCGCCGACCTGTGGGCCGTGATGTCAATCCCGTATGCCAGTCCGCTGATCACCACCAGCCCGGGATGATTCCGGGCCAGCTCCTGCACGATCTGTGCTGTGGTCTCCCTTCCATACCTCGTGGCATTGCGCGTTCCGACGATGCTCAGGTATTTTGACCGGTTGAAATCCGGACTCCCCCGGTAGAACAGCAGCAGCGGTCCGTCGTCACAGTCCCTCAGCCGCTGCGGATAGGATTTGTCCATATACCAGGCAGCAGAGATCCGGCTCTTCTCCATCGCCTCCACCTCCCTGGAAGCCTCGCTGATAAAATCTTTGGATCTCACCTGTCCCGACAGGAATTCCCCGACACCCGGGATGTTGCGCAGATGCGCCGGTTTCTCCCTGAACACCTCTTCCGGGGACCCGAGGTATTCGATCAGTCTCTTAGCCGTGATCGCCCCGATCCTCGGGATCATGGTCAGGGCAACCTGGTAAACGCGCGATTCTGAATTCATTTAATTGGCATGACAATTTTCTGAACTGAAAACCGGATGCCGGGCTGGATCAATGGTACGGAACATTCCGGGCACAGCCCTGGATCACTGACACGTAACACTCCGGGCACAGCCCTTTACCGGTCTACATGTTAATGTGCCGAATGTTGAAAATATCGGTGAAGAAAGCTGAAAATCGCTCGAATTGTATACCTATTTTTCCCTGCTGTACCTGGTCAATGCAGCCTTGAGCTTCTTCCTGTCGGCCGGGTCTACGGCAGACAGATTAATAGGTTTGTAGCGGGCCACCTTCTTGCGGTAGTTCTGGAAGAGCACCAGTCGCTCCTCGCGACCCAGGAAGTATTTTTCAATCTCAAATCTGACGAACTGCTGCTTCGGGATCTGTACCGAACTCTTGCTGCTGTTGAACAAACCCACCGGGTAATAGCGGAACACCAGCACCTCGTTGACATCGTCGAAGTAGAAATAATAGGGATTGCGGAACATGCCGATCAGGCTGATGACAATGAAGACCACGGCGATGGCGATGATGACATGGTATTTGCTGATGGGTGACTCCGGGCTGTCAAATACGTTGAGGAACATCACAGCCACGATGGAGGCGGTGAAAATGATGGTAAATACCATCTTCCGGAGCCAGATCCGGTAAATATTTCTCTTGTTGTCGATGATCATAGACGGGAATTTTCTCCCGTCAAAGGTACGAAATTCCTAGTTCCTGCGACGATTCCGTTCTTTTTTCAGCAACATCAGCTCCCTGCTGGTCTGACCCTTGACAGAGGTGTTCTCTTCGGCCCGCCGCATGAGGTAGGGAAGGACGAATTTAACCGGACCGTAGGGGACGTACTTGGCGACGTTGAAACCCGCTTTGGCCAGGTTGAAACTGATGTGGTCACTCATCCCATAAAGCTGTGAGAACCAACAACGGTTGTCATCCCTTGCGATCTTCAGCTCATCCATCAGTTCGGCCATATAGCGGCTGCTCTCTTCGTTATGTGTGCCGTTGAATACCGCGAAATCCCCGATGTTCTCCAGGGTGTATTTCAGTGCCAGGTCGTAGTCGCGGTCGGTGGCCGCCTTGTCGGGCTGAATGGGATCCTCGTACCCCATCTCTTCAGCGCGCTCACGCTCCTTCTCCATGTATGCCCCGCGCACAAATTTTGCGCCCATGAAGAAGTGATTTTTCTTTGCAGTGGCATGGTCTTTTTTCAGCCTTTCCAGCCGGTCGTGCCGGTACATCTGGTAGGTATTGAAGACGATCGGCTTCTCCTTGTTGTACAGTGCCATCATCTCCATCACTACGGTATCGATGATCTCCTGGTACCACGAATCCTCAGCATCGATCATGATCGGGATCCCGTAACCATGGGCCCGCTCACACAGACGGTTCACCCGCTCCCTGAATTTGTCACCCTCACGCAGACTCTCCTCGTCGGGTGTTTCAGAAGTACTGAGTACTTCAAGGGCCTTGCTCTTTGCAAAGGCTGTGGGCTTGAAGACGGTAAACGGAATATGGTCGTTCCCGGCTGCATAATCAATCACCCTCAGGGTCTCCTCCAGTGCCTGCTCGATCACCTTTTCCTCTTCGGATCCCTCCACCGAATAGTCCAGGATTGAATAAACATCACCCTCTTTCAGCTTGTCGATGACGGGTGCACACTCTTCAATGGTCTCCCCTCCGCAGAATTGTGCGTAGACGGTTGGTTTTACGATCCAGTTGATGGGGAACCTGATCGCCGATGCGAACCTGATCATCGGGTTGGCGATCTTCACCAGCCAGGGATAGGAGATCATCTTATACATGAAAAAGGCCCGCCGGATGTCCCGGTCGGACTTTATGGAAAAAGCAGTCCTGGTATCTTTAAAATCTAACATTGCAATGGGGTTTCTTTTCGCGGATGCAATTTAATATCTTCTTGTCATACCCTAAACAGGTTTTAAAACATTTCGGGAACGGTTTTTTACTATTTTTGAAGGATGATATACAAGGTGACACGACCCGGGAAGGTTTTGCATACGAATGTAAAACTGCCTGCCTCAAAAAGCATCTCAAACAGGCTTTTGATCATCAACGCGCTGTCGGGGAACACGGAGTTGCCGGAGAATCTATCCGACAGTGACGACACGCGTGTGATGATTGAGGCACTTAACGGAACCAGGTCATTAAAGGATGTGGGACATGCCGGCACCTCCATGCGGTTCCTCACTGCCTATTTCAGTGCCAGGGCGGGATCAGTGCAGCTCACCGGCTCCGACCGTATGAAACAGCGACCTGTCGGCCCCCTGGTTGAGGCGCTGCGTCAGTTGGGTGCAGAGATCAGGTATGGATCAAACGACGGGTATCCACCGCTGCATATAACCGGGAAGCCCCTTCCTGGTGGCGAAATCACCGTGGAATCCGGAATCAGCAGTCAGTTTATCAGCGCCCTGCTTATGATCGCCCCCACCATGAAAAAAGGACTGGTCATGCACCTCGCCGGAGAGATGGTTTCCGCTTCCTATATCAGGATGACCCTGGAGTTGATGCAGCAGTGGGGTGCAGGGACCGACTGGACAGGGAGCACCATCACTGTTCAGCCAACCGGCTACAGCGGGGGAACGAGTGTGGTTGAATCTGACTGGAGCGGGGCCTCCTACTGGTATGCCATGACCCTGCTGCAGGACTATGCCCGTGTCACCCTTTCCTATCTCGGGAAGGAGAGTCTGCAGGGCGACCAGGTGCTGACAGATATTTTTCATTCCCTGGGGGTGGTAAGTGAATTTGACGATGGAAAAGTGACACTCTCCAGGCTGGCAAAGATTCACCCCGGCATGTTCAGCTTTGATTTCACCAATGCGCCGGATATCGTGCAATCAATGGCAGTTGTACTTTGTATGGCCGCCGTTCCGTTCCGGTTTACCGGTACAAGAACCCTGCGGATCAAGGAGACTGACAGGATCCATGCATTGCAGACAGAGCTGAAGAAACTTGGTTTTATCCTGGAGACCGATGATGAAGGAAGCTTTCTCGAATGGAACAAACAGCGCTGTGCCCCGGAGCCGGAACCGGTCATTGAAACCTACCACGATCACCGGATGGCCATGGCTTTTGCCCCGACGGCGCTTGCGCTGGGAGAGATCCGGATCAAGGACCCCATGGTGGTGACCAAATCCTACCCTGGATTCTGGGAGAATCTACAAGGGGCGGGATTCAGACTGGAAAACCAGTCCTGAGCAGAGTGAGGAACATTGCAGGCAGGATCTTTGGTGTCTTCAAACGCAACAAGGGACCTTGCCGGTGAATCGGCATTTAGCATTCATTTCAGAATAAGCGGGATTCAGACAATAAAGTGTTGATTTTATCAAAACAATCAGAACTTACAGCAACTTTTTTGTTAAAATCAAGTATACAGATATGGATGCCAGAGAAGAACTCAATTCAATACAATTGAGGGCAGACGATAGAAGACAAACAATTAAATGACAAGACATGAAAAATGTAGTGATCAGATTCCTTATACCGGTTATCCTGTTTTCAGTGAGCAGTTGCGAGAAAGACACCCTGCCTCCGGAACATGGCGATGATTATATTGAAAAAGGCAATTTGCTGATCAATAACAATCCCGAACTTCTAAATGCGAGAATTACATACAGGAATGAAACTGTGCCTGTGGTGGACAGAGGAACTTCTACGCTGCGGAAGCGTACCGCTGAGTTTCCACCGGTAGACCTGACAAAAAACTATGCGTTTAAATTGAAGGCCGAAGTTGATCCTCCTGTATATGCAGACAATACGCTTCAGGCCACGCATGTAACAATCAAAGATGATTATGCGTTTGTAACCTACAATACACGCGGACCAAAATGGCTGGGTGGTATTGAAGTTTTTGATGTTTCCGATTTGAAGAATCCGGTGATTGTATCCAGCGCCATTCTGAAAAATTCAGATGTGAGCGCTGTCGACTATGCCGATGGGAAATTATATGTGGTTGGAGCCACGGGGGACTATGTGGAAATGGGGTTTGAATCGCCGGCTTTTATGGGTGTGATATCACTGGATGGATCAATGGCATTTGACCAGGTGGATACGATCATAGATATTTCGTCCTTTGCCGGCACCGATATAAAGATGGCTGCCGGAAAGATTTTTACAACCAGCGGTTCCGGAGGTGACCTGACGATTTTTAACTCTGCATATGCAATAACGGGGATGGAGGCGATCGCGGATGCCCGTTCAGTTGATGCCAATTCAAATCACCTGTATGTGCTACAGGGTCAGGAAGGAAGGATAAATGTGTTCGATCTGCAGGATGCAGTTTTATCTGAGTCCTATGATGTCGGGGGCGCAACCATCCCGGAATCCAAGTCTGAAATTGCTGTTTCAGACAACTATATATTCGCGGCACTGAATGAGGGTGGGTTATCAATGCTAAATCTTGATGGGTCACTGAAACAAAGTCTGCCAAAGCCGTCCACACCTCCAGGGGCCCTGGATGAAAACCATGTGACCAACAGTGTTTCTCTGAACGGGGACCTGGTGTTGATCGGAAACGGCGAATCCGGCATCTATGTGGGCGGACTGATTGAAGAGAAGAATGACAGTTTATGGATGTTGGGTGCCATGGAGTTTGGCGAATCCCAATCAGCAAATTTCGTTGAATCCAAAGACAGCGTGCTTTTTGTGGCGACGGGTCTTGGTGGCCTGAAAATACTTGCCATAAGTATCGACGAAGGGGTGCCAGACGATGTGGAGCCTACCGAGCCCTGTGAAACATTGATGACAAAAATTTCTGAGATGTTTCCCGAGAGTGTGGATGTGCGAGGTATTCATGATGACCTGTTCAGTGATACAGCACATCTGAATATCCTTGTTACAGAAGAAACACCTGTGTACATTTCATTTATCGATGAAGGTGCCGGCTGGAGAAATACCTTCGGGTACTATACCTATTCTGCAGACAATCCGCCACAAAGCATCGAAGACATTGAAAAACATATTGTTTTCCCCAACGTATCAAAGATCGGCGAAGGGGGAGGTCTTGATTTTGGTGACCGGGTACAACTGGGCGAAGGCAGCTTTCCCGCAGGAACGGTTATCGGCTTTTACCTGGTGGCGCAGGGGTGGAAAAACGGCCTCACGGTTGAGGGTGTCTATACACATTATACAGACAGGGTTTTTAACTTGGAACAGGCACAGCAATCCACACTCTTTTTAAGCAGTGATTGTGATGACATTGTACTGACCTTTGAAGACATAAAAGTGAACAGTGGTAGCTGCGATCATGATTTTAATGATATCATTCTTACAGTCAAAGATTCCAGGGACATGGGGATGCCAAACACCAGGCTGGATATATCGGGGTTGCCCAGGAAATGATGATATGCAGTCCTGGATTGTTCAGAAAAGCTCATGCTGATATCCTTCCCTGCCTTCTGTTTCAAGCTTCAATAGTTTGCGCTTTGCAGCAATACCCCCGGCATACCCGGTTAGTTCACCTTTGCTTCCCACGATACGATGACAGGGGATGATGATCGAGATGGCATTGGCCCCGTTTGCGGCAGCAACTGCCCTGATTGCCATTTCATTTCCCATTCTGCGTGACAACTCTTTGTAGCTGATGGTCTCCCCATAGGGAATCTTTTGAAGGTGCGTCCAAACCTTTTCCTGGAATTCAGATCCCACCATCAACAGCGGGAGGTCGAAAGTGGTAAGCTCCTGCCTGGCCCTTCAGTGCCGTTATACCGACACATTGATGGTGACATGCCTGTTCGAGGGTGGTCCGGCGGACTCATACCCGCTTCATCCTGAAAAACTCCTTCAGCAGTTTCCCGCATTCCTCCTCGAGGATCCCGAAGCTGATCTTTGTCCTGGGATGCAGGACAGGCGATTCCACCAGGTGGTACCCGGCCTTCTCATCTGACGCCCCGAATGCCAGTCTGCCCAGCTGCGCCCATTTTAACGCCGAACCGCACATCAGGCAGGGTTCCAGGGTGACATAGAGGGAGCATTCATCCAGGTACTTGGATCCGAGAAAATTGGACGCACTGGTAAGGGCGATCATCTCCGCATGGGCCGTCACATCCCCGAGCTGTTCGGTCATGTTGAACCCCCGGGCAATGATCCGCTGGTTGGAGACCACGATTGCACCCACGGGGACCTCATCCTGTTCGAAGGCTTTGCGGGCCTCCTTCAAAGCCTCATTCATAAAATATTCATCAGAGAAGATGGGATATGTCATAGTACCTCGATAATTCTTTATATTTTCGCAAAATAGTAATTTAAGTGATTGACCGAATAAAAGATACCTGAAATGTACAGAACACATACCTGCGGAGAATTGAATATCCAGAATGTTGATGAAAATGTTAAACTCAGCGGATGGGTCCAGAAATCGCGCGACCTGGGGGGGATGACCTTCATAGATCTGCGTGACCGTTACGGGCTCACCCAGCTGGTCTTCAACATGGAGAAGAACGAGGAGCTTTGCAGGGAAGCAAGGAAACTGGGACGAGAGTTCGTGATTCAGGCCGAAGGAACGGTTGCTGAGAGAAGCAATAAAAACCCCAAAATGCCCACGGGGGAGATCGAGATCCTGGTCACTTCACTGAAAGTGCTGAACGCTTCGGAGCATCCACCTTTTACCATAGAGAAGGATACAGACGGCGGCGATGAACTCAGGATGAAATACCGCTACCTGGACCTGCGACGGGTCGATGTGCGGAAAAACCTGGAGTTGCGGCACAGGATGTCCATCGAGATCAGGAACTACCTGAGCGATGAGAAATTCATCGAGGTGGAAACACCGGTCCTTATCAAATCCACCCCCGAAGGGGCACGTGACTTCGTCGTACCTTCGCGCATGAATCCAGGTCAGTTTTACGCACTTCCTCAGTCGCCGCAGACATTTAAGCAGCTGCTGATGGTGGCGGGGTTCGACCGTTATTTCCAGATCGTGAAGTGCTTCAGGGACGAGGACCTGCGGGCCGACCGCCAGCCGGAGTTCACGCAGATCGATTGTGAAATGTCATTCGTGGGTCGTGACGATGTGCTCGATGCATTTGAGGGTCTGTCCAACCACCTGTTCAAAGCCATCAAGGATGTGGAGATCACGGAGAAATACCCGAAAATGCCGTACAGCGAAGCACTGGACAGGTTTGGGAATGACAAACCCGATACACGTTTCGGCATGGAGATCAACGATATCAAAGAGCTCACCGCCGGCAAGGGATTCAACGTGTTCGACAGCGCGGAATATGTACGTGGTATTTGCGTTGAAGGCTGTGCCGAATATTCGAGAAAACAGCTGGATGAGCTGACCGATTTCGTCAGGAAACCCCAGATCGGTGCAAAAGGACTCGTCTACGTAAAATACAATGAAGCGGGATCTTTCAAGTCGTCGGTTGACAAATTCTATACTCCGGATGACCTGCAGAAGTGGGCTGATGCCATGGGAGCAAAGCCGGGTGACCTGATGCTTGTGCTCGCCGGTGAGACCGCACTTACAAGAAAAGCACTGAGCGAACTCAGGCTGGAGATGGGAAGAAGGCTGGAACTGATGGATCCCGATGTTTTCAAGCCCCTCTGGGTGGTTGATTTTCCACTCCTGGAATGGGACGAAGAGACCAGCCGTTTCCATGCCATGCACCATCCGTTCACGCGTCCCTACGAGGAGGACCTTGAACTTTTCAAGTCCGATCCGGGCAAGGTACGGGCCATGGCCTACGACCTGGTGATCAATGGTGTTGAGATCGGCGGAGGATCGATCCGGATCCATAACGAGGAGCTGCAGCAGCAAATGTTTGACAACCTCGGGTTTACACGTGAGGAGGCATCCAGGCAATTTGGATTCCTCATGGGTGCCTTCCGTTACGGTGCACCTCCCCACGGTGGGATCGCCTTTGGCTTTGATCGCTGGGTGGCGCTGTTTGCAGGCCTTGACTCCATCAGAGATACCATAGCGTTCCCGAAGAACAACGCCGGAAGGGATGTCATGATAGACACACCGAGTACCATCTCCGCAGAGCAACTTGAGGAGCTGTTCCTGGCTGTGAAGTCTCCCACAAAATAGGGAATGTGTAAAACTTGCCTGGGTTGTGAATAATTTCAGCGATTCATTGCCGGTTCACGGTTCGCGAATATCTATTTTCGTACCGTACAACTTTATCATTGCCATATGTTAAAAGTAGCAAAGGAAGCCGATCATTACCTGGTCTCCCTGTTCCAGGTAAAAAAACTCAATACGCTGTTCTCAGAGCTGATCAGTCAGCAACTGGAAGACCTGGTCAGCGTAAAAGACCGCCACGTAATCTTCAACCTCGCGCATGTGAATTTCATTGATACGGCAGGGTTCTTTGCGCTGGAGCGAGCGGCCGGCATTGCGAAGGCCAATCATTGTGTTTTCCAGCTGTGCAATATCACCGACGAGGTGCAGGAACTGATCGGGCTCACCGGTCATGAAGCTACATTTGACATCATTCCCCGGCTGAATGTGAGGGAGAAGATCGTGATGGAACTTGATGAGTAAGGTTAGTCGAGTATCGAGAGAGGATTCAGTCGGCAGCGTTCAGCCGTCAGCCGT
The DNA here is from genome assembly GCA_937129385.1 of uncultured Bacteroidota bacterium. Taxonomy (GTDB): domain Bacteria; phylum Bacteroidota; class Bacteroidia; order Bacteroidales; genus M55B112. The sequence goes on from CAKZNC010000113.1 coordinate 26,353, forward strand.
CAACACACAACGCACTACATGCATCAATCTTCAGCGATATCGCCGATCAGTGTGGCCGATGTACATTTCCTGATCTTTACTTTCACATAATCACCGGCTTTACGACCTGCAGCCGGGAATACGACGACTTTATTCTGACTGGTACGTCCCACCAGTTCGCTTTCAGATTTTTTGGACGGACCTTCGGCCAGTACCTCGAAAACACCTCCCAGGTCATCCTGCTTGCTTGCCAGTGACAATTCACCTTGCAGAGCGATGATCTCATTCAGCCTTCGGGTTTTCACCTCTTCAGGAACATCATCTTTATATTTCTTTGCCGCGAAGGTGTCGGGCCGTTCACTGTATTTAAACATGTATGCAAAGTCAAAACCCACCCATCTCATAAGGTCCAGGGTCTCGCGGTGCTCCTCCTCGGTCTCTCCGCAGAATCCGGAGATGATATCCGTTGAGATGGTGGCTTCCGGCAGGTATTTCCTGATGGCCCGGATGCGGGACGCGTACATATCACGGGTATAGCCGCGTTTCATTCTCCGGAGCACTTCGGTACTGCCCGACTGGACTGGCAGGTGGATACTCCTGCACAGGTTCGGGTACTTCGCCATGGTCTGCAGGAGCTGGTCCGACATGTCCTTGGGGTGCGAGGTGGCAAACCTGACCCTGAGCAGTGGTGAGATCCTGGCAATCCGTTCCAGCAGATCCTCGAACCTGATGATAGGCGACCCTTCGGCAGGCTCAGGGTCCTTCACCGAGTTTTCTTCCGGCTCTTGACTGCCGACTGCCGACTGCCGACTGCCCCCTGCCGACTGCGAACTGCCGACTGCCGACTGGTTCCTCTCTCGACTCCTGACTCCTGGCTCTTGACGATCCTCTTCGCTCTCCTCTCTCCCCTCTCCTTTCCATTCATACGAATTCACATTCTGCCCAAGCAACGTCACCTCCCGGTATCCTTTATCCAACAGCTCCCTGACCTCCTTTTCGATGGTCTCCGGGTCCCGGCTCCGTTCCCTTCCGCGGGTATAGGGCACCACGCAGTAAGCGCAGAAATTGTTACAACCCCGCATGATCGCTACAAATGAGGAAACGTGGTTCTTGTCGAGCCGGACCGGCTGTACATCTCCATAGGTCTCTTCGAGGGATAGCAGGGTGTTGATCCCTTTCTGACCGCCCTCCACTTCAGAAAGCAGGGCAGGGAGTTCCCTGTAGGCATCCGGACCCACCACAAGGTCGACCGACCGTTCATCTTCAAGCAGCTTGTCCTTGAGTCGTTCGGCCATGCAGCCGATCACACCCACCACGAGATTTTCGTTGACCTTTTTCCGCCGACCGAATTCCGAGATCCGGTTCCGGACCTTCTGTTCGGCATTGTCCCGGATGGAACAGGTGTTCACCAGTACCAGGTCGGCCTCCTCCATATTTTCCGTAACATCATAATCCTGTTTTTGCAGGATGGCCACCACCACCTCCGAGTCCACCACGTTCATCTGGCAGCCATAGGTCTCAATATATAACTTCTTCCTCTTCATAATCTTCATCCCTTGCAGACAGGGTTGGTGTGGAGCCCGGACATAACATTCAGCAGAAAGCTTCAAGCATTGGGCAGGCGCCACTGTTCAGCATACATCCCTGTTAGCGGACCCAAAATTAATTAAAATTGTTCCAACCCATTGATTTTAACATTGATTTATCAAGTTGAAAAATATATATATTTAAATAGTGATTAAAATATATATATTATGATTCGTATCGGTCAGGATGGCCTTTGCCATGCCCATAGGTAGATTTGAACCGGATTCATTGCTTGCCGATCGACAGTGAATTCAGAGGATTGTGGTGATTCGGGTTGAAACTGCTCACGAATCTCCAGGGACGCCCACCGATTTAATTGGTCATTTCGCCGATTTGCCCTTTCGGGGTCATGGAATGCATCGTAATATTGCAGTGTGAAACAAAAAATCCACGTATAATATTAATTAAAACAATATGAAAATGGGAGCTGGTCTTTTCTGGGGTGCAATGTTGATGGTCATCGGTATTGCGCTCATCATCAAGGTGGTTTTTAACATTGATTTCCCGATCTTCAAGGTGCTGGTCGGCGTATTCTTCATCTTCCTGGGGCTGAAGGTATTATTTGGTCGTGTCCTGATACCTGAAGGGAAGATCGGGCCTGACGAAACGATCTTCAGTGAAAGGGTGTATGAGCAGACCGAGAATGGCAAGGAGTACAATGTGATCTTCGGGAAAGGGGTGTATGATTTTACCAATGTTGACCTGAGCAAGGGTGATCATCATGTGAAGATCAACACGGTCTTCGGGGGATCAACGATCCGGATCAGCGAGGATATACCAACCCGTATCGAGGCAGATGCAGTATTTGCAGGGGCAGAATTGCCGGGTGGAAATACAGCTGTTTTCGGAACAACAAGTTATACAACAGGTAGTTACCGTTCAGACTCGGCTGCACTGTACATCAAGACCGGCGTAGTGTTTGGCGGGATCCAGGTGGTAAACCGGTAAGGATTTCCTAAAACCGGCCTGTTTTTCTATTTTTGTAGAAACTAAAAACCAGGATATGTCAGGACACAGCAAATGGTCGACCATAAAAAGGAAGAAAGGTGCAATTGATGCCAAGAGAGGCAAGATCTTTACGAAGCTCATAAAAGAGATCACCATTGCGGCTGAAGAGGGAGGTAGTGATCCGGAAACGAATCCCAGGCTGAGGACAGCTGTGCAGACCGCCAAAGGCATGAACATGCCAAAGGACAACATCCAACGGGCCATCAACAAAGCCAACAAGGATTCATCCAGCTTCCAGGAGACCACCTTCGAGGGGTACCTGCCGAATGGGATTGCTGTATTCATTGAATGTCTGACCGACAATAACAACCGCACTGTAAGTAACATCAGGTCGATTTTTACGAAGCGGGGCGGGTCACTTGGTACCAACGGGTCGCTGTCGTTTCTTTTTGACAGGAAGGGGATCATCACCGTGCCGAAAGGGGAACTGGATCCTGAGGAGTTTGAGCTGGAGATCATTGATGCCGGGGTGGAAGAGATCGAGCTGAATGATGATACATTTATGATCACCACACCGCTGGAGGATTTTCACAATGTGCAGAAAAAGCTGGAAGAGATGGAGCTTGAAACCGAAAGTGCAGCCCTGCAGCGAATTCCCAATGATACGAAAGAGTTGCCGGTGGAGGATGCGGTACAGATCCTGAAAATCGTAGAGGAATTTGAAGACGATGATGATGTTCAGAATGTCTTCCATAACCTGGAAGAGACGGAAGAGGTGGCAGAGGCTATGGATTCTTAGGCAGATCGATCCAGAAAGTCGTTCCTTCCTCTTTGTCAGAAATAAAATCAACGGTGCCTCCCAGGTAATCTTCACCCAGTATCTTCATGCTGTAAGTGCCCAGTCCACGGCCAGTCCCCTTGGTTGAGAAAGAGCGTTCAAAAATAAGATGCTTTGTCCCTTCAGAAATGACAGTCCTGTTGTTCACCCAGAATCGAACCCGCTTTTCATCCTGTGAGGTGCCAACAACAACTTTATCTTCCTCTTCAGAAGCCTCAAGTGCATTTTTTATCATGTTGACAAGAATTCTTTGTAGGAGTGACTGGTCGGAGACAAATATGCGCGTATCTATTTTTTTATCCAGTGTCAGTTGTCCGTTCAGATTTTCATTGTTCTTAAATGAAAGCATGGTTTCAATAAGCAGATCTTCCGGATGAATTTCATCCATATTGACTTTTAATTCACCTCTCTCCGCCATGGATAACTGTTTCTGCTCATTGATGGTATCGTAGATGGAATTGTAATTTGTTTCGAGCAGATCCAGGTATTGCTGATCCACATCGCCCTTCATCTTGATCAGATTGATAATGCTGTTCATGTTCCCGACGGTATTCATCAGGTCATGGTAAAATATTTTCTCCAGTTCGGCTTTTCTTTTCGCAATTGAGATATCTTCCAGCGTAATCACATAGAAAAAGCCATCGCTGCATTCGAAAGGAGTTGCTGTAAATCTGAAATTAAATGGCATATTTCTTCCCTCCTTCATTCCGAGGATCCTGTAATGACTCGTGACGGTTTTGTTTTCATTTTTGCAGATATCCATTGCTCTGAAAGCTCCACAGAATTCGCAAGCCTTTGAAGCGCCACAGCCCCCTTGCTCCTTTTTCGAATTGACACATTGAAAAATATCACCGGGTCTCAGATTCAGCAGAGAGTTTGATTCGCCATAAGCGAAGCGTCCGTTGATACTTTGATTGGCATAAACCAGCCTCCTGTCGCTATTCAGAATAAGAACAATATTCGTAAGCGACTCGATCACCTTTATGATAAACTCCCGGGATGAGCGATCAGGCATGATCTTCTCAAGAATCTTATACTTTCCTTTTTTCTCCATCAATCACCTGCACAAGATATTCGGGGTGAATATATATAAAAATTTTATCTATTCTATTTTTCAACAAGTTTCATCCCCCTGTTTACAAGTCTGGTACCAATAATCAAAAGCCCCATCCAGGTTGCGGCAAGGGAAGATGTCATCAAAAGGTGGTCCGGACTCATCCATGTGAAGGTGATCAGCACCGGTGCAGCAAGGAAGGCGAGCATACTTCCAAAAACCGGGAATTTCACTTCGTTGAACCTGGAGATCGTGAATACGGTGGTAAAGGCGCCGAATGCTGTCAAGCCGATTTTTTGCCAGAGAAGGACGTTTCTGATGGCGATAAGGATGCCGGTTGTGGTTGCGTCGCCAATCTTCATCTTCTCATTCAGACCCTCTGTTGTTGCCCGGGCAACGTAAAATTCATTTAGGCTCATTTGAAAGAAGGCGTATGCCATCGCCAGGATGAAGAAGCTGCTCAAAATGTGCATGCCTTTCTGAAACCGGTGGAACATCAACAGGTACAGTGGAATAAAGAATGTAGCGACTGAACCGGCTATCAGCCAGGTGATTGCACTGATGCGCTGTCGCAAAATATTATCCAGGATAAAATCGATGTCCTCCTCAAATGTGGCATTGGGAACTGAATAATCGAATTTCAGCAGATAGGCCGTCAGCATTGAAAGAACAGTCAGGATCAGAAAAAAACCCGACAGGATCTCAATAGTCCTGATATTTCTTCGTTTTACCGGCATGGAGCGAAAGTAATTAATATTTTCACTGGTTGTCAGATTGCAAACAATTTTAACTATTTTTGGAGCACGATTGGAACGATGAGATTCATAACTTTTTGCATATTGATTTTTGCCGCAGCGACCGTGGCTACAGCGCAGTCTGGCAGTGGCTCTGTCAGGTCGAAAGACGCACTTAAAAGTCTGCAGGAAAAGGAGATGACCGGCAACGTCGTTCTGCAGCTTGATACTTTGATCTTTGAGAATTACCAGAAGCTCCTTGTTCAGAACAGTAAACTGCGCGGCGTGGATGGTTACAGGATCAGGATCTTTTCCGATAACGGACATGGCGCAAAGGAGAATCAGCGAAGGGTCAGGGCCAGGTTCCTGTCATCCCACCCCGGCATCCCAACCTACGGTCCATATGAAGGTTCCTATTACAAGATCTATGTCGGAGATTTCAGAACCAAGCGAGATGCTTTGAAATACCTGGATGATATACAGAGGGGTTTTCCGGATGCATTTATCGTAGAAAGTAATATTGTAATTGAAGATTGAATAACTTCATTGGTGAATTTTTATGAGTGATGAAATCAGGCACAAGTGCGGGATTGCACTGATCAGGTTATTGAAGCCCCTCGAGTATTACCAGTTGAAATACGGTTCATGGAAGTATGGTCTGCAGAAGCTGTATCTGCTCATGGAGAAACAGCGCAACCGTGGGCAGGATGGTGCAGGCCTGGTAAGTGTGAAATTTGATGTGCCGCCGGGCCATAAGTATTTCAGCAGGCTCAGATCCTCGAAAAGCGATGCCATCAATGACATTTTTAAATCGGTCTACGGCAATTTCAGGAAAGCGGAACGAAAGCATCCAAAATCCATTGACGATGCCAGCTGGGCTAAAATGAACCTTCCCTTCGTGGGTGAACTCTACCTGGGTCATCTCAGGTATGGAACATTTGGAAGTAATTCTTCAGATAACCTGCACCCGGTCATGCGTCAGAACAACTGGAGGACCAGGAACCTGGTGATCGCGGGAAACTTTAACCTGACCAACGTGGATGAGTTGTTCAACACCCTCGTTGAATTGGGTCAGTCACCTAAAGATTATACCGATACGGTCACGGTGCTGGAGAAGGTGGGTCATTTCCTGGACCGGGAAAACCAGGTGCTTTTCGATGATTTCAAGGAGAAAGGATATTCAAATACGGACATCAGTGACATGATCACTGAGAAGATAGATATTGGGAAGATCCTTGGAGAGTCTTCCAAAAGATGGGATGGTGGGTATGCCATCGCTGGGCTGCTCGGACACGGCGACGCCTTTGTCATGCGGGATCCCTGGGGGATCAGGCCTGCGTATTATTACCACGATGAAGAAATTGCAATTGTTGCATCTGAGCGGCCTGTTATCCAGACGGTGATGGACCTTAAGGCCGATCAGATCCATGAATTGGATCCGGGGAAGGCCATCGTGATCAAAAAGAACGGGACCATCCAGCAACCACAGATACGGGAGCCCTATGAAAAGCGGTCATGTTCATTTGAGAGGATCTACTTTTCCAGGGGGAGCGACAAAAGCATTTACAGTGAAAGGAAAAAACTGGGACGACTGCTTGTGCCGCCAATACTCGAGCATGTCGACCATGATCTGCAGAATACAGTCTTTTCATTCATTCCCAACACCGCCGAGTCGGCCTTCTACGGAATGGTAGCAGGGGTGGAGGACCATATGATCAATGATAAGATACGGCTGATCAAGGAGAGCAATGGTTCCCTGGATGATGATGAGATGGCCGAAATTATTTCAAGGCGACCACGGATCGAAAAGGTGGCCATCAAGGACATCAAGCTCAGAACTTTTATCAGTCAGGACAAAGGACGAAAAGACCTTGTAAACCATGTGTATGACATCACTTATGGTACAATTAAGCGCGGTGTGGACAACCTGGTGATCATTGACGATTCCATTGTCAGGGGGACCACCCTGCGGGAAAGTATCATTAAGATACTTGATCGTCTCGGACCGAAAAGGATCGTGGTGGTATCCTCTTCCCCCCAGATCAGGTATCCCGATTGCTATGGGATCGATATGGCCAGGCTCGGAGATTTCATTGCTTTCCAGGCTGCCATTGCACTGCTCAGGGAAACCGGTAAGGAGCATGTAATCAACGAGGTGTACAAGAAATCTGTTGCACAGAGACACGAACCAAAGGAGAAGATCGTGAACTATGTGAAGGATATTTACAAGCCTTTCACTGCACAACAGGTTTCAGATAAGATTGCGGAATTGCTGACCTCGCCGGAGATCAACGCAGAGGTCAGGATCGTCTACCAGACCATTGAAAATCTGCATGAAGCCATTCCCGATGATCTGGGCGACTGGTATTTCACCGGGGATTACCCGACCCCGGGAGGGAATAAGGTGGTCAATACTGCATTTATCAATTACATCGAAGGCATCACTTCTCGTGCTTATTGAACCGGAACCGCTTGAACAGGTCATTCAGGTAGGTATCCCGCATGCTCATATTCTTGATCATGCGCAGGTGCTTGGGCACGTAATTGGACAGGTGTCGTTCCACCTTGCTTTTATAAAGGTCATTGACGGTGATCATGATCCCCGTCTCCTCGACCTCCCCGAAACTGTGGTTGAGTACAGTGCCGAATGATCTCATCGAAGGGGAGAGGCTCATGTATGCATTGATCAGCGGAGGGATCGATTCCCCCGTTGCCCGCACCTTCTTGGAGAGAATCTTGTAATCTTCCATGTAATCGGACCCGGTGAAGATCGCATCGAGTTTTGCCTGTTCCATCAATACGCGCAAGGGTTCCCTGGGAACAACCAGCCTGTCATTGTCGGGAAAATGCTTGTTCAGGAAAAACAGGATCATGTCGCGTGCTTCCTGGTGATAATGAAGATACATGGTCACTTTTCCGAAGAAATACTTGATCTCAGGGTGGTCCATCACCAGTGTTCCCAGGCCATCCCATAGATTGTCAAGTGCATAGAGTCCTTTCCTTCGGAGGTTGGTCGACTGGTACATTGGCTGTACGAAAGAACGACCGAGCTCGATCATGTGCGGCAGGTAATCGTTTATAAATTCTTGAGAAAAATTGAAAAGCTTTGCTGTTGCAAGCTTTACCTCTCCATCCTTGCTGCATGAATCTGAATTACAGATCAGGAAGCGGTATCCACCCAGGATCTCCTGCTGGTCCGGGTCCCAGACGATCAATTGTCTGTAGCCGTCTTCACCAAAATCAAAATCGTCAAGATCACAATCTTTTCCCGTGCCTCCGCCGGCAGCCCTGAAGGCCACCTCCCTGAGCCTGCCGATCTCCCTGACCAGGTTCGGAGAATCATTTGCATCGACAATATAGAGCAGGTTTCCGCCCTTATTGGTTTTTCTGACAAATTTATCTTCTGTCAGTTCAGCAAGCAGGAGCTTCTTGTCCAGTGCCGGAATGATTCGTTTCATGTTCATGGTCTGCTCTGTTTATGTTTTCAGATGGCGCTAAATACAGCCGAAGGATCTTCATGAAGTTTGTAACAATGTTCCTTCACCTTCTGCGCCCATTCTGCGGGCCTGTGACGCCGGTCAAATACCTGGTGATCAATTGGCTTGCCAATGGTAATGGTATAGTGACTGTTCTTATGGCGAAATGTTTCCCGCGGCAGAAAGAACATCTCCAGGTTGGTTTTGATCCCCAGAAACCTCCTCATATTGGCAAAGTTATAAAAGAAATTGGAACAACGGCCTGTAACATGGATCGGTACTACATCCCGACGGTGCCTGACCGCCTTTGAGACAAAGCTTTTCTTCCACTCGGGATCCCTGATTTCTCCCTTCCTCCGACGGGATACCAGTCCGGCAGGAAAGGTCATTACATGCTGGTCTGACCGGAAGATCTCATCAATGAGTTTTACATTTTCCGCTGCCTGTGCACCATGCTTGTTGATCGGTACAAATACACCATCCATATTGGTGGCATTCATCAAAATGTCGTTCACCAGTACCCTGTATTTCCTGTTGTACCGCTCACCGATCTCTTTCATCAGCATGACCCCGTCGAAACCACCCAGTGGGTGATTGGATACGAAGATGAACGGTCCGCCTTCCGGGAGGTTCTCCTCACCAACCAGGTCAACTTTGACGTTGAACATCTCGATGGCCGCACTGGAAAAGTCGAAGTCTCTCTTATGGCCGTGCAGGCGCAGCACTTCGTTGACCTCATCAATCGCCAGAGCTCTGTGCAGATACCGGAAGACGAACCCCGGGATCAGTCGGGCTACACGTGGGTTTTTCTTTCTGAACATCTCCCTGATGTCAAGGGGCTTGAAGTCTTTATTGATCTCCTGGTCACTCATTTTATAAGGCAATGGTCCGGGGATGCAAAAATACCAAAAAATCCCATACCGTGAAGACTACTTTGCAGCCCTTGCCACTGCTGCAATGCAATTTGCTATTACAAAAGTTATTAACAAAGTGGGAAAAAGTGGGGTAAAATGGTATGAAGTGGGAAAAAATATATATTTTTACCTCTTAATGGACCTGGAGACATGACAACATTCATCGGAGATTATACCGTAAAGATCGATTCCAAGGGGAGGCTCTCATTTCCCGCGGCATTCATGCGCCAGATGAAGGAGGCTTCATCCGACGGATTCGTATTGAAGCGTGATGTCTTTGAAAAGTGCCTGATCCTTTACCCGATGGAAGAGTGGGACAGGCAGAATACCATGATCAGGGAAAAGACCAATCCTTATAACAAGGAGCATGCGAAATTCCTGCGGATGTTTTTCGCCGGCACGGCGGAGGTGACACTTGACGGGAACAACAGGATGCTGGTACCCAAACGACTGCTGGAGCATGCAGGGATAAAAAGCGAAGTTGTCCTTGCGGGACAATCGGGGAAGATTGAGATCTGGGATGCCGGCGCGTACACTGGTGTGAGTCTGGCTGATGATGATTTTGCCTCCATGGCTGAAAAAATACTGGGTGGAACATCCATAGAATCAGAATAATATGGCTTATCACAGGCCAGTCTTGCTGAATGAGAGTATTGAAGGATTGAATATAAAACCAAGAGGGACCTACGTGGATCTTACTTTTGGTGGAGGGGGACACTCCCGCCTGGTTCTTGACAAGTTGGAAAAAAAGGGAAGGTTGTTTGCATTTGACCAGGACCCGGACGCCGTGCAGAATGCCGGCAGTGACAGGCGACTGGTTTTCATCCAGGCAAATTTCAGGTACATGCGGAATTTCCTCCGCTACCATGAAGTGTCCGGGGTCGACGGGATCCTGGCTGACCTCGGGATATCTTCTCATCAGATCGATCAGCCCGACAGGGGTTTTTCCTTTCGTTCTGAGGCAGCCCTGGACATGCGCATGGATACCTCCTCCCCTAAATCGGCCGTTCACGTTCTGAACGAATACCCTGAAAAAGAACTTGCAAGGATATTTCGTGAATACGGTGAAATTAAAAATGCCGGAAGGGTGGCGAGGACGATCGTAGGTGGAAGATCGGAAGGCAGTATCGGCACCACGGGGGACCTGGAAGATGTGCTGGGTCATCTTATCCCGCAACAAACAAGGTCCAAGTTCCTCGCCCGCATCTACCAGGCCATCAGGATCGAGGTCAACGAGGAGATGGATGTCCTGAAGGAGATGTTGATGCAAACAGCAGATTGGCTGAATCCCGGGGGAAGACTGGTAGTGATCACCTACCATTCTCTTGAAGACCGTCTCGTAAAAAATTTTATGCGGTCGGGAAACACAGAGGGCAAGGTGGAGAAAGATTTTTACGGTGCGCCACAGACCGAATGGAGACAGGTAAACCGCAAAGTGATCGTTCCGGAACCAGGTGAGCTGAAGGAGAATAACAGGGCCAGGAGCGCAAAATTGAGAATAGCTGAAAAAATATAGATGAGCAGGGAGCGAAAAAATATTGAATTTGAAGAGGTTAAAAAGGAGAAGGGAACACAATTCTCCTTCAGGAGCCTGATCGATGGCAATGTACTCACCCAGCAATCGGTGATCCGGCAAGCCCCATATCTTGCATTACTGGTGATCATGGCACTCCTCATGATCGCAAACAGGAACCACGCTGAAAAACTGGTCATCCGGTCAGATGAATTGCAGACCGAGGTGAAGGAGTTGAGATCAAGGGCGATCACCACCTCTTCCAATCTGACAATGGTGAGCCGGCAGAGCAGGGTGGAACAGATGGTACGAGAAAAGGAGCTTGGTCTGACAGAGAACAAGGAGCCACTTAAAAAATTGGTAATGAAGGAGAAGAACTGATGTCGCTGAAGAAAAACATATTGATCCGGGTCAGCGTGGTTTACCTCGCCATGGTGGTCTTTGCACTTGCCATCCTGGGCAAGATGTTCTTCCTTCAGTTGATCGAAAAAAACAAGTGGGAGGAGGCCGAGGTGAACAGTATTACCTATAAGACCATTGAGCCCAATCGAGGGAACATCTATTCCTCTGAAGAAAGACTCCTGGCCGTTGATGTACCCTACTACGAGATCAGGATGGACATGCGCAGCGAAGCTTTTACACGGGAGATATTCGACCGCCATGTCGATTCACTTGCCATCCGTTTGTCCAGGCTGTTCAATGACCGACACTGGTCGGCCTACAAGCAAAACCTCGTGAGAGCCAGGGAGGACGGCAGCCGCTACTACCTGGTCAAACGCAATGTAAACTATTCACAACTCCAGCAGCTGAAGAGTTTCCCGATCTTCCGACTGGGCCGCTACCAGGGAGGCACCATCTTTGTCCAGCAAAATCGCAGGATCAGACCACATGGCATGCTGGCTGCGCGTACCATCGGGTATACGATGCAGGGAGACCTGGGCAGTGTGGTGGGTATTGAAGGTGCTTTCGATGAGGAGTTGTCGGGTGTCGAGGGATACCGCCTCATGCAAAAGATCCCGGGGGGTATCTGGATGCCGGTGAGCGATAAGAACGAGATCGATCCGCGCGATGGATATGATATCGTGACTACGATAGACATTGATCTGCAGGATGTGGCGGAGAATGCATTGCTGACAGAACTCCGGAAACATGATGCAGACCATGGGTCTGTGGTGGTCATGGAGGTAAAGACCGGAAAGATCAGGGCGATCGCCAACCTGGGGAAATCGGGTAGTGGAAGATATGTCGAGAATTACAACTATGCCATCGGTGAAAGTACTGAACCCGGATCTACCTTTAAACTTGCATCGGCCATCGCACTTTTGGAGGACGGACTGGTGGAGCCCGACGACAAGGTGGATGTCGGTAGCGGTGTGGCGATCTACAATGGACACAGGCTGGAAGACAGTGGTGATGAAGGATTGGGCGTGATTACATTCAGCGAAGCATTTGAATATTCCTCCAATGTGGGGATATCCAAGCTGGTCAATGAGAACTACAAGGAGGATCCATCGGCGTTCGTTGACCGGTTATACCGACTGGGTCTCAACCAGAAGCTGGGCATCGAGATCCGTGGTGAAGGGGTTCCCGACATCAAGTATACCGACAGTCCGCTTTGGTCGAAGATCTCCCTGCCCATGATGTCCATCGGCTACGAGGTCAGGCTGACACCCCTTCAGGTTCTTACCTTCTATAACGCAATCGCCAACGAAGGCGTGATGGTGAAGCCTCTATTTGCTGAAGAGATCAGGTATCACGGGAAGGTGGTCCATCGTTTCGAAAGGGAGATACTGAATCACAAGATCTGCTCTGAAGAGACGCTGGAGAAGATCAGGCCGATGCTCGAAGGGGTTGTGGAACACGGGACGGCAAAAAACCTGAAGAATTCATACTATCCCATTGCGGGGAAAACGGGCACATGCCAGATCGCAGATGCGAAAAATGGCTATGCCCAGGGACGCTACCAGGCCTCATTTACAGGATATTTTCCCTCCGATCAACCAGCGTATTCCTGCATCGTGGTGATCAGCTCCCCATCAAAATCGGTCTACTACGGGAACCTGGTGGCCGGACCCATCTTCAGGGAGATCACAGACCGGATCTACATCCAGGACCTGAACATGCAACACCCGGGAGAGTCCCAGCTGGCCGCCGCCCCCGATGCACCCTATTCAAAAAGTGGTTACAAGCGGGAGCTGGAATCGGCCCTTCAGTCGCTGAAGATCCCCTTCGAATCGGGCACGCATGAATCGGAGTGGGTCAAAACCCGCAGTACAGGTGATGCGGTCACACTCAGGAGAAGCGATATGAGTACGCTCTATGTGCCTGATGTGAAAGACATGGGGGCCAGGGATGCGATCTACCTGCTTGAAAATATGGGGCTCCGCGTCGAGATCTCCGGTCGGGGTACGGTGCGCGGACAATCGCCTTCCCCGGGCAGCCTGTTGAAGGAGGGCGGACTGATCAAACTTGAAATGAGTATAACGGAAGGATGAAGCTGAACAGACTCATACAGGATGTGGAGGTTTCTGAAACCCATGGGGGTTCAGAAGTTGAGATCAGTGCGGTGACCTTTGATTCACGGAAGGTGAAACCGGGTACCCTGTTCATTGCCATCACCGGAACCATCGCAGACGGTCATGCCTACATCGAAAAGGCAGTCGCAAAAGGGGCCGTTGCCATCGTCTGTGAAAAACTGCCGGAAACAATGGACCCCGGCGTAGCATTCAGCCTGACCCCCAATTCACGAAAAGCACTGGCAATTATAGCTGCTGAATGGTACGGGCATCCCTCGCGCGAGATTAGCCTGGTGGGTATTACCGGAACCAATGGAAAAACGACCATAGCCACCTTATTATATAAGGTCAATACCGGTCTTGGTTACAAGGCCGGTATTTTAACTACCATCGAAGTGATCATCAACGGAAAGCGTCACCCTGCCACGCATACCACACCCGATCCGATGCAGATCAACAGCTGGATCAGGAGGATGGTCGATGCAGGATGTGCTTACTGTTTCATGGAGGTATCCTCCCATGCACTGAGTCAGCACCGTGTGGACGGACTCACCTTCAAAGGAGGAGTGTTCACCAACCTGACCCATGATCACCTTGATTATCATAAGGATTTCAATGCATACCTGAAGGCCAAAAAATCATTTTTCGATATGCTGGAGGAGGGTGCGTTTGCCCTGACCAATGCCGATGATAAAAATGGGAAGGTGATGCTTCAGAATACCCGCGCCAGTAAGCTCAGTTACGGCTTGGGGCGTCGGGCCGATTTCAATGCGAAGATCCTGGAACCCCACTTCGGAGGGATGCGGCTGCTGGTGGATGAGAGGGAGGTATGGGTGAAGCTTACAGGACGTTTCAATGCTTCCAATATCCTGGCGGTTTACGGGGTATGTGTACTCCTGGACCATGATAAGACGGAGATACTCGAGGCGGTCAGCAAGGCTGATGCCGCTGCCGGAAGATTCCAGGTACTGCGGGGTGCGGAAGGTACCGTTGCAGTGATCGATTATGCACATACCGATGATGCACTGAAGAATGTGCTGGAAGCCATTCGTGAGGTGAACCTGGAGGGCAGGGAGATCATTACAGTGATCGGAGCCGGGGGAGATCGTGACAGGGCCAAGCGGCCGAAGATGGGAGCTGTGGCTGCCTCATTGAGCAACAAGGTGATTTTGACTTCCGACAACCCGAGGTCTGAAGACCCTGCCATGATCATGGAGGAGATGGAAAATGGAATCGGACAGGAGCAGAGGGGAGCCATTCTGAAGATTGCCGATCGTGAGGAGGCGATCAAAACAGCCTGCATGATCGCAGGACCGGAATCCCTGGTGCTGGTGGCAGGAAAGGGACATGAAAAAACCCAGGAGATAAGGGGAGAAAAAAAGCATTTCGATGATGAAGAGGTGATCACAAAATATTTAAAGTAAATAGCAATGTTCTACGAACTATTCAAATACCTGGAAAATCTGGACCTGCCCGGCGCGGGAATGTTTGAATACATCTCGTTCAGGGCAGCTCTGACCGTGATCACTTCGCTGCTGATCTCCCTTTTTATCGGTAAAAGTATCATCAGATTCCTGCAAAAGAAACAGATCGGGGAGACCGTGAGGAACCTCGGACTGGATGGTCAGAACCAGAAACAGGGGACACCCACCATGGGCGGCATCATCATCATTGCCTCTATCGTTGTTCCCGTGTTGCTCTTCGGAAAGCTTGACAATGTCTATGTAATCCTGATGCTTATTACTACCATCTGGCTGGGAGTGATCGGGTTCCTGGACGACTACATCAAGGTGTTCCTGAAAAACAAGGAGGGACTGCGGGGTAAATTCAAGATCATAGGTCAGGTTGGTCTTGGCCTGATCGTTGGCATTACATTCCTGCTCAGCGATGATGCGGTGATCCGTGAACGGATACCGGTCAACGAGGAGACAAAGACCGAATATATCCATCTGCCAACTGTGACGAATGATAACGGAGAGGAGTATTTTGTTAGGGACCACAAGACACCGCTGACCACCATCCCATTTGTAAAAGACAACGAATTCAACTATACGTGGCTGGTCTGGTTTGCCGGAAAATACAAAGACAAGCTGGTATGGCTGATCTTTGTCCTGGTGGTCATCTTCATTGTGACTGCAGTTTCAAACGGGGCAAATCTCACTGACGGACTGGACGGACTGGCCACCGGATCGGCGGCAATCATCGGCACGACCCTCGGGATACTCGCATATGTATCGGGTAACGCGATATTTGCCGACTACCTGAACATCATGTACATCCCCAACGCAGGTGAGCTTGTGATCTTTGCTGCTGCATTCATCGGTGCGACCATCGGTTTTCTATGGTACAACTCCTTCCCTGCACAGATCTTCATGGGAGATACCGGGAGTCTTGCATTGGGAGGGATCATTGCCGTCTTCGCGATTGTTATCCGGAAAGAGTTGCTTATCCCGATCCTATGTGGGATCTACCTGTTCGAAAGTCTGTCGGTCATCATGCAGGTCAGCTGGTTCAAGCATACAAAGAAAAAATTTGGAGAGGGAAGAAGGATCTTCCTGATGGCTCCGGCCCATCATCATTATCAAAAGAAAGGCTACCCGGAAGCCAAGATCGTCACCCGTTTCTGGATCATCGGTCTGCTGCTGGCAGTCATCACCATTGTAACCCTGAAAATAAGATAAACACTATATGGAGAACAGAAAAAGAACAGTAATCCTGGGAGCCGGCGAAAGCGGGACAGGTTCAGCGATTCTTGCGAAACAACAGGATTTTGATGTATTCGTCTCTGATTCGGGCAGGATCAACCCGAAGTACAAGGAGATGCTCGATGAGCACCAGGTCCTTTATGAAGGAAATGGACATACCGAACGCATGATCCTCAATGCCGATGAGATCATCAAGAGTCCGGGGATCCCGGAAAGTGCGCCAATCATGAAGTCCATCCGGAAACGGGGGATCCACGTGATCTCGGAGATCGAATTCGCCGGTCGGTATACCGGCGCCAAGAAGATATGCGTCACAGGGAGCAACGGGAAGACCACCACCACATCGCTCATTCACCATATGTTACGCAAGGCGGGTCTGAACATCGGGATCGCCGGAAACGTAGGAAAAAGCTTTGCACTGCAGGTCGCACAGGATGAATACGATTATTATGTGCTGGAACTGAGTAGTTTCCAGCTGGACGGGATGTATGATTTCAAAGCCGATATCGCCATCCTGCTGAACATTACGGCCGATCATATGGATCGCTACGATTACAACATGCAAAACTATGTAGATTCGAAATTCAGGATCACCCAGAACCTGACAGAAGAGGATTACTTTGTATTCTGTTCCGACGATGAGATCACGATCAAGGAGCTGGAGAAGATCGTTTCCCGCGCAGTGCAACTTCCCTATGCATATGATAAGAAGGAGGATGATGTGGCCTGGGTGGATGATGCGCAGAAGATGCATATCGAATTCGAAGATGTCGACTTTTCAATGTCGGTTCATGAGCTCGCCCTCAAAGGTCGCCACAACACTTACAACAGTATGGCTGCCGGCATCGCCGGGAATGTCCTGAAGATCAGGAATGATGTGATCAGGGAAGCACTGATGGATTTCCAGGGGATCGAACACCGCCTGGAACGTCTGAACAAGGTACATGGCATCAATTTTATCAACGATTCCAAGGCAACCAATGTAAATTCCACCTGGTATGCGCTGGAAAGCATCAAGGGGGAGATCATCTGGATTGCAGGGGGAGTAGACAAAGGGAACAATTACAGCGAGTTGAATGAACTGGTAAATCAGAAGGTAAAGGCATTGATCTGCCTGGGCAAGGACAATGAGCGGTTGAAGGAGGCATTCTCCGACAAAGTAGAGACGATCGTGGAATCCTCGACCATGGCAGAGGCGGTGAAGTCGGCCTATTACCTGGCATCGAAGGAGGACACTGTACTGCTCTCTCCAGCCTGTGCAAGTTTCGATCTGTTTGACAGTTATGAGGACAGGGGACGGAAGTTCAAGGCTGCCGTGAGGGAATTATAATTAAAATTCAGAAGGAACAGGGAACAGATGAATGTGATCAAATACATAAGGGGCGACCGGGTGATCTGGACAGTGATCATCATCCTCAGCGTGGTTTCGTTGCTGTCGGTCTACAGCTCCACCGGATCACTCGCCTATAAGAAGGTGTCGGGCGATACCTTCTACTACCTGTTCCGGCAATTCAAGTACATCATCCTGGGACTTGGTGTGATCATCTTTTTCCAGTTGATCCCCTACCAGGCCTTCAACAAGTTGTCGCTAGGTTTCCTGGCCGTGGCCGTTGTCCTTTTGGTGGTCACCCTCATCAAGGGGCAGGAGATCAACGATGCCAACCGCTGGCTTGCCATCCCGGGGACGAGTAATACCTTTCAGCCGTCGGAATTTGCAAAATTCGCGCTGGTGATGTACCTGGCCCGGGTCCTGGGGAACAACCAGGACAATATGGACAATTTCAAGGGGGTGTTCATGAAGCTGATCGCAGCAATATCACTGGTATGTGTATTGATCCTGCCAACCAATCTGTCCACAGCAGCAATCATCTTCACCGTCTCATTCATTCTGCTTTTTGTCGGCCGTGTGCCGATTAAATACCTCGCATTATTTATCGGAACAGGCCTTGCCGGACTGGCACTGTTCCTGATGTTGTCATCTGCCATGAGCAGGGAGGGACGGATCACCACCTGGAAACACAGGATTGAAAGGTATGTAACAGGTGAGGGAGATAATTTCCAGGCCGACCAGGCGAAGGTGGCCATCGTCAGGGGAGGGTTACTGCCGAATGGTCCGGGTACCAGCACCCAGCGCATCCTGCTTCCACATCCCTATTCCGATTTTATATTCGCGATCATCGTGGAAGAGTATGGGTCCATTATAGGCGGACTGCTGCTTATTTTTCTCTACCTGTGGCTGTTGTTCAGGACCGGGATCATCGTCAGGAGATCCAAAAGCACTTTCGGGGCATTCCTTGCATTTGGACTTGCCCTGGGCCTGGTATTCCAGGCATTTGTAAATATGGGGGTGGCAGTCGGACTGTTGCCCGTGACCGGGCAGACGCTCCCGCTTGTGAGTATGGGTGGATCGTCCATGTTCTTCACAAGTATGGCACTCGGTATGATCTTGAGTGTTAGCTGGGGAGTGGCCAGGGAGCTTGAAAACGAAGAGGAGGAAGTCCTCCAGGAAGAAACTGTAAATGAAGGAAGCGAAGAAATATAGGATCATCATCGGAGGTGGAGGAACCGGGGGGCATATCTTCCCGGCCATTTCCATTGCGAACGCGCTCAGTGAAATGCTGAATGATGCAAGCTTCCTGTTCGTCGGAGCCAGGGGCAAGATCGAGATGGAGAAGGTTCCGGAAGCGGGCTACGAGATTTTTGGTCTGCCCATCGCCGGCTTTCAGCGGAAGATATCCATCAGGAACATCAGCTTCTTTTTCAAACTGGTCCGGAGCATGATGCTTTCAGCTAAGCTGGTTAGGAAATTCAAGCCAGACCTGGCCATAGGAGTGGGCGGGTATGCAAGTGGTCCGATCGTCAGGGCCGCAGCACGTCGCGGTATTCCCGTGGTATTGCAGGAACAGAATTCCTATGCTGGTGTCACCAACAGGTTATTGGGCAAATCGGCCACGAAGATCTGTGTTGCCTACGAAGGAATGGAAAAATACTTTCCGCGGGATAAGATCGTACTCACGGGGAATCCTGTCCGCCAGGACCTGGTGATGCCGCCTGGCGAATTTGAAAAGAGCATGTCGCATTTCGGGCTCAACCCTGGGCAGAAGGTGATCCTGCTTATTGGCGGGAGCCTGGGTGCCAGGACATTGAATGAGAGCATCATGGCCAATCTGGACATGATCAGGGAGTCCGGCTTCCAGTGGATCTGGCAGTGCGGGAAATATTATCATTCCGCAGCAGAGGAATCACTGGGTAAGAGCGGAGTTACGAATATCATGTTGTTCCCTTTTATCAGGTCGATGAACCGTGCCTTCCAGGTCGCAGACGTGATCATTTCACGGGCAGGGGCAGGCACCATTTCAGAGCTCTGTATCGTCGGCAAACCGGTCATCCTGGTCCCGTCACCCAATGTGGCAGAGGATCACCAGACCAGCAATGCAAAGTCGTTGACCGACCATGGAGCAGCTGTGATGGTTGCTGACAGGGATGCTTCAAAGGAGCTAGTTCCGGCAGCAATCCGACTGGCAGGAGATGAAGAGGGGGAAGGAAAACTTTCAAAAAATATTGAGAAACTGGCCCTACCCGATGCAGCAAAAGAGATCGCCGGGGAGGTGATAAAAATACTTGACCGAAAATGATCTGGAAAAATCTCGATAGCGTCTACTTCGTTGGTGCGGGTGGCATTGGAATGAGCGCCCTGGCCAGGTTTTTCCAAAGCCATGGAAAATACGTGGCGGGGTATGACCGCACGTCAACAAGTCTGACCGATCAGCTCGCGCGTGAACAGATCGATATCCATTTTGAGGACCGGCCGGAACTGATCCCGGAGGAGTTCAGGAATCCCGATCGCACACTGGTGATCTACACACCTGCAGTACCTGACAATACCAGCGAGCTGGACTATTTCAGGAGGAACGGATTCAGGGTGATCAAGCGATCTGCTGCACTGGGTGAGGTGTTCAACGCAGGGAACGGAATCGCTGTTGCCGGAACCCACGGAAAGACATCGGTGTCGACGATGCTGGCCCTGATCATGTCGGAATCACATGCAGGGTGCAATGCATTCCTGGGAGGGATCTCAAAGAATTTTGACAGCAACCTTGTCACCCACCCGAATTCACGGACCATTATTGCCGAAGCAGATGAGTTTGACAGGTCATTCCTGGCCCTATTCCCCCAAATGGCTGTGATTACCTCGGTTGACAACGATCATATGGATATCTACGGCAGCAGGGAAAAGCTGGTGGATGGATTTGAATCTTTTGCTGCCCAGATCAAGGATAAGGGACGGTTGATCCTCAAGGCCGGGGTGGACATACGGGTACCCGATCATATCGATGTCTTCACCTATTCACTGGATGATCTGCGGGCCGACTATCATATCGTGAAGCGTGAATCAGTACAGGGCATCTACAGGTTTACCGTAAAAACCCCGAAGAATATTTTTGAGACCTCACTGGGAATGCCGGGTCTGCTCAACGTGGAGAATGCACTGGCTGCAATAGCTGTGGCAGACCAATCCGGAATCCCCCTGGAGCACATCGCGCTGGCACTTAAAAAATTCAAAGGAGTAAAGCGAAGGTTTGATGTGCAGGTGATGCAGGGAAACAGGGTATATATCGATGATTATGCGCACCACCCGGAGGAGTTGAAGGCCTTTATCGGATCTGTAAGAGAGATGTTCCCCTCAGGCAGACTCACAGGAATCTTTCAGCCTCACCTGTTTACACGTACACGTGACTTCGCTGTAGAATTCGGTGAGAGTCTTTCGGGTCTTGATGAACTGATCCTCCTGCCGGTTTACCCTGCGCGCGAGAAGCCTGTTCCGGGGGTGAGTTCCCAGTTGATCTTTGACCACGTGAAACTGGATGAAAAGGTTTTGATCTCCAATGAGCAGTTGGTGCCTGTGATGCGCGAGAGGGATCCGGAGATCCTCCTCACCATGGGAGCCGGAGATATAGACAGACTTGTTGAACCGTTGAAATCCTGGATGGAGAAAAAATGATCAGAAAGATCGTACATATCGCCTTGTGGGTCCTGCTGGCAGGATGGTTCACCCTGATGATGGGTTTTGTCTCCAGGAGCAGTGCCGACATCCTGTGCGGTGAACTGTCGGTGATTATCTCCGACTCGGCAACAACAAAGTTCGTCACCGACCAGGCGATCAGGGAAATGATCAAAAATTCAGGGATGAATATCCAGGGATACCCGGTTGCAGGTATCGATACCAGGAAACTGGAAAAGATCATTGAAGAGCAGCCCTATGTAGAAAATGCTGAGGTGTATATCGACATTGAGGGCAGGCTATTCATAGATGTGGATCAGCGCAAGCCACTGGTAAGGCTGATGCCCGGAGGAAAACAGGGTTTTTACATAGATGCCGACGGTGTGATCCTCCCGCTTTCAAAAACATATGCGCCCATGGTGCTGCTGGTGACAGGATTTTGTGATTTTAAGATTGCAGGGGATGAACATGGAGTGAAGCATACTGATAAGGGGAGTGACCAGGAGATCGGGCAGTTGCTGGGTTTTGCTGAATATGTATCGGCCCACCCGTTCTGGAGCAACCAGGTGGTGCAGATGTACCGGAACAAAAACGGAGATTACGAACTTATTCCGAGGGTGGGAGCCCACCAGGTCATCTTCGGACCCATGGATCATTACAACGAAAAACTGCGTAACCTTTCGCTGCTGTATGACCAGGGACTGAAAAAATATGGGTGGAACAATTATGACAAGATCAATTTAAAATATTCAAACCAGATAATCTGTACAAAACGTTAATACTATGGCTCAAGAAAATCGAATTGTTGCGGCAATTGACATCGGCACAACCAAGATCGTAAGTCTGATCGGACGGTTGAACGAGCAAAACAGGCTCGAAGTACTTGGTATCAGCAGATCTGCATCCAAAGGGGTGAAGCGCGGGGTGGTACTGAACATAGAAGAGACAGTAAATGCAATTCAGAACACCATCGCCGAAGCCCAGGAGCAGTCGGGACTCACCTTCTCGGAAGTCTTCGTCGGGATCGCAGGTCAGCACATCAAATCTGTCAGGAACCGCGGTTATGTGAACCGCGATTCATATGAGGACGAGATCACGCGGGATGATCTCCAGGCACTGATCGAAGACATGTACAAAATTCCTGTGGACGTTGGGGAGGAGATCATCCACGTTCTTCCCCAGAACTACATCGTGGACAATGAAACAGGTGTGAAAAACCCTGTGGGCATGTTTGGCAAGCGGCTGGAAGCAAATTTCCATATCGTGATCGGTCAGATCTCCTCAGCGAGGAATATTGAAAAATGCATCAAGCGGGTCGGACTGGATGTGAAACAGCTGATCCTGGAACCGCTTGCCTCAAGTTCGGCGGTGCTCACCGAGGATGAGATCGAAGCTGGTGTCGCGCTGGTGGACATTGGCGGCGGGACCACCGATGTGGCTGTTTACTATGATGATGTAATCCGACACACGGCAGTGATCCCCTTCGGAGGTAACGTGGTTACAAGGGACATCAAGGAAGGATGTGCCATCCTGCAGAGACAGGCGGAATCCCTGAAGATACAGTTCGGATCTGCACTGGGCGATCTGGCAACAGATGACAAGGTGGTGACCATTCCCGGGATCTCAGGACGTGACCCGAAAGAGATCAGTTTTAAAAGCCTGGCCTATATCATTCAATCCAGGATGGAAGAGATCATCGATGCGGTGATCTACGAAATTGAGAATTCGGGCTACATGGATAAACTCAGCGCCGGTATCGTACTTACCGGAGGAGGAGCCATGCTGAAGAACCTGAACCAGCTTGTGAAGTTCAAGACCGGCATGGACGTGCGTATCGGTTACCCGAGCGAGTGTCTTGCCGCTGATACCCCGGAAGAGATCAACCAGCCCATGTACAGCACCTCCATCGGTCTGCTGTTGAAAGGCATGGAGATCTATGAAGAGAAAAAGGAGTCGCTGAAGGTGAATAAGATCGACCAGGATGCAGTGGAACCGGAAGAGGTTGAACATCTTGGAAAGAAGAAGATGAAAGACCGCATAGGTGGCAAGCTGCTAGAAAACCTCAAAAATACCCTCAGCGATATTTTTGATGAGAGTGATGTAAAAATGTAAGATCACTTTTAAGAATGAACATTTAAAATTACCAGTTATGAGCGATATTTTGAATTTTGACCTGGCACCTGAAAGGTCATCGATCATTAAAGTGATCGGAGTGGGAGGAGGCGGTGGAAACGCCGTAAATCATATGTTTCACAAGGGCATCAAGGATGTGAATTTCGTGGTGTGCAATACCGATGGCCAGGCACTGGCCAACAGTCCTGTCGCGGTGAAGCTGCAGTTGGGTGAAAACCTGACAGAAGGACGGGGTGCCGGCAGCAAGCCCGACATTGGAAGGCAGGCAGCCCTGGAGAGTCTGGATTCGATCAAGGAGGTGCTTGAGGCCAATACCAATATGGCGTTCATAACTGCCGGTATGGGAGGTGGAACAGGGACCGGTGCCGCTCCCGTGATTGCCAAGGTGGCAAAGGAGATGGGAATCCTTACCGTGGGGATTGTTACCATCCCATTCGGATTCGAAGGGCCGGAACGTATCAACCATGCCATTAAAGGGATCGGTGAACTGAAAGACCATGTCGACTCCCTGCTCGTGATCAAGAATGAAAAGTTAAGGGAGGTGTATGGTAACCTGACCCTCAGTGAGGCTTTTGCAAGGGCCGATGATGTACTTACTTCCGCTGCAAAAGGCATTGCAGAGATCATTACAGTTCCCGGGTATGTGAATGTCGATTTTGCGGATGTACAGACCGTGATGACCGACAGTGGGGGAGCGATCATGGGCTCAGCAACAGCCGAAGGTGAGAACAGGTCGATCAAAGCCATCGAAGCCGCGCTGACATCGCCATTGCTGAATAACAACGAGATTACCGGGGCACGGAGTATCCTGCTGAATATCACTTCCGGGACCAAGGAGATCACCATGGATGAGATCTCAGAGATCACCGATTATGTCATCGCCTCCTCTTCAAAGGAGACCACGCTGATCTGGGGCATGGGTCATGATTCGAGCCTGGAAGAGAAGATTGGTGTTACAGTTATTGCCACCGGGTTCAAGATGAACAACATCCTGGATGTTTACGTGGAAAAGAAACAGCTGGATTTTGTGCCATTGCGTGATGACAAGTCCAGGGAAAACCCAGGCACTGAAAAGATAAAGCCGAAGCAGCAGCGATTCGAATTTGATGAACCCGGACCTGAGAAGAAGTCCGAGGAATATGTACTGTTCGACCAGGCCAGGGAAGAGAAGAGGGAAGAGAAGGAGAAGAAGCTTGCCCAACGGGTAAGGGATCTGAAGGAGACCCACGAAAGATTGAAAGCCAGCGGGTATACATCGGGTTCGAAAGACAACGAGATCGAAGAGATGGAAAATGTACCTGCTTACATCAGGAAAAAGATGAAGCTTGACCCGGGAAAGCTTTCTGAAAACGAGGAGGTGTCCCGTTACAGGCTCTCCGACGAAGAGAATGATTCACCCAAGTTGAGGCAGGACAATTCTTACCTGCACGACAATGTTGATTAAAAGCTATAACTATGTCACTTTTTGAGACCATCAACGAAGAACTGAAGACAGCTATGCGCGCCAGGGAGAAGGAGCGGCTCGAAGCCCTGAGAGCGATCAAGACCGCCTTTCTCATGGCCAGGTCTGAAAAAGGCGCCTCCCATGAATTGTCTGAGCAGGATGAACTGAAGATCCTGAAAAAGCTGGTCAAACAGCGACAAGACTCTGCGGAGATCTATCAGCAGCAGGGGAGAGAAGATCTTTATAACAAGGAGATTGCTGAAAGTAAGGTGATCGCGGAATTCCTTCCTGAACAGATGAGCGAAGCGGAGATCCGTACCTACTTACAGCAGCTGATCAGTGAGATGGGAGCCGACTCCATGCAGCAAATGGGGCCGGTCATGGGGCGGGCGACGAAAGAGCTCTCAGGCAAAGCCGATGGCAAAATGATCAGCTCGATCGTCAGGGAACTACTCTCCTGACCTTGCCCCTTGCCCTTTGCCCCTTGCCCATTGTCCCTTGCCCCTTGCCCATTGCCCCTTGCCCATTGCCCCTTGCCCCTTGCCCACATGAAAAAGGGCGGAATTTATTCCGCCCCCTCTAACTCTTAACTCTTAACTCTTAACTCTTAACTCTCCTCTCTCAAATCTATCTCCCATAAAACACCTTTAGCCGGTTGTCTTCAATATCGGCTTTTTCAAGCATCGCATTATACGCTTCGTAGGTTGTACGTGACCGCACACTGTTTTCCAGTCTGCTTTCAATGGGCCCCATTGAGGCAGTAGCATCACCCTCTTCCCTGTTGGTTACGGAGAGCACAAATACGCTGTTCTCACCGATATAGGGTCCGGCAAGTTTTTCGCTTGGAAGGTACATGGAGGCACCCACAATATAGGGTTCCATGCCGATGTCCTTCACAAAGGTGTTTGCAAACTGCACCTGGCTGGCGTTTGAGACCATGAGGTCCTGCTTGTTCGCCAACTCCTGGATGTCGGATGAAGCAGCGAGTTCCTCCTCCAGGGACGCAGCGATCACTTCACCTTTTTTCTGTTTTTTTACAGCCAGCTCTACCTCCATACGCACATCCTCGAAATCTGCATAACCGTCATTATTGACTTCCGAAAGCGCGGCAACGATGTACTGGTCTTCCACTTCGAAGATCGTACTGACGTCACCCTCTTCGGCATTGTAGGCCCATCCGATGATCTGGGCTGTGTTTCCCAGGCCGGGAATGGTACGTTGTTCTTTTGCAATATCAGGCACGATACGCGGGTCGAGCCCATACTCTTTTGCCTGTTCCTCGAATTTGCTGTAATTGGTGGCTTTTCCCCGGAATTTGACCGCCCTGTTATAAAAGTCCTGGTCGGTCTGGTTACTGGGATAGACACTGTGGTGAATCGTTGCGACCTGGTATTTCTGAACCGGAGGACTCTGGTTGGTGATCCTGATCAGGTGAACACCAAACCTGGTTTCTGTCTTGACGAGATCACCTGTGTTGTTTTCAAATACAGCATTGTTGAAGGGTGTTTCCATGGTGCCTTCTGTAAACCATCCCAGGTCACCACCAATGCTCCTGTTGGACTCATCGGCTGAAAACTCCATTGCGATGGCGGCAAAATCTCCACCATTCTCAAGTATGTTCATCAGGCTGTCTGCCACCTGTTCTGCGCGGTCGATGCTGCCATAGATCGAATACCCGATCAGGATGTGACGGGCCCTTGCAGAATCAGGACGCAGCATCATCTCGTTGATCCTGGAGAGTTTGTATGCATTGTCTTCGAAATAGGGTCCGAACACCTCTCCCTCAGGAAGGGGAAGCAGTGAATCCTGTAATACCTCCGGCAATTCTGATTCCGTGTAATAGGTAGGGTCAAACGGCTCATCAGAAACACCATTCACATAGGAAACAACTTTGTTGTCTTCGGTCCTGGAAAACTCGTTTTTGGTTTGAACTGCCCACAACCTGGAATTCGCATCATCGGTTTCACTGGGAACCACTTCAAAAACGACATATTCAATCGTTCTTGA
Organism: uncultured Bacteroidota bacterium; assembly: GCA_937129385.1. GTDB lineage: Bacteria > Bacteroidota > Bacteroidia > Bacteroidales > M55B112. Next base: position 53,203 of record CAKZNC010000113.1, read on the forward strand.
TTCATCGGTGGCAAACTCTTCCTTGTGCTCGTTGTAATATTTTTTCAGTTCTGATTCAGAGACGGTGATCTCATCATCACTTACAGTTGCGAAATTACTGGCAACATAGTCGAAGTCGACGCGTTTGGAGGTCTCCTGGTAATAATCCTTCACATCCAGTGAGGAAGGCCTGAGACCTTTACTGATCAGTGTCAGATATTTCTGGTTCAGTCTCTCTTCAATAATCTCGTTCTCAATGAACAGCCAGCGTTCCTTCTCCTGCGCAAATTGTTCCTGTCCGAGCGAATTGAAATAATTCATCATGAGAAACCTGTTGAACTCCCCTGTCTCAGGGTTGGAGAACATCTGCCTGACGATCGGGTGGGGCTCACTGAAGGCAGCCACTGAAGAACCACCCAGTCCGGCGCCCTGGTCACCCACAACCATGGCTTTGAGCTCATCGTTGCTGACCCTGATCCCGAGCTTGTCGTAGGATTGTCCCATAACAGATTTGCGCACCATCCTGCGCCATGTCTCATCTTCGATCTGTTGCTCCATCTGGGCATCAAGATTTTCGCCGTAATTCATCTTGTAGAAATTCAGCATGGTCTGCTGTTCAGCCCTGTAATCTTCTATCCCGTATGATTTACCATTGATCTCGGCTACCTTGTTCGTCGGTCTGATATTGAAATCTCCCAAAATGAATCCAAGCATAGCAAGGCCAATTACTATCATTACCAGTATTCCTGCCCTCTTTCTGATCGTTTCTAGCGTTGCCATTTAATATAAATTTCAGTTACAGTTTTAATCATTTTTTTTAAGCGTACGAATATAGTAATAATAGGTTGAAACAAAAAAAGAAGTTGGAGATAAAAACACTCCCTATTTAGGTAGAAAAGAGGCAAATATGAAAAATGCAGGGAAACTCACCCAACGGTCATCTCCACAAGCTCAACACGATTGGCACTCACTTTGATGATCTTCATCTCGAACCTGTCAATTCGAATGGTCTCATTGGGGCCGGGAATATTTTTAAGGTGGTGGATGATGAAGCCCGCAAGGGTATCATATTCTTCCGATTCAGGAATGTTCAGCTGGAAAGTTTCGTTGAGGAACTGGATCTCATGCCGACCCGACAGTCTGAATTCCGTCTCGCTGATCTGCTGACCGATCAGGTCGATGGTATCGTGCTCATCCTGGATCTCGCCGAATATTTCTTCGATCACATCTTCAGAGGTGATCAGACCAGAGGTTCCTCCGAATTCATCCAGGACCACTGCGATGCCTTTCCGGTCCTTGATGAAAGATTTCAGGATGCGGTTCACGGGGAGTGTCTCGGGCACCACCGGAAGTGTCTTCAGGTAGTTTCCGATGTGCTCTGGGTTCTGGAACATATCCTTGGAATTCACATAGCCGATCACATTGTCGATGTTCTCTCTGAAGATCAGGATCCGGCTGAGTCCGGTTTCGATAAATGTGTCAATGAGCTGCTGAATCGGACTTTCGATATCCATTGCGATGATCTCCGTTCGGGGGATCATGCAGTCACGTACTTTCAGTTCCGAGAGTTCAAGTGCATTCTTAAATATCTTGATGTCCTGGGTCACCGATTCATCTTCTTCAGTTTCCGGGTTGCTTTCAAGGACAAGGTGGCTCAGGTCGATCTTCCCGAAAACGGTCTGTCCGGAGATCCCTTCCATTCTTACCTTCAGGATGTGACGCATTGTAAAATTGGAAATACCAATGGACAGAAGGGAGATGGGGTAGAGCAATACATAAAAGACCAGGACCGGGATGGAGAAAACCCTGAGGGCCCCGTTGGGGTTGATCCGGAACAATGCCTTCGGAAGGAATTCTGCTGTCAGCAGTATCAGGAGTGTGGATATTACAGTTTGCACAAGCAGGATCAACGGCTCGCTTTCCGTATTCAGCATAACTGCGATCGGCTCCTCAAGCATGCGTGCGAATGCGATCCCGTAGATCACAAGTGCGATGTTGTTGCCGACCAGCATCGTGGCAATGTACCTCGCCGGATCACGTGTGAACAGGGAGATGATCCTTGAAGCAAATGCCTTGTGTTTTTTATCGATCTCGATCCTCAGTTTATTGGAGGTCAGAAAGGCGATCTCCATGCCTGAGAAAAATGCTGAAAACAGTAGTGAGATCAGTATAATGAATACGTCGGGCATGCTATTTGTTTAATATGCGGATTCGTCTTCTCCGGTAGTACATCACCAGTGCAAGCAGGGCAAATAGCAGGTAGTACCAGCTTTCAGATATCCCGCTGTCAATGGTCATGTCGATACCGATGAACAGGAACAGTCCGCCAATTACAAACCACAACACCTCCAAAATTGTTCCGGCTTTATTCATCTTCTTGAATATTTACTACCCCTTTTGATCCGATCAGCGTGTAATCGGTGAGTGATTGATTTGATTTAAATCCGTTCTGACCGTAAAAGGTCCCGTTCTCATTCACGATCCGCGTGTAACTTTCAGAATAGATCTCCTCCTTCTCCTCATCCCAGAAGAGCTCCTCGGTGTCGAGCCGCTCCCCGGATTTGAAATTTTCGGCGACCACGTTACCCTTGGCGTGCCACAATTTCTCCTCGTTATAGTAGATCGCATAGTTGGCACGGATCTCCGACTCGATCTCCATGCTGTCATCGAAAAAATGGACCTTCATTCCTTTTGGAAATTCACTGTATGGCTTCTCAGCATTGTTGAACTGCTTGAGCTCTTCTGCATACATGTGCACCTTCACTATAGCCGAATCGCTGTAGATCACTTCGATGTCTTCCCCGATGACATCCGGGTAGTCACCCGAGGTGTTGAGCATGTTGATCTTCTCAATATCATTTTCACACCCCTGCACCAGGAGTATGAAAGTGAACACCGCAAGTGATCTGTATATCGTGTTTCTCATTGAAAAAAAACTGCCTCCAAAGTTAATGAACCTGTTCAACAAACGAAAAGTTCTCAACCTTGCAGGCAGTCTTATTTTTAGCTGTATATGGTTACCTCGGTCTTACCGTGGTATATTCGTTGATGCATCCTTTCACAAGGTATGAGTCACCCTCTTTTAAAGTCCTGAAAAAGATCGTCTCTTTATCCGGATACTGCGAAACGTAGTTGCTAATCCTTGAATTGGCTTCATCAGCAACCGATCCGTCCACATTTTTGGCCTTGATATATTTGTCTGCTGCAGCCCAGAATGCGGTTCGCTGATCAAAATCCTCACCCAGGTTGGTCCTGCTCTCAACATAAAGGTCTCCCAGTAAGATATAAGCATCGCCTAAGTTGGGATTGTTCTTCACAGCTTCCCGTGTAAATTCAATAGCTTTACAGGTATTTCCCTGTACCCTTGTCACCTGTGCAAGCTCATAGTAATAACCTGCAAGCGTTTCATTGTCCGTATCTCCCCCCACTGCTTCCAGGTAATAAGTGGAAGCCTTTTCATAGTCCTCCTTGGCCACCAGCAAACGTGCAAGTTTGTAAGCCGACTCATGAGAGGGGTTGATCTTATATAACTGCTCAGATGCCCTGACATACATATCAGACCGGTCACATGCACTGGAGTAATAAAAATCGATCATTTTATTGAGGAATTCCTCGTCATTCTTATTGGCCTCAAAGCGAGGTTCGTAATAACTGTTCAGTGAATTACAATCCAGGATGTTGGCATCCAGCATAAAATCATCCACATTCTCCTTGGCCCTCAGCCAGCGCCTGTTGCTCGAATTCTTTTCCAGGTTTGCATCGATAATCTCACTCGCCATGAAATAATCATCAATGGCCTGGTTGGTGGTCACTACCCCTGCCTTATTGAGGGACACGCTTGAATTTATAAAAAGGATCACCACAGCATCGCGGGCTTTATCTTGATCCAGCTCGATGCTTTTCTTCAGGTAATTGTATGCCTGCTCGATAGATTCAAGGTTGTCTTTCCTGTAACGAAGCAGGTCAATGGCCTTACGACCCAGTACATTTGCCTCATCGTTGAAATATTCCATCCTCCGGTCGTAGATCAGCATGATCGTATCGATCAGACCTTCGGCGACATCAGGATTCTTTTCACCTGAAACGAATTTCTTGTACATCTTCACTCCGTCGACATACATGGCTTCACTGGATGCGGGGCATTCATCGAACACCTTTCGCCATGATCCGATGGCGTCGTTGTAATTGTTGTGCTTGAAGAACTCCTTATAAAGAGAGAGATTCATCAGGCAATTGATACTGTCTTGTCCGCTTCCATACTTAGAGCCTTCATCGACACCTTTCTGTGACATCGCCGGCGTAAGTATGAAAATTGTTAGCGCGGTGATTATCAGCGACCTAAATGTTACAGTTTTCATCGTTCAAAGTTTTCCAAAAAAAGTTAGTCAAATTTTCTCTTGAAGAACCAGAGATCATGCAAAGTTACACTAAATGTAAGAATACCATAATTTTCCTTGATCAAATTGTTCTCCAGGGTACCCCTCGTACCCATTGTAAATGCTACGTTCATTGATGACCTGGTTCTACCCAGTGGTAAACCTACCCCAAAAGTTATGCCATAATCTTTGAGCTGGTAATCCCCTACCTGCACATATGCATCCTTCATGTATCCTCCGACCCTGTAGCTCATGAGGTTATGGTATCCACGAAACGCTTCGAAATCGGGGGTATATTCAACTCCGGCATGCATCGACCTGGAAGGGGCCAGGTCAAATCCCTCGGTGTAAAGCGATGAATTATCCACCGATTGCCAGTCCTGCTGGTAATAATCGGCAGTTACAGTAAGTTTTCCCGGTATCCCGACTGCCAGTCCGATGCCGGTCTTTGCAGGGATCACGATGTCTTGCTCCGAAACATCGCTGGTGATATCAAATATATTCGTGATCAATGTAGAGTCGATGAAGCCACTTGATCCGACAAATTTATTTGTGATCGCATTGTTAAATGCTGAATTGAGCTTTGCTTCCATGTCGTACGTGGCTGCGAGTGTAAAGAAGAAGTTCTCACCGATGACCTCCCTGTACTGGAGGCCGAAGCCGAAATAGACATTGCTGATATTGATCTCCTCGTAGGCACGGGTTTCAGCAAATCCAGGATTCCGCGGGAAGATGAGCGCTCGCTCCCTGGAGATATCGCCCAGGAGGTAGTTCATGTTGACTCCCACAGAGACCCTTTCGAATGCCTTTGCGGAGATCCCGGCGAAATATTTCAGTATACCCCCCTGTCCCCTGTAATAGTAATCAATGGCATCCCCGGTACCGAGGTCATCGTATTCCTGTTTAATATTATATCCCACCGAACTGTACGGTACGATACCGGTTCCCAGGGCGAAATTATTCCCTACAGGTATCGACAATGCGATATGGTGAAAATTGATGTTGTACCACCGGTTGGAAAATCGGTTGGTACGGTAGTCATTCATGTAGCCGGTCATCCCGAAGTCCAGCAGGACCGACATACTGTCCCGGGCGGCATAGGCTGCCGGGTTCATGTAATTTAGCTTGTTCGCATCGCGGATCGCGAGACCCGTTCCACCCATTGCCGCGCTCTGCCCGAATCCTCCGTGGGCCAGGTCGCCAAGTCCGAACCTTGTGTATGGGGAATAGGTGTTTACCTGTGAAATAGCCGGGGTGACAAGTATCGAGAATAGAACTGCCAGGATGCTAATTCGATTTTTCTTTCTGTGCATTGTAGTCTAAAATTCTGTTTAATCCTATCAGGTTCAGATGCGAGACCACAAAGATGCTATTTTTTAGTCGTTTATCAAAAGAATTTGCGTCACCACCGGTCAGAACAACCTTGAGCTTCTTGTATTTTCCGGATATGTCTGATATATAGCCCTCTATCTCATGGACCAGTCCGTTTACCACGCCCGAAATGATGGCCTCGTCGGTGGTTGTTCCGAGCATTCTTACGGCATCATCTTCAGGTAAGAGGTAGGGCAGCCTGCTGGTAAATTTATGCAGTGCCTTGAACCTCATTTGCATCCCCGGTGAAATATTTCCCCCGATGTATTCTCCCCTGTCTGTGACCACATCAAAAGTAATGGCGGTCCCCGCATCTATTACGAGAACGTTCCTTTCCGGAAAAATAGTGTGCGCCCCGGTAACAGCCGCGATCCTGTCATAACCCAGTCTGTCCGGCGTTTTGTATAGGTTCACCAGGGGCAGGGGGGTCTGACTCGTCAGCTCCAGGAAGACATCAAAGGTGGCATCCAGGTAATCGCTCAGCTCCCGGGAATGATTTACCACGCTGGAGATGATCGCCCCCTTCAACTCCTTGTAACTGGAGATAAAATAGGCGATCTCCCTGTTCGATATTTTCTCGGAGATGGCACTCTCAATGATCTCTGTCCCCTCACATACCGCAATTTTTGCGTAGCTGTTTCCAAGGTCAATTACCAGGTTCATCTATCTCTTTTTAATGCATTCAATTTATCCACAGTCCGAAAGGTAAATCAAAAATAAGCGGCTGTATTTAAATTTTTTTAACGTTTCCGGCTCACCCTTCATCATTCAGCTGTTCAAGTATGCTGAATGTTTTATCGATGGTCCCGACATTGTTCACCCTGAAACTCAATCGCTCTTTGTCCTGTCGCATCCTGAACATTTTCGGATTTCGCTGGATGTTCCCGATGATCCTGGTGAAAACATCCGACCGGTAGAACAGTGAATCAGGATTGCTCACAAAGTACGCGATCAGCGCACTGTTTTTCAAGATAATCTTTTCAACACCGGTCCGCATGGCGAGCCATCTCAGCCGCACAACAGCAAGTAGTTCGGAGGCTTCTTCCGGCAGCGGACCGAAGCGGTCTTCCAGCATTTGCCTGAACTGCGCGAGGGAGGCCTCATCTTCAATATTGTCCAGATTGCGGTAGAGATGCATCCGTTCAGAGGTGTTGGCAATATAGGATTCAGGCAGCAATAGCTCCATGTCGGTGTCGATCTGACAATCGGGGGCAAAGGTGCGCTCTTTCCCGGTGACAGTGGTGGTTTCATGCTCAAAGAGATCGGAGAATACCCCGTCTTTCAGCTCCTGGATCGCTTCGTTGAGGATTTTGTGGTAGGTTTCAAACCCGATATCTGCAATGAAACCGCTCTGCTCTGCACCCAGCAGGTTTCCTGCCCCCCGGATATCCAGGTCCTGCATGGCAATGCTGAACCCGCTGCCCAGACCGGAGTACTCTTCGATGGCCTTCAGCCTTCGTCTTGCCTCCTGCGTCAGCAGCGTGATGTGGGGGGCAAACAGGTAGCAGAATGCCTTCTTGTTCGACCGTCCCACGCGACCCCGGAGCTGGTGCAGGTCACTCAGTCCGAAATGGTGTGCATTGTTGATAATTATTGTATTGGTGTTGGGAATGTCGAGTCCCGATTCGATGATCGAGGTGGCAATCAGCACATCATGCTCCCCGTTCATGAACCCCAGCATCACCTTCTCGAGTGCCTTTCCGTCCATCTGACCGTGTGCCACGACGCTCCTCACATGCGGAACCAGCTTGTCTACCATCTCCTTCACCTCCCCGATGTTCTGTACCCGGTTGTGGATGAAGAACACCTGTCCGCCACGGCTCACTTCATATTCGATCGCCTCGCGGATGATCTCCTCGTTGAACGGGTGCAGTTCTGTGATGATGGGATGCCGGTTGGGGGGCGGCGTGTTGATGATCGACAAATCACGTGCGCCCATGAGTGAAAACTGAAGGGTACGCGGGATGGGCGTTGCCGTGAGGGTGAGGGTGTCGACGTTAAGCTTGATCTGTTTCAGCTTCTCCTTGACCGATACCCCGAATTTCTGCTCTTCGTCGATGATCAGCAACCCCAGGTCTTTGAACTTTACTTGCTGGCCCACCAGCTTGTGGGTGCCGATGATGATGTCAAGGGATCCCTCTTTCAGTCGCTTCAGGATCTGTGTCTGCTCCCCGGCTGTTCTGAACCTGCTGATGTAATCCACCGAGCAGGGAAAATCCTTCAGCCTGTTCTTAAAGGTGTTGAAATGTTGAAATGCCAGCACCGTGGTGGGCACCAGTACAGCCACCTGCTTGCTGTCCGAAACCGCCTTGAAGGCTGCACGGATGGCCACCTCTGTCTTCCCGAATCCCACATCCCCGCAGATCAGCCGGTCCATTGGGAATTCCGCCTCCATCCCTGTTTTGAAATCCTTCGTGGCCTTGTCCTGGTCGGGTGTGTCTTCATAGATAAAGGAGGCTTCCAGCTCTTTCTGCAGGTAGGTATCGGCTGAAAATGAAAATCCCTTCTGTTCACGCCGTTTGGCATAGAGCGAGATCAGCTCCCCGGCGATGTCCTTCACCTTACTCTTGGTCTTCTGCTTCAGCTTCTGCCACGCCCCGGTCCCCAGTTTGTATACGCGCGGCGATTGTCCCTCTTTTCCCTTGTATTTCGAGATCTTATGCAGGGAGTGGATGTTCACGAACAACACATCGTTGTCTTTGTACACCAACCGCACTGCCTCCTGCTTTTTCCCGTTCACATCGATCCGCTCCAGTCCGCCGAACTTCCCGATCCCATGATCCACATGCACCACATAGTCGCCGGGATGCAACCCGGATAGCTCCTTGACCGAGAGCGCCTCTTTTTTCGTAAACCGATCGTGAAGTTTGAACTTATGGTACCGGTCAAATATCTGGTGGTCGGTATAGATCGCCACCCCCAGGTCCTGGTCGGTAAACCCTTCATGAAGCGTTGTCACCCCCTCCTCATACTGCAGCCCGGGGTTGATCTCATCGAAGATGGCGCGGAGCCGTTCGTGTTGTCCCTTGCTTTCCGAGAGGATGAAATTCTGAATTCCATTGCCGCTGTTGTCGTTCAGCATTTTGGCCAGCAGCTCAAAATCCTTGTTGAAGGGGGGCTGTGGCTCCGTATTGAACTGCCAGCTGTTGGCCGCTGCAGGCAGAACAGGACGTGTGAACTCCACCCGGTCGTGCTCTAGCAAATGTTTACGGAGCACCGGTTCGCGAACAAGCAGTTCGTCTTTCACGAGGGAATCATCACCTGTGTCATCGATCTCTGTCTTTTCGTACACCTCTTCGATCCGCTGCAGGATCAGCTCCAGGTCGTCCAGCCAGATGGTGGTGTTGGAAGGAATGTACTCCAGGAATGAAACCCTTTTCTCACCCAGGTCCTTTTCCCACTGGACATTGGGGATGACCGACACACGTTTGAGTTGGTCACTTGAACGTTGCGATTCCACATCGAACAACCTGATTGAATCCACCTCGTCACCGAAAAAATCGACGCGGTAGGGCTGACTCGAGGAGAAGGAGAAGATATCGGCGATCCCGCCCCGGATTGCATATTGACCCGGTTCGTAAACAAAATCAACCAGCTGGAAGTTGTAGGTTTCCAGCACCTCCTCCAGGAACTCCATGGAGAGGTTCTCTCCAGTTTTGATCTCCAGGGTGTGACGTCCCAGCTCAGCACGGGTCAATACGCGTTCAATCATTGCCTCAGCATAGGAGATGATGAAACTGGAGACCCGCTGTTCATTGAGTCGTTTCAGCGTCTGCGTCCGCGTGATGATATTCCCTTCGTCGGTCTGCTTATACTGAACCGAACGCTTGTAAGACGAAGGAAAAAAGAGGGTGCGGTCGGGCGTTCCCTCCAGGTTCACCAGGTCGGTATAGAAATAGGCAGCATCTTCCTTGTCATGGAACAGCACAAGGTGATTGCCTTTTAGCTCCGAGACCACCGACTGGAACAGCGCTGCTTTCGAGGAGCCCGTCAGTCCTTTGAGATGAAACACCCGGCTGTCCTTCTCCTTCAGGACATCAATGATCTCCCGCCGGAGGGGATGTTGTATGTAGGGATTTGTAAAACTCATTTTCTTGCTTGTGCAAATTTACTTCTTTTTTGTGGAGGATTGTTCTTTTATCAACAACAGGGAATGCACTTGAACCCGATTTAAGCCGGAGGCACCAATAGCTGGAACATGTTGTTCTCCCAGGCGACCTCATAACCGTTCCGGTGCATGAAATCATTGAGTATCCTCCCGTGTTCAGGCCATTTCGAGAGATCATCCGGGTAGTCAAGATATCTATCTGCTGCAGCATCGGCAGGCCACTCCGCAAGACCTGTATTTTGCTTCTGCCTGATCACTGCAGGTAGTGAATCCCGCAGACTTTTCGCCTCAGCAAGCTTGTCACTGAATGTATCTGCATTGTAATACAGTTTTGGCCATGAGGTGGAAATGTAGGGCGGCTTATCTGCCAGGTAATTGATCATCGGTATCTCAATGAAGCTCAGCAGATATGTTTCATCGATCATCGGAAAAGCTTCCCTGACAAGTTCATTGATCGCTTTTGCTCTCTCCTCAGATGTATATATGCACACCAGTTTTTCATGTGCAACGGGCACGTTTTTCAACCACCTGCTGCCTGCATCAAAATAGGTGTTTTGCCACGCATGGACCAGGGCCGTTACGATGATCATGCCCCGTAACGTTCTAAATATCATCCTTCTGTCCTGTTCTGACAGTTCAATTCTGACCGGTTTGAACAGTGTTCTGAGATCCTCCCCGGCCAGAAGCAGGGGAACCAGGATCCACATACCGAAAACCGATTTCCCCAGCCAGGAGTCGGAACCGAACGGAGTTATGAAGAACAGGATCAGCCCGGCAAATGCAAGCATCCTGAAACCTGCGGTCCTGCTGCGGTCAGTCACGTATTGTATCCCGGATAACAGCACAAGACCGATCAACAGGTACCGGATCTTGCTCCAGAATGCGTTCCCGAATACAAGCATCAGGATAAATGCGCAAAAGGCCAGGACCAATGGAAGGACCAGTCGTACAAGGGGACGGGAATTTATGCCAGACCTGGTGGTGATTTTTCCATATATCCAGATTGCAACCAGGAAAAGCAACAACACGATGAGGGCATTTATAAATCCTTTGACATACATGATGATCAGCGGTACTATGCCATGGGAAGCTTCATGATCCGATGCGACATTGAATATGAAGTTCAGGTTGTTAAAAAACAGATCCCGGTGTCCCAAAGCTACCATGAGCCCCAGGATCAAGGCAGTCCCGGTAATGAATCCGGACAATGCAAAAAGCGTCTGACGGAAATTCTTTGCCATACCCGCTTTCTGGATAGAGAGGTAGCAGGGGATGACCAGTAGCAGAAACAGACCCGCAAAGTTTGTGAGCCTGAGGAACATGCTGATGCCTATAGCCATACCTCCCGCGAACAGCAGGATGCTCCGCCGTTGTGTCAGACCAAAATAGAAGGAGAGAATCACCAGGGAGTAACCAAACATGGTCAGTACATCATAATTCAGACATTCAAATCCCCCTTTAATGATAAAAACAGCAATGATAAATAGCCCCAAGACAGCTCCCCTGAAACCTGTTTCCTGCTTAATGATCCGGTGGTAGATCAGAAATGTCAGGGTGAAGAAAACCACTGTCCCGAGCCTGCACCAGAACAAGCCCCCTGCAGGAAAGATATTCATCCAGGCGGCTCCGAGAATATCAGATAACCAGAATACCATTGAGTATTGAACGGAATAGGGATCCTCCAGGATAAACCTGAAAGCGGTAAGATGAAAACCGGTATCCGCAAGGTCCAGCCCCTGAAAGGATAAGAGCAGCTGCCAGAATATTAGTATTATGGTGAATCCGTATACATAGCGTCGATCAGTTTTCATTTGTGAATCGGTTCTGAGCGTTTTCAATCAGGGGAATTGTTTGCGGACAGTAGCATATGCTGTTTCTGTATTTTTAAGATCAGATTACGTAAATGAATAGCAGAAAACTGATCAACCAACCGGCAATGATGATTTTTAAAGGATGATCGGTAATCAGCAGCATCACCGGGTTCTGTGTGGATTCTGTCACAAAAATCAGTTGAAGATACCTGAGTATCCCGGCAATCACCCAGAATGAGGTGATGTAGAGATTGTCATTGTCAACCCGGCTGATCGTTACCGGGTCGAGTGTATACATGATATAGGCAACCAGCACAACAGAGGAGAGTATAATCATGCTGAAATTCAAATATTTCAGGTTATAATTCCTGGCTGAGGATCTCAGCAAGATTCCCTCCTTTTCGAGGTAGACCACGTCGTTACGTCTTTTCCCAATGGCAATGAGCATCGACAACAGGAAGGTCATGATGATGATCCATTCGGTGAGGTAAATACCGGCTGCTTCAGACCCTGCATACAAACGCAGCACGAACCCGACAGCAATGACCATCATGTCGAAAATAGGGATGTTCTTTATACCGGTACTGTACGCTATATTCAGCAATTTATACCCCAGGATGACGTAAAACACATGTATGTTGACAAAATATGCGATGAGGAATGCGGCTGCAGTAAGGAAAATATCAATGATGTATGCGACCGGAACCCTGATCCTGCCTGCTGCAATGGGCCTGTTTTTATTGACAGGATGATTCCGGTCATCATTTCTGTCCATGATGTCATTGAATACATAAACACTGCTTGAGATCAGGCAGAATGAGACAAATGCCAGGGCTGTTCCTGCAAGCAATGAGGTTTGATGAAATTCACCTGAGAAGAACAGGGGTAGGAAGACAAACAGGTTCTTCAGGTAATGGCGCGGCCTAAGCAGCCTGATGAGCTGATTGGTCATTTTTTAATCCTCCATTTATAATATTTAATGTCGGCAATTCCGAGCATCGGCAGATCACTTCTGGAATCCCCATAAGCATAGATCTTACTTGCTTTCTTCAGGTCATATTGCTCCTGTATCCTCCTGACCTTCTCTGTACCTTTGCAGTTTTTTCCCTGCAAGCTGCCTGTGACCTTACCACCCGAAACTTCGAAATCCGTGGCAATTAAATCCAGGTAGAACTCCCTGCACCAGCCTCTGCACCATGCGTGAAGTGAAGCGGTTACGACCACTATGGTTGCACCTGCTGATTGGTGTGATGCAATTTCCTTTATAGCCCGTTTACGGATCATCCCGGGAAGCACTTTTGCGGAGAATTCATCTCCTTTTTTTTCAAAATGCTCCTTCGTGAATTCGCCGAAGAATTTTCGTAAAACGAGCTCCTTTGCTTTTGCTGAAGGGTATAAACCCACCCTGTTCATGGCCAGGTAAGGGGCCAGCCTGGCCAGACCCGAATAATACCGTCCTGCATTGAAACAGTACCTTATAAAAGCGAACAATGTGTCTTTCCTGGTGATCGTGCCGTCCAGATCCATGAATACCAATATATCGGCGGATTTTTTTTCCAAGGTTAATGATCTTTTTCGGTGTCAGTATAATTTTCATCTGACCAAAATTAATCACAAAATAGGATTGATGTTAAATGTATAAAGATATATTTTCTTGCTAAATTTCGGAAGAGAAAAGATGGTTGGATTGTTGCTGAATATTGACACAACCGGTTATACAGTGCATTCTTAAAGATATTGCCAGTCTGTGATTCTCCTTATCTTTGATCCCTTAAGCAGTCAGATTTGGAGAAGCAAAAGTTCATAGATGAGTGCAACAGGAGGGCCGCCTCCGGCGCTCCCTTCATTTTTGTGATCGATTATGAGCTGAATAATTTTCATACATATGACATCGGGGAGGCCGCTTCGGCGGGAATTTTTTACGACATCCGGGGGGAAGGAAATGAAAGCAAGATCCCTGTCACGTCCAAAATATATTCGGCGGAAGACCAAATGAGTCCGCCTGATCCTGGTTCAGCATACACCTTTGAGATCACACCGGTGAAATATGCGCAGTACCAAAATGCATTTGACCTGGTCCGGAAAAACATCCTGCATGGAAACTCTTTCCTTCTGAACCTGACTTTCCCCACGAAGCTGGAGACGAACCTGACCCTGGAGCAGATTTTCCGGCATAGCCGGGCGCCATATAAACTGCTGTTCAAAGACCGGTTCGTGGTGTTCTCACCGGAGTCTTTCGTACGGATCTCGGATGACAGGATCTTTACCTATCCGATGAAGGGGACCATCGATGCGGCATTAGAAGATGCCGAGCGTAAGCTGATGGAGAATGAAAAGGAGCAGTGGGAACACAATACCATCGTGGACCTGCTGCGGAACGACCTGTCGATGGTGGCGAAGGATGTGGCGGTGCTGAAATACAGGTATATTGACAGGATACGGACACACAGGAAAGAGCTGTTGCAGGTGAGTTCGGAGATTGCGGGCCGACTGGAACCCGGGTGGAAAGGACGGTTGGGGGAGATCCTGGTGACAATGCTGCCGGCCGGTTCGATCTGCGGGGCACCAAAGCCCAAGACGCTGGAGATTATTGCGCAGGCTGAAGGAGAGAAAAGAGGGTATTTTACGGGGATTTTTGGTATCTTTCAAAACGGAAGGGTCGATAGTGCCGTGATGATCAGGTACATCGAGCGGGCAGGTGAAGGACTTCGTTTCCGGAGCGGAGGAGGGATCACCTGGCACAGCGATCCGGAATCGGAATACAACGAATTGATCGATAAAGTATATGTTCCCATTGTTTGAAACCATCAGGATCGAGGAGGGGGAACCCAAACACCTCGAGTGGCACCAGGCACGTGTGGATGCCTCCTACCATCGCTATTTCAAGCGGGCTGGTGCACCACGCCTGGCAGAGGTGATCCGTGTCCCCGAAAAGGACCGCAAGGGTCGTGTCAAATGCAGGTTCCTCTATAAGCGCACAGCCTGGAGCACCGAGTTTAGTAAATATGTACCTCGTGAAGTGCGTTCGCTGAAGCTGGTGGAGGGCAACCACCTGGAATATTCCATGAAGTATACCGACCGGTTTTCGCTGGATCAGCTGTTTGAGAAGCGCGGGAAATGCGACGGTGTGCTGATCGTGAAGAATGGCCGGATCACGGATACCTCCTTTACGAATATCGTCCTTTTCAACGGCGAGAAATGGATCACACCCCTCTACCCGCTGCTCGAAGGGACCGCCCGAAACAGGCTGATCAAGGCAGGCAGGATCGTGGAGGGGGATATCAGGCTGGAGGACCTGCAGTATTACAGGTCGTTCAGACTGATCAACGCCATGCGGGAATTTGATCAGCAAGAGCTGGTGCCGGTAGAGCAGATCAGGTAGTACTGCAACAGTCCTTTAACGTTGGAATCTCCTGCTCATGTGATGATCTGTTGCCGATAGCGGGCAGTTCCATTAAATCCTTATTTATTTTCGGTCCAATCAATTTTTTCTTTATTTTCAATCGTTGAATCAGCATTTTAAATGGCGAAAGTTTTTTTTTCGATTTTCTAATTACTAAAACCTATCCCAACAATGAAAAAGATTTTTGTAACTATTTTAATTGCATTCGTTGCATCCACATGGTTGTCCGGTCAAATCGGACCCATTGATTCTCAAAAGGTCGGAATAAGCTATAAATTTACCCACCAGGGAAATATACTTACCATGAATGACCTGGTTAACATTCTCCGCTCCGACGCCGAGGCATACCCGGTGATTAAAAAGGCAAAGGCCAACAACACGCTCGGTTCAGTATTTGGGGGTGTGGGCGGTTTTTGTGTAGGATGGCCACTGGGAACTGCAATTGCCGGGGGAGAACCGGAGTGGGGCATGCTCGCCATAGGCGGTGTGTGCGTTGCCATTGGTATCCCGTTAAGTATCTCTGCTGGCAAAAAGGCCAACGAGGCGGTGAGTATATACAACAGTAACCTGCAGGAAAGCTACCGACCGGCACCGATAGATATAAGGTTTGGTGCGGGTGATTACGGACTTGGATTCGTTATGAAATTCTGACAGACAGATAATCTGCCTTGTCAGTATAAATATCAGGAATATGAAAAGCAGAAGGAACTTCTTATTTGCCTGCCTGGTCGGGTTGGGCAGTATACTCGTTTTTTCAGGTTGTAACCGGAATGGTACCGGCCAGTCCGCCGCACCCCGAATCCCGGTGATCCTGGATACAGATGCCAACAATGAACTGGACGACCAGCACGCCATCGCATACCTGGTGCAAAACCAGGAGGTGTTTGACATTCGTGGGATCACGGTGAATGCGACATGGAATGGCGGACCCGCGGAGGAGCATTTCAGGGAAGCGATGCGCATCCTGACCCTGTTCAATGAGCAGGAGGCTATTGAAGTCAAAAAGGGAGCAAACGCTTCGTTCGCGGAGACCAGGGGTCAACTGGATGAACCAGGTTTTGACGGGGAGGAGGCGGTGGACTTCATCATCTCGGAAGCACGGAAATACAATGACCAGGAATTGGTGTTGCTGCCGATCGGCAAACTTACCAACATCGCACTGGCGCTGGAGAAGGCCCCGGAGATTGCCGGCAATGTCAGGATCGTATGGCTGGGTTCCAATTATCCGCAACCGGGGGAGTACAACCTGGATAACGATGTCTCCGCCCTGCAGTACCTGTTGAATACGGGGGTACATTTTGAAATTGTGACAGTGAGCTATGGCAGACCAACAGGTACGGCTGCTGTAAAGGTTTCGATCATGGAGGTCGACTCGGTGATGCCGGGGATGGGACCGGAGATCGAAGGATCAATTACCGGTCGGCATGGCGGGGAATTCAATAATTTCGGGGATTATGCGGTGAACCTTTTCCACCACATCAAGCTGGAAGGGGAGCCGCCCTCCAGGTCGTTGTATGACCTGGGTGCCGTGGCGGTCGTGAAGAATCCGGGATGGGCGTCAACACGGGTGGTACGCGGACCGGTATATGACAGTACGGGTTGGACGGCGGATCCGTCGACCGACCGGGAGATCATCGTGTGGGAGAATTTTGAGCGGGACAGTATCGTTGAAGACCTTTACAAATCATTGGAGGCTGAGGACAGCCCTTCGACAAGCTCAGGGCGCCAATGATTTGAAGATTGCTGACTGCCGACTGCCG
>CAKZNC010000114.1 GCA_937129385.1 uncultured Bacteroidota bacterium
TGCCCTTCGACAGGCTCAGGGCACTGGGGCTTCGGACCAGGCTGATGGCTGCCCTTCGACAGGCTCAGGGCACTGGGGCTTTGGACCAGGCTGGTGGCTGTCAACCCGAGAGGGCATCCAGGGCTTTGTCGATGGAGCTGACAAAAAAGATCCGGCCCTGGCGATTGCTTTCACGGATGAAATCACGCAGACTTTTACTTTCCACATTTTTAAAATCTCCTACGATGGCGAGTTGCATGCGGTAATTGGAGAATTTTTGAAGGATCTCACCGGCCATCCCAGTGCGCAATACAAAGAAATCGGGGTGTAGCTGCTGCTGTTGCACTATCACCCTGCGGGCTCCCTGGTAATCTGCATTTCCCAGCAGGTCCACTGCATCTTCCACATTTTCGATGCACATGGTTTTGTCCGTAAGTTCGGCGATCTTCACATCGCCCTTTTGGTGAAATATAAACTCCATTGGTCAATGTCTTTTATCCGTGTATTTTGAATCGTTTCAATCTGATTTTTCTAATTTATCAAGTCCTATTTTATATATATTGCCAAAACCATTCAATGTACTGTTGGCAATTTCTACTATTGAATTGATACTTTCCAGTTCTTTCATATCATGTGCTCCTCTTTCACTTGTAAAATAGAAATTCCGGTTTTCCCAATCTATAAAAGGGCAATAATCCAGTTTTTCAGAATTGATTAACTCCCCCATGTTTTTTGCCTGACTCCAGTTTCCTTCCTGGTCTTTACGACTTATATATAGATCACCACCTCCAAAGCCATCCTCCCTGCCAAATGAGCTAAAAATGATAAGATCTTCTCCTGGACTTATGCAGGCGTTGAATTCATATAATTCCGAATTTATCTCTACCGGTAATGGTTCAGGAGTTTTAAATCTTCCTTCTTCATATTCAGATATAAAAATATCTTCTCTACCTGGTCCATTGTTCCTGGATGCAGTAAAGAACAAATTTCCTTTATCACTTAATGAAGGGAAAAACTCATCCCCCCTGGTGTTTATTACTGAATCCAATGCTTCGGGTTCGGACCATTCTCCTCCAATTCTATTGCTAAACCAAATATTATAGTCATTCCTGGTGCTATCATTAAAAATTGGTCTGTTTGAAGCAAAGTATAATCTGTTCCCATTATTCGTGTAAAATGGTTCAATATCATGGTATTTCCCGGATATGGGCATGATTCTTAATTTTTCCCAACTCCCGTTTTTCTTATTTAATACTACCAGGCACCTTTTGTTTTGCTTGTAGTCGCCCAAAGTGTAAATAATTTCATTGCCCTGTGGATTAATTGCTATGTCTCTTTCATACAACGAAGTTGAAACCACATTTTCTCCAAAAAGGGTTAAACTATCAGCAACTGATTGAATACTTATTGAAGAGGTTATTTTTTGGGAATCATTATTCGATTGGCAAGCCGGCAAAAGCATTATTGACAAGTAAATAAAGTATATATATTTCATTTTTTTATTGAATGATTGAAGGCCTTTCATAAATGTACCGCAACATCAGGGTTACCGGAATAACGGCGGATGGTTGCAATAATCAAATATAACAATAATTGATTTGGAGGCCGATATGATTTTGGGACCGATGTGATCTGCGGAAGTCACCGTCCGGAGGATCGCTATACCATTCAGCATACAAACTTAGGATGATTCCCTGGATGTGGTTCATTAGGACAAGCCTGTACGAACCTGTATTCCTGCCATGGTACCTTTGAGTGCTGGTCTGTTGAGCAAGCCCAAAAACCGGTGTCAGAAAAAATGTTGGCTATTTTGAAGTTCGTGCTAACTTTACGGTTCAAATTGACAATCATGGAAATTGGAAAACGATCATTTGGGATGCTTCCCGACGGCAGGGAGGCTTTTTTGTTCAGCCTGAAAAATGACTCAGGGATGGAGGTGGATATCACGAATTACGGGGGGATCGTGACGGCGATACGGATTCCGGACAGGAACAGGGAGCCAGGCGATGTGGTGCTGGGATTTGACAGCCTGGAAGGGTACCTGGGCGAGCATCCCTATTTTGGGGCAATCGTTGGAAGATTTGCTAACAGGATCAATAAGGGACGGTTTACACTGGAAGGTAAGGAATACAAGCTTGCACAGAACAATGGGCCCAATCACCTGCATGGCGGAATCAAGGGGTTTGACAAGGTACTGTGGACGGCATCGACGGAGAAAACGCTTGACACGGTATCCCTGAAACTCGGGTACCAGAGTCCGGACATGGAGGAGGGCTACCCCGGGAACCTGCTGGTGGAGGTGGATTATACGTTGAATGACATGAATGAGCTGGTGATCTCATACCGGGCCACGACGGACAAGACCACGGTGCTCAACCTGACCAATCATTCCTATTTCAACCTGGACAATTGCCGGGGAGATATCCTTGACCATGAGCTGATGATCGATGGTGACCGGGTGACGGAGCTGAATGCAGATTCGATCCCGACAGGAAAGATCCTGGATGTGGAGGGGAGCTGTTTTGATTTCAGGACGGCAAAGCCCATTGGAGCGGATATCGGGGAGACTGCGCCCGGATATGACATCAATTACGAGGTAAACGGCTATGACGGGGAATTGCGGAGGATCGCCACTCTATATCACGAGGGGACCGGACGGGCGATGGATGTGCTGACCACCGAACCGGGTGTGCAGCTCTATACCTCCAATTATATTGAAGATATTCCAGGGAAAGAGGGAATCCATTATAAACAACATTCGGCTGTGTGCCTGGAGACCCAGCATTTTCCGGATGCACCCAATCAACAATCTTTTCCTTCGACTGTTTTACATCCTGATGAAGAATACCAACAGGTGACCATTTACCGTTTTAAATGGTAGGTGAAGGGCTCGTTGTTGAGAAAGATTTAATGTAAAAGCTTGTGAAGAAGATAATTGGCATCCTTGGTATATTCCTTTTTTTTGGTGGATTGAGTGGTCAGCAATTCCATTCTTGTCCGCTTGATCATCATGTGGACGTGGTCTATGAGAATCCGCTTTTCGACCAGTGGTTGTCGAAATACGACGTAAAGTTTTACCATGTCAGCCTGGAGGTATCCAACGAAAGTACTTTCATCGACGGTTTTACATCGATTCATGTGGAGGTGACAGATGCTTTGGATACGATCGTGTTTCAGCTGATCGACGCATTGGAGGTTGCGGCTGTGGAGGTGGACGGGACCGGTGAACCGGGGTTCGATCACCGGGAAGATGCGGTATACAT
The DNA here is from genome assembly GCA_937129385.1 of uncultured Bacteroidota bacterium. Classification (GTDB taxonomy): domain Bacteria; phylum Bacteroidota; class Bacteroidia; order Bacteroidales; genus M55B112. The sequence continues at coordinate 3,243 of CAKZNC010000114.1, forward strand.
CCCGGTGGACGCGGTGACCGGTGAGGATATTGAAGTAACGATCAATTACAGTGGCGATGCCGGTCAGTCACGCGGTTTCTTTGCCGGTATCACATCGGCATTTGACAATACCAATGAGCAGTGGGTCACCTATACATTGTCTGAACCTTTGAATGCCAGGGACTGGTTCCCGGTGAAGCAGGTGCTGACCGACAAGGCTGATTCGGTCTGGGTGGATCTTACTGTAGATCAGGAATTGATGGCCGGGTCGAATGGATTGCTCGAGGAGATCGAGGATGTTGGGAGTGGAAAACATAAATATAAGTGGCGTTCAAAGTATCCCATCGCCTATTACCTGATTTCCCTTGCCGTGGCTGATTACAGGGATTATTCTTTCAATGCAGCACTTTCGGGAGGAAATGATTCTGTACTGGTGCAGAATTTCATATACGACGACGAAGCCTATTTCCAGGAGTGGAAGTCGCGGATCGATAATACGGGCGATATGATCACACTTTTTTCTGATCTCGTGGAGGATTATCCCTTTGCTGAGGAGAAATATGGTCATGCGGTTGCGCCAATGGGGGGAGGTATGGAGCATCAGACGATGACGACGCTTTCGAATTTCAATTTCACCCTGGTGGCCCATGAGCTTGCACACCAATGGTTCGGGGACAACATTACCTGTGCGACCTGGCAGGATATCTGGATCAATGAGGGATTTGCATCCTATTTTGAATATTTGGCACTTCAGCACCTTTATGGCCAGGAAAATGCTGATAACTGGATGGAATACAGCATGGCACTTGCCATGGAGGAGACCGGATCTGTATATGTGCCGGAGGAGCAGGCTGATGATGTTTACCGGGTTTTCGATTATGGGCTGACCTATAAAAAGGGAGCCACCCTGCTGCATATGATCAGGTACGAGCTGGACAATGACAGCCTGTTTTTCGGTATACTCAGGGAGTATTCTGAACGATACGGCGACAGCCTGGCTACCGGGATGGATTTTATGGGGGTGCTGAATGAGTTGAGTGGAATGGATTTCAGCTGTTTCTTTGACCAGTGGTACTTCGGGAAGGGGTATCCCGATTTCACCCTCGCGGGCTACCAGGAAAATGATACTCTGTATGTTCAAAGTCTGCAGGAGACAACCTCTGCCGAAACATCACTTTACCGCATGCATTTTGACCTGCGGGTGGTCACTGCGGACGGGGTGCAGGATTACCGTCTTTTCCAGGAGGAGAATGAGCAGATCTTCAAGATTCCTGTCAGATCAACAGTCTTTGACATACAGTTTGACCCGGAGAAGCACCTGCTGGCCAGGAGCAATGTGGAGCTGCAATTGCCAGAGGGGAAGGATTTCATGTACGGACCCAATCCTTTTGCAGGCCAGATGATCCTGAAATTCAGGAACCATAACGGAAATGAAAAGTTATCTATTTACACCCTCGATGGTAAAATATTGATGGAGGAGATAGTCTCATCAAATCCCTATATCCTCGATCTCTCCGGTCTGGATGACGGATCGTATGTGCTGTCGCTTGACGGATTTGATGTTCCGGATCCCGTAAAGATCGTGAAGATAGGAAGGTAGGGTTCCAGTCGGCAGTTGACAGTTGGCAGTCGTGAGCAACGAACTACGAACTACGAACACCGCACACCGCATACCACATAACCTACACACCGCTGCCTACTTCACCTTCAGCGTTGTTTTCAGAAGCAGTTCCCGGTCTGACGACGGTCCTGCGAATATGTCAATGGTGCCCGGATCCAGTGTATAAGCTTCCTCTTTAAGATTATAGTAGGCCAGTTCAGCTTCACCAAGTTCCACCGATACAGTTTTTGTTTCACCTGCCTTGATCGATACCCTTTTAAAACCCCTGAGGTCAAGCAACGGCCTTGGGTCGGCAGTACCTGTTTCGTGGATATAGAACTGGACGACCTCTTCGCCGTCTGTATCACTGTTATTGGTCACCTCCACTGATACTTTTACAGTCTCACCCCCGGAGATCGAGGATTTATTGAGCTTGAGGTTGTCGTACAGGAAGGTGGAGTAGGAGAGGCCATGGCCGAACGGATAGAGCACCTCACCACTAAAATACCTGTAGGTCTTCCCCTGCATATTGTAGTCATCAAACGACGGCAGGTCGTTAACCGATTTATAGAATGTCACCGGCAATCGCCCTGCGGGATTGTAATCACCAAAAAGGACATCCGCGATGGCTGTTCCTGCTGTTTCACCGGGATACCATGCCTCCAGGATGGCAGGAACGTGCTGATCTGCCCAGTTGATGGCCAATGCTGATCCGTTCAGGAGCACCAGGACGACAGGCTTGCCCGTGGCCACAATTTTCCTGATCAGCTCTTGCTGAACAGCAGGTAGTACCAGAGAGGTACGGTCACCTCCATTGAATCCCTTCACATCCACTTTCATCTCTTCTCCTTCCAGTCGGGGGGAGAGTCCCATAAACATGATCACCTGGTCGGACCAACGTGCAATTTCCAATGCTTCTGCAGCAAGGTCGCCTTCCGGCGGAGCCCACATCAGGTGACAGAGGGCATCCCCCTGGTCGTCCCACATTGTGACTTCGATCTCGTAAGGTTTGCCAGCTTCAAGTCTGACATTGCGATATACTTTGTTGGGATGGTGGATGTTGTTGTTGGAAACAATCTCCTTACCGTCGATTGACATCCTGAAATACTTTGCTTCGCATCCCAGTGCATAGGTGCCGGATTGTTCCGGGACCAGCACACCTGACCATTTGACGGAGAAATTATCATCTTCCAGCGCATTATGCGGGGTCTTGGCCCACCAGTAAAAGTCAATATTTTCATTGATGCCGGTATGCACCGGTTCCCCTTCAGCATTCCTGTTGTCATAATAGGCGAAACTAAGCCCTTTGGTTTCCTGGTCCTTGTTGGTATACAGGTTGTTCGATGGGATCACCTCAAGGAAGGGAAGACCTTTGGCATGTGCACAGCCACGGGCATACTTGATTCTGGCATTTCCTCCGACTTCGTTAATGATCCCTTGTAGCGGTGTTACGGGTTCGACAGGTGTACCGTTATAGTTTCCGCACATCACCTCAACATCTGCTGAATTGGGGCCGATGACCGCAATCTTTTCGATCTGCTTAGAGAGTGGGAGCGTATTTTTATCGTTTTTAAGCAACACCATGGAACGTCTTGCAGTCTCCAGTGCAACGCGGTTGTGTTTAGCACTTGCAACAATACTTACGTCCAGGTCGGACCACGGCACCATGTCATCCGGATCAAACATCCCAAGCTTCATCCTGGCAGTCATGAGTCGTTTTACAGCCTTGTCCAGATCGATCTCCGAGATCAGTCCTTTTTGAACTGCCGATACCAGGCTGTCATATGAAAATCCACAGTTCAGGTCTGTACCTGCCATCACTGCGATCGCTGAAGCTTCGGCAGCAGTCTCCACGATATCATGGCCGTCGAAAAAGTCTTTGATCGCCCAGCAGTCAGAAACCACGTATCCCCGGAAACCCAGTTCATTCCTGAGCAGGTGTTCAAGCAGTGGGTTGCTTCCGCAGCAGGGATCACCCATGTATGCGTTATAGGCACACATCACGGAATAGGCACCGCCGTCCACGATGGTTTTTTTGAATGCAGGGAAATAGGTGTCCCTGAAGTCACGGTCGCTTACAATGGCATTGAATTCATGGCGTAGGGGTTCCGGTCCGCTATGCACAGCGTAGTGTTTCGAGGTGGCGATCACCTTGAAGTAGTCGGGATCATCGCCCTGCAGTCCTTTGATGAACTGGGTTCCGATCTCCCCCGTAAGGTATGGATCCTCGCCATAGGTCTCCATGCCGCGACCCCATCGTGGATCGCGAAAGATATTGATGTTGGGGGACCAGAATGTGAGGCCCTGGTAAATTCCGCGTTTGTCTTTTGACTGGAAATCGTTGTATTTGGCCCGTGCTTCGGTGGAGGTTACATCGGCCATCTCGAAGATCATCTCACGGTCCCATGTAGCTGCAAGTCCGATCGCCTGTGGGAAGACCGTGGCACGGCCGGCCCTGGCGACGCCATGGAGGCATTCGTTCCACCAGTTGTATTCCGGGATGCCTAGTCGGTCCACGGCTTCAGCAGTGTATGCCATCTGGCTGACTTTTTCTTCGAGGGTCATCCGGTCCACAAGGTCATCCACCCGTTTTTCGATGGAAAGGGAGGTATCGAGGTAAGGTGTTTTATTGTCTGATGAACAGGCAGTGATAATAAGAAGGAGCGCGACGGGGAGAAGGAAACGGAATTTCATGGTGATTGGGTATTGATTTGATAGTAAAGATAAGGGTTTGACATAAGATGAGCAAGGGGGTGGATGTTGGGTAGTGTGATATGCCCACTGCCCACTGCCCACTGCCCACTGCCGACTGAACTAAACCTCTATCCTTTTCGCTCCGTCTCCAACCTCTGCGATGTAGAAATCGGGGGTGACGCCTGTCTGTTTTTCGTAGTTGTCACCTACGACGCGGATAAATTCTTCGATGGACTCCTCTTTGACCAGGCTGACTGTACAACCGCCGAATCCTGCGCCTGTCATCCTGCTGCCAATAGTACCCCTGATCTTCTGTGCTTCATCGACCAGGACATCCAGCTCTTTCCCGGTAACCTCGTAGTCATCCCGGAGGGAATTGTGTGACTGGTTCATCAGTTCGCCGAACTCCTCAATGTCACCCTTGTTCAGTGCATCAATGGCCCGAAGTGTCCGGTCATTCTCTGAAATCACATGGTGGGCCCTTCTCCTGACCACCTCTTCTGTAATGTTTTCCTTCAATTCCTTGAACTCGTCGAGTGAGAGTCTGCTCAGGTTCGGAATGGGCCTTACCTTGCTGATCTCCTCCACAGCTTTTTCACATTCCGACCTTCGTTCATTGTATTTCGAATCAGCAAGTCCGCGACGCTTGTTGGTATTGGTGATTACAATGCGAATGCCATTCAGTACAAGCGGGACTTTTTCATAATCGAGCGTTTCACAGTTCAGGAACAGGGCGTGATCCTTTGCCCCCATTCCACTGGCAAACTGATCCATGATGCCGCAATTGACACCTACGAAATTGTTTTCTGCATTCTGACCAATCTTTACGAGCTCCATCTTTTCGATCTGAAATCCGAAGAGGTCATTTAACGCAGTTCCAGTCACCATTTCGATGGAGGCAGAAGAGGATAGTCCTGCACCATTGGGGATGTCACCCGAATAGAGCATGTCTATTCCCTCCACCTCAAGTGCCCTGTTGCGCAGTTCGCTGACCACACCCAGCGGGTAATTGATCCAGGATTTCCCCTCTTTTTCAAATGGCTCATCCAGTGAGACCTCACCACGGTGGTCAAAATTCATTGTGGCAAATTTTATTTTCCTGCCGCCATTTTTCCTTACCAGGAGATAGGTGCCAAATGAGAGCGCGCATGGAAAGACATAGCCGCCATTGTAATCAGTGTGTTCACCAATCAGGTTAACGCGTCCAGGGGCAAAATAACCACTTATATCATTATCGCTTTCTCCGTAGAGTTCATTGAAGGTTTTCTTGAGGTCTTCGATTTTCATTTTCGATGTATTGGTTTGGCAGTGCCAAAAGTAGAAAAAAGGCTGTAAAGGCCAAATTGTGTGAACCATATTCTTTAGGCTGATCAGTCATATTTCATTCGGTACCAGGATTTGTATTCATTTCCGGAAAATAAGAAATATAGCTACGATTCTACTCGTTCAGCATTATATCACAGTGAATCAGGTATATTCAATAAAACGTAATGCGCAGGATCAGTACGCCATCTTCCCTGATTCACGGGGAGAAGAAGGTTGGTTCTGTCAATTATGAAACAGGGGAGATCATGTCATAATGGCTCCGTGGTGTACCTCATTAAAAAGACCGCGGTTATAAAAAATAATTATCTTTAGACCGACGAACAAATGACTCGCCCCGAGAAACCACATAGCGTACTGAATGCACCTGGCGGGGTTTTCCTGGCAGTCTATGTGCTCATTTTTCCCGTTTTATTCGCAATGGTCCTGCTCTATTCCAGAGATGACCTCCACCTCTTTACAAATGCATATCACAGTGGGTTCCTGGATGTTCTGATGCGTTACTGGACCTGGTTAGGTGACGGACTACTGCAGGTGGTCCTCGTATTTCTGCTGCTGATGGTCTCATTCAGGTATTTTTTTACCGCCCTGGCGGCCTTTGGATTGGGTGGGATATCTGTACAGCTACTTAAACGTATCATATTCAGTGATATTCCTTGTCCGCTCACCTATTTTGAAACCCTGGGTCGCGAGGACGAATTGTACCTCGTTCCCGGCGTGGAGGTCTATCACTGGATGAGTTTTCCATCCGGGCACACCGCTACTGCATTTGCCGTCTTTTTCTCCCTGGCCCTGCTCACAAAATCGAAAATAGCCCAGGCCGGTTTGTTTGTCCTGGCACTGGGTGTAGGGTACAGCAGGATCTATCTTTCACAACATTTTCTCATGGACATTGTAGCAGGCTCCTTCCTCGGACTCCTGGCAGGATGGCTTTCCTGGCGTTGGATCGGTGGATACAGGAGTGATTGGATGGAATGTTCAGTAATCAATATCACCAGATGATGAAATCCAGGATCACCCCCATCATGTTTGTCGGAATGATCGTCTTTTACGGACTGATCTTCCTGGTTCCCTTTTCAGGTGGAGTTCATCTTTTTGACTGGGACGAGATCATCTTTGCAGAATCTGCGAGGGAGATGCTGATCAGTGGTGATGCCATGACCGTTACGATCAATTATGAGCCTTTCCGGGAGAAACCGCCATTGTTCATCTGGTTGCAGGCACTTTCAATGAAAGCCTTTGGCATCAACGAGTTCGCGGCAAGGTTCCCGAATGCAGTTTGCGGAATAGTGACCCTGCTGACTGTCTACCTGTTTGGACGCAAGGTACATCATCATCAGTTCGGAATGCTCTGGGCCGCCTCATTCGGCACAGCGATCCTGCCGTTTTTCTATTTTCAGACCGGTATCATCGATCCCTGGTTCAACCTGTTTATCTTCCTTTGCATCGGTTTTTTCATCCTTTACCTCGAGGAGTCACGCCCCGGCAAGCGCTACCTCTATATCTGCCTGTCCCCGTTGTTCCTGGGACTTGCGGTCCTCACCAAAGGTCCGGTTGCAGTCCTTCTCTTCGGTATCAGTTTCCTGGTCTACCTTGGATATAAGAGAGGCAGGCTGAATGTTACGTGGGGCCATGTGCTGGCTTTCATCACCATTTTGTTGCTTTCGGGAGGCTCGTGGTTCCTCGTTGCCATATTGCGTGGGAATTATGATGTGATCAGGGAGTTTATTATTTACCAGGCCGGCCTTTTTTCTGAGGATTTTGCAGGGCATTCCGGTTTCCCCGGTTTTCATTTCGTGATGTTGCTTTTCGGCGTCTTCCCGGCCTCCGTGATCATGCTTGGAGGTATCACCAAGAAGAAAGAGGAAGGACTTCCCCAGGCATTCAGAACCTGGATGTACGTTGTCCTTTTCCTGGTGCTGGTTCTTTTTTCTATTGTACAGACCAAACTGGTCCATTACAGTTCACTGACCTATTATCCTGTCACCTTTCTTGCTGCGTGGGTACTTTATAATTGGACCAAAAGGAAGGTTGAGATACGGAAATGGCAGATTGCGCTGCTCATCCTGATCATCGCTATATATGCAGTCATACTTTTTATCATCCCATTTGTCATGTTAGATCCGGAGCGGTTTATCGTAAGCTATCCAAACCTGATGGATCCCTATGTTGAAGGAGTTTTCCGTACCGGAACAGGATGGAGCATCATCGATTTTCTCCCCGCAGTTATCCTGATGGCAGGTGCGGTACTTGCCATTCCGAGGATCATCAAACGAGATGCCAAGGGGCTTGTAATGCTTCACCTGGTAACCTTATTATTTACTTATGTCTCCATCCTCCTGTTTGTTCCCAAGGTCGAGCAAATGATCCAGGGTCCGGCGATCGCATTCATGAAGGAGCACGCCTCAGCAGGGGAACGTGTTGTGTCCCTGGGATACAAGAGCTTTGCACCCTATTTTTACGCAGAGCGAATGCCCGGTGAGATCGCTTCAGATAAGGAAGTATGGATGAATGAATATGATCGCGACCGGCCGGTCTATGTCGTGATGAAGGCAAATAACAGCAGCCGGGTGATGCAGAAATACCCGGGATTGATCCTGATCGGTGAGGAGGGTGGATTCGTATTTGCTTTGTATATGGCTCAAAACCGTTTTAATTGATCTTTTCGGTTCGTTGCAGAATTTAAGATCAATTAATCCACCTGCAGCTACAATAAAAAGTGAAGAATCTATATCTTTATGCGTTCTAACCATAAACATCTAACCAAAATCAAATTAGAAATGAAAAAATTGAGATTTGTTGCCGGAATACTTTTACTTGCATTACTGGTATCCTGTAATAACCAGACAAAGGGGCCCTGGGTTGAGTTGTTCAACGGGAAAAACCTGGATGGCTGGGTGCAGAGAAACGGGGAGGCCCTTTATGAAGTGGAAGATGGTGTTATCATAGGGCGTACCGTTTTAAATACGCCGAACAGTTTCCTTTGCACAGAAGAGAATTACGGGGATTTCATTCTTGAATATGAAGTAAAAGTGGATCCAAGCCTGAATTCAGGTGTACAGATCAGGAGCGAAAGCAAATCTGATTACAGGGATGGAAGGGTGCACGGATACCAGGTCGAGATCGATCCATCCGATCGTGCATGGTCTGGAGGTATCTATGATGAAGCGCGCCGCGGATGGTTGTACCCGCTGGACCTGAATCCTGATGCTGTTGGGGCTTTGAAGCAGAATGAATGGAATAAGTTCAGGGTTGAGTGCGTCGGTTCACATATCAAAACCTATCTGAATGGCGTGGATGTCTCCAATCTATACGATGAGATGACAGCGGAAGGATTCATAGCTCTCCAGGTGCATTCAGTTGGCTCCGATCCAGAGAAAGAGGGAATCGAAGTGATGTGGAGAAACATCCGGATCATCACCGAGAACGTGGAACAATACGAAACTGAATCGATGGCTCCTGTTTTCAGCAGACTGGTAAACAAGCTTTCCCCGGAAGAGGAGGCAGCCGGATTTAAACTCCTCTTTGACGGAAATTCATCGGATGGTTGGAGAAATGCATACAGGGAGACCTTCCCGGAGCAGGGATGGGTCATCGAAGATGGTGCAATTACAGTGCTGGCTTCAGATGGGGCTGAATCCCAGAATGGGGGTGACATTGTCACTGAAGAGGAATATTCAGATTTTGATTTTCAGCTAGAGTTCAAGATCACAGAAGGCGCCAACAGCGGGATCAAGTATTTCGTAACCGAGAAGGAGGAGAACAATAACATGTCAGCCATCGGCCTGGAATACCAGATCCTGGATGACAAGAATCATCCCGATGCGAAACTGGGCAACCATGAAGGAAGCCGTACACTTGCATCGCTCTATGACCTGATCAAAGCCGAGAACAAGCGTTTTTACGGTATCGGCGTTTGGAATTCTGCAAGGATCGTATCCGACGGAAGTCATGTTGAACACTACCTGAACGGGATCAAGGTGCTCGAATATGAACGCGGAAGCGATCAATTCCGGAAACTTGTCGAGGAGAGCAAATACAAGAAATGGGAAGACTTCGGTGAAGCCGAATCCGGACATCTCCTTCTGCAGGATCATGGCGATCGCGTCTCCTACAGGAGCATAAAAATCAAGGAGCTGGATAACGAATAGCTATCATGAATTAACCGGGGGCGGGAATTATTCCGCCCCTTTATTAAATCCTTCGCTTCGTCTTACGTTCGTATTTTTCATCAAAGCAATAAAAATGAAACGTAAAACTTTGCTTATTGGTTTGGCAGTAATGCCATTTCTCTTTTCAAGTTGTGGCAGCACGGCGGAGAATGCTGACAGCTCAACGGAGATCATGGAGATCCATCCTGATCCCGGATCAGGGTACTGGAATTACAGGGGAGAAAGGACCATGCTCCTTGGTGGTTCCGTGGAAGACAACCTGTTCCAGGTTCCCGATGTAGCAGCTCATCTTGACCTGTTGAAGTCGGCCGGAGGAAATTATGTCCGCTGTACAATGTCAAGTCGGGATGAAGGGAACGAATGGCCATTCAGCATAAATGACGATGGCCTGTATGACTTGCATGACCCAAACCCTGTGTACTGGAAGCGGTTTGCCGATTTCCTGGCAGCTGCGGAGGAGCGTGGCATTATTGTACAGGTGGAGATCTGGGCCACGTTTGATTTTTACCGTGACAACTGGGAGGTGAATCCGTTCAACCCGGTAAACAATGTAAATTACGATCAGAAACGGTCGAAGCTTTCGTCGAAGGTTCCCACCCATCCGATCTTCACCGAAAATAACTTTTTCAGGAGTGTTCCCTCGCAGATGGCCCTGGCACCTGTATTGCGGGCACAGCAACTGTTTGTAGATCAATTGTTGTCCATCAGCCTGCAACACGAAAATGTTTTGTACTGCATGGACAATGAAACTTCTGTCACCTCTGACTGGGGAAAATTCTGGGCTGACTATATACGTGAAAAAGGGAGAAGTGCCAATGTATTCGTGAATACCACTGAAATGTGGGATCCCTGGGAGCTGGACCATCCGTTTCACGCAGAGACCTTTATGAACCCGCAGATCTATAATTTCGTGGATATATCACAAAACAATCATCAGACCGGTGATGTACACTGGGACAACGGACTGCGGGTCATGGAGAAGATCAGGCAACGTGCAATAAGACCTGTGAACAATGTAAAGATCTACGGCAATGATGGTGGTCGGCACAAGACCACACGGAACGGGATCGAGAATTTTGTTCAGAATGTCCTGATGGGATGCGCAAGTGCCAGGTTTCATCGGCCGACCTCCGGACAGGGACTCAACGAGACCGCACAGTCGGTAATCCGGTCCATGCGGATGCTCACCGATGAGGAGGGCTTTTTCGAAGGGAAGGCCGACAATGGTGTATTTGTCAAAAGGACAGAAGATCAGCAATACTGCCGTGTACTGCCCGGGGACAAGTACATTGTTTATTTCACACGGGCAGGGAGGGCATCCCTTGACACAGGGGACAAAGTGAAGGAGTTCCGGATCCGTTGGCTCAATGTGATGGAATCTGCCTGGCAGGAGGAGATCTCCCTTCCGGGAAACGGGATCCTGGAAATCGAGACACCCGGTGAGGGAGACTGGATTGCCCTTATTTCAGCCGGATCGTAATCCCCTTATCAGCGCTTTCGTATGCTGCTTCAATGATCCGGATCACATCGGCTGCTTCTCCGGGCTTCACGCTGAGCTCCGCACCATTCCGCAGATGCTCATAGATATTGTCATAGTAGGCCTGGTAATTTCCATGCAGGGTAGGGATGGTTTTTCTTGAATCAGCATTGTCCTGTTCCGTATTCAGAATACCATAGATTGCCGGATCGTCCGCTCCCCAGTCATCACCAACTGGTTTGTGTCCCTCTTTCAATGCCTGTTCCTGGGGATCCAGGCCTGATTTCAGGAAGCTCCCGTGTGTTCCGTGCAGGATGTACCTCGGCCCCTGTTCCTTCACCAGGTAGCTGCCCCTTACGAGGCACTTCACATCTTTGTAATGCAAATGGATGTCAAATGTATCATCCACCTTGCTGCCTTTTCGCTGTGCCCGTACATCGGCATACAGGTAGTCGGGCATGCCGAACAGATGCAGCGCCTGGTCGATCATGTGTGATCCGAGGTTATAGAGGGTGCCGGCACCCAGGCTGACCTCCTCTTTCCATGAATCCTGGATATAATTCCTGAACCTGTCGAAATGGGATTCAAATGATACCAGTCTGCCCAGACTCCCTTCGCTGATCACTTTTTTAACGGTCATGAAGTCGCCGTCCCATCTCCTGTTCTGGAAGACCGAAACCATCAGATCCTTCTCCTTTGCCAGGCTGATGATCTCTTCAGCTTCCTTTGTCCGCAGTGTAAATGGCTTTTCAACTACGATGTGTTTCCCGGCCTTAAGTGCCTGAACCGACATCTCATGGTGAAGGTAATCCGGCGTGTTAATGATGATCAGTTCAATCTCGCTGTCCTTAAGAAGATTGTCGAACTCCCTTACCAGGCTTGCTCCCGGGTGTTTCCCGGCAGAATTTTCCCGGTGTCGTTCCAGTATTTTCCGAATTTCAAAACCGGTGTGATTCTCAAGTAACGGGCCATGGAATACGATCCCTGACATTCCGTATGAAGCGATCGCTGTTTGAATAGGTTTCATATGGTTGTGATTAATTTCTTTCGAAAGTACAAAAATCATTACTTTTGGGCACATAAAGCAGATGTGATCATCAGAAACGATGCATTTGCACATAACAGGGTACTGAAGTGATGAAGATGATGGTGCAGGTTAAAAAATACAAGCGTATTCAGATGGAGCTGATGGTATTCGCAGGATGCCTGACAGTCGCTGTGATCCTTTTCATTGCTGGACTTGCAGGAGAGGGTCAGACTGGTTTGCAGGTTGCACTGGCCATTGCAGTGATCTCCGTTCTATTATATTTATTGCTTGGGATTCTCAGGTTAGCATACACTTTTGTAACAAATCATGTAAATCAAAAAACAGATGAAAAAGATAGTGATTAGATCAGTTGTTTACCTGCTTATGGCAGGAATCGTGATATTTACCAGTTCGTGCAGTAATAAAGGAACAGAGGAACCGCATGCCAGGAATATTATCTTCCTGATCGGCGATGGCATGGGGCTCAACCAGGTGGTTGCCGCCCAGTTAGTGAATGGTGGCCCCCTGAACATTGAGCGGGCGACACACGTTGGCCTTCAGAAAACCAGTTCGGCAAACAGATATATTACCGACAGCGCTGCCAGCGGCACGGCCATGGCATGCGGTACAAAAACAAAAAATGGAGCTATCGGCGTTGACACTTCAAATAACGACCTTGTCTCTATCCTGAAGGTAGCAGAGGAGAGAGGGATGGCCACGGGGCTGGTCTCCACCTCGGCCATCACCCATGCAACGCCGGCCTCATTCATTGCAAATGAGCAAAGCAGGAACGACTATGAAGCCATCGCAGCAGATTTCCTGAAAACAGATATCGACCTTTTCATTGGGGGCGGACTGGATCATTTCACAAAAAGGGCTGACGGAAGAGACCTTACTGCTGAGCTTAAAGAGAACGGCTATAACGTAGCCACTGACATCCAGGCGTTTGTTGATCACAAGGATGGGAAACTGGCTGCACTGACTGCACCGGTTCACAATCCACCTACTGCGGAGGGCCGGGACGACATGCTTCAGTTTGCCACAGAGAAAGCACTTGAATTGCTGAGTCAGGATGAAGACGGATTCTTCGTAATGATCGAGGGGTCCCAGATCGACTGGGGCGGACATGCCAACAACAAGGAATACATGATCTCAGAGACGCTGGATTTTGATGCTGCTGTGAAGGTTGCACTTGATTTTGCGGAAGCGGATGGAGAGACACTTGTAGTGATCACAGGTGACCATGAGACCGGCGGGGTCATCGTCCTTAATGGCAACATGGAGGCACAGTCGGTAGAGACTGTATTTACCACCGGCGGACACACCGGGGTCATGCTGCCTGTATATGCCTATGGTCCGGGTGCTGAATTGTTTACAGGTATTTATGAGAATACCGGTTTCAAATCCAGGTTTGAGCAGACCCTTGGGATCACGGGGGAAAATTAGTCAGTAATGAAGCCAGGGTCAGGGACATGGATCCACCTCCTCTTGCCGGTGCTACTTCTGCTGAGCTCCTGTTCTTACACTTTTTTTCGGTCATCATGTGATTATCCGGTTGCCGGAACCTTCCACAGTCAGGGGATATTGACAGACACCCTTCTTGAAACAAGTGGAATTGAAAAAGCAGATTCTTTACTTGTTTCATTTAATGATTCCGGCGGGGATCCGGTCCTCTATTTTGTCACTTCAGGAGGGACATGGATCAATAGTATCCGGATTCCGGGAGCCACCAATGTTGATTGGGAGGCCATTGCCACGGACAGCCGGTTCTATTATATTGCGGATGTGGGAAATAATTATGGAACCCGGGACACACTGGTAATATACTGTGTGCAGGTTGAACCGGTGGTTGGTGCGGGTGTTCAGGATGTCAGGAAGATCACCTTTTCCTATGATGAACCGGTGACGTATAAAACGAATGGCTTGTATTCACATGATTGCGAAGCAATGTTTGCATACGGAGATTCGCTCTACCTATTTGCCAAGGACTGGGTGAACCAGTCTACCCGTGTATACGTGTTGCCGAAAGCACCAGGACATTATAAGGTAAGAGCACGTGCAGATTACCAGGTCAGGGCGCTGATCACCGGGGCCGACATTGATCCCCTCCGAAAAGAAGTTGTGCTCGTGGGATACAGGAATTTCATCCCGGTAGTGATCCGTTATGGATTTACAGACGATCCTGCAATGATCCAGTGCGGGGGAAAGGCACGCAGGTATCCCTGGAAGGCAGGACTGCAGACTGAAGGGGTGTGTTATGATGACCAGGAGAGGATCGTTGTCACCTCGGAGAAAAGCCTCTACAGGCAGTCAATTTATATCGTGAATTGATATCTTTGCAGTTTTAAGATAAAATCATGGAAGCGATCCGGATGATAGTCCGGACACAACAAGAAGGAAAGTGAATGAAGCGAGAGGAAACGAAACACAGTGATCCGTTTGCGCAGGGAATGAAGGTACCGTTGGTGGAGGATTTCTATACCCTGCAGGGGGAAGGATATCACACCGGGAAAGCAGCCTATTTCATACGCATTGGCGGATGTGATGTGGGATGCAGCTGGTGTGACACGAAATATTCATGGAACCCTGAACTGCACCCACCGGTGGAGATCGAAGAAATTGTTGAAAGGGCATCCGGTTACCCTGCAGCCGCAGTTGTCGTTACCGGGGGTGAACCCCTGATGGTAAATATGGAGCCGCTTACCTCTGCCATGAAAAGGAAAGGCATTGAAACATTCCTGGAGACAAGTGGCGCTTATGAGCTAACAGGTAACTGGGACTGGATCTGTCTCTCCCCGAAGCAGAACATGCCCCCGGTGGGAGACATCCACAAAAGGGCCCACGAGTTAAAAGTGATCATAGCGAAGGAGTCTGACCTGGAATGGGCGGTAGAACATGCCGGTCGGGTTAGCGATTCCTGTAAGTTATACCTGCAGCCGGAATGGAGTGTACGGGAAAAAATATTGCCTGTTTGCATCGAGTTTGCCAAGGAACACCCGGAGTGGGGTATATCGTTGCAGGCACACAAGTATATGCATATACCTTAGCCTTGTTGCCTGTCAGCCGATGATGCAGGTCATATTTCATTTAAATATTCGTAACTTTTGATCTCCAAAACAGATATTATGAGGTTAACTGTATACCTGCTCCTGCTGCTCGTGGCTATGCCCGGGGTCTCGCAGGATTACACCAGCGATTCCAAAAGAGCCATCCGTCATTTTGAAGAGGGAAAGTCCCATTTTCTTCATAAACAGGATGAAGCGGCCGAGGAATCACTGCTCAAGGCAATCAAAAAAGATCCTGAATTTTCTGAGGCGTGGTTCATGCTGGCGCAGATCTACCTCGATCAGCAGCAGCCGGCAAAAGCAGCGAGTCATTATGCTGAAGGGGTGCTGGCACATCCGGACGAATTTCCAAATGGATATCTTAAATTGGCAGAGCTACTTTATAAAATCGGTAAATATACAGACGCAGATGAGTATTTCAGGACATGGAAAGAATTGGGGGTCAGGGATACAAGGTTGCAGAGCAAGGCCATGACGTTGGAGAAGAACCTCACTTTTGCCGTCAATGCCGTGGCCAATCCTGTACCATTTGAGCCGAAGTCCCTGGGGGACTCGGTGAATACCGAACAATTTGAATACTGGCCCTCTTTGAGTGTGGATGAACAGACACTTTTCTTTACCGTGCTTGGTCCGCCCAACCCAGAACTTCCCACAGGGAGACTCACAGAGCAGGAAGATTTTTATTTCGCGGAGAAGCAGGATGGAAACTGGACCAACCGGCACTACCTGGGTGCTCCTGTCAATACGAACACCAATGAGGGCGCGCAATCGGTCACAGCGGACGGCAGGTACATCTATTTCACCTCCTGTAACCGGCCGGATGGTCATGGCAGGATGTGTGATCTTTATTTTTCAAGCATAGACAATGAAGGGAGATGGAGCAAGCCTGAAAACCTGGGGGATGTGATCAATACCAGGGCGAGTGAAAAGCACCCGGCCATTTCGGCAGACGGGCGCATTCTCTATTTCACAAGCAATAGACCCGGCGGAAAAGGAGGATATGATATCTGGATGTCTGTCAGGCACGATGGGGGCTGGACCCGCCCTGTCAACCTTGGAGACAGCATCAATACGCCTGGCATGGAGCAATCACCATTCATCCACCCTGACCAGCGGTCCCTCTATTTCTCTTCCGATCACTGGCCGGGAATGGGAATGGGTGATATTTTCCTGTCACGATTGAAGGACGATGGCACATGGTCGACCCCCGAAAACCTTGGATACCCGATCAACACGCACAACGAAGAGGTTGGTTTCGTGGTGAATGCACAGGGCAACAGAGCCTACTATTCGACCAACAGGCGGGAGGGGACCGATACAGACATATACACATTTGAAATGCCCGAAAGATCCAGGCCCACACCCGTTTCATATATCACGGGACGCGTATATGATGCGGCCAATATAAAAGGGATCGAGGCGATGTTCCAGCTGATTGATCTCAGCAGTGGAGAATTGGTCATGGAATCGGCCTCAAACCCTGAAGAAGGGAATTATTTTGTTTCATTGCCCACCGGATCCTCTTATGCCTTTAATGTCTCGCATCCGGGCTACCTCTTCTACTCCGATCATTTTGAAATTGCCAGGCGCTACTCCAGGCTTGAACCATTCAGGAAAGACATACCTCTCGAACCCATCAGGAAAGGCAAAAGCATTGTGCTGAACAATATCTTCTTTGATTTCGATTCCTATACACTGAAGGAGGAGTCCAGGATCGAACTGAACAAGATCACGGAACTGCTGGAATTGAATCCTGGGATGAAGATCGAGATATCGGGTCATACGGATCAGACCGGGAGCTCGATCTACAACATGGAGCTGTCTCAAAAACGGGCAGAAGAGGTAGTGAAATACCTCGCAACGGAGGGAATTGATCCGGAGAGGCTGACTTCAAAGGGTTATGGAGATACCAAACCACTGTCAACCAATGAGACCGAGGAGGGACGTGCATTGAACAGGAGAACGGAGCTGAAAGTATTATGAGTTTTGGTTACATTTGTGCCCGATCATGCATTTTCTACTGAGAAAAATACCGGCTTATATTGTCGACAAGCAAAATGTGCTCAGACAGATCTCCTTTACTGCGATATTTGCACTGATCTTCATCAATTTATACGCACCTTTCAATGCAGAAAGCTGGTTCAATGCCGGAAAAGCTGAACTCTTCCTGTATTCCAGTCTGTATATCCTCGCCGGCGTCCTTGTGATCGTGTTGAGCCGACTGATATTCATTAGGATTGCGGCCAAGACGCGGATCAGCTTCCTGGCCTATGTGTTTTGGATTTTTGCTGAACTGGTGCTGATGGCTTTTGCCTATACCTTCATGGATATCCTGTTCCTGGATCATGATGTGAATCCGTTTGAACACTATATCAAGTTGTTGTTTGTTACGCTGTTTGTCCTGGCGATCCCATACAGCCTGTCGTGGCTCTATTATTCATGGCAGGACCAGAAACGGAAGCTGGAGGAGCTGTCCAGTGCCACGTCAAATGAATACAGTACCAAGCATATGATCACATTCTTTGACGAAACGGACAAGCTGCGATTCTCGTTGCAGTCGACTGATGTATTGTATATCGAATCAACGGATAACTATGTGACCCTGCATGTACAGGATGAGACACGGGTGAAAAAGATCATGCTTCGGAATACAATGAAGCGGCTTGAGAAGGAGCTTGAGATGACGATGATCCGTAGGTGCCACCGCTCCTACATGGTCAATTTTGAGAATGTCAAAATGGTACGGCTATCCGGCACAAACCTTTATATATACTTAAATAACAGTGAGGAAAGCCGTATTCCTGTTTCCCGCACCTATACGGAGAAGGTACACGAGATGATCAACAGGCTGTCGGTTTGATGTTGCAGAATAGTTTTTCAGTCCATGCGCTAACAGTTATATTTATATTTTTAAACCTTAACAAATGAATCGTAAATTTTACAATCTGCTGGCGGCTGTTGCTATGGCTGCTTTTTCTATGACGGTTACCGGTCAGGAGTCCGGTTATACATTCAAAGATCAGATCGATATCAAGGTGACACCGGTCAAAGACCAGCACAGGTCAGGAACCTGCTGGAGCTTTGCCGCCATCTCATTCCTGGAGGCAGAATTGATCAGGACCGGCCAGGGAGAATACGACCTGTCAGAAATGTTCCTGGTAAGGAATTGTTACAAGGAGAAAGCTGAAAAGTATGTGCGCATGCACGGTAAGACCAATTTTGGAGGAGGTGGCCTGGCTCATGACCTGATCCTGGTTTGGGAGGAGTACGGCCTGGTGCCTGAGGAGGTTTATAAAGGGCTTGTTATTGGTGAAGCTGGGCACGTCCATGGTGAGATGGACGCTGTACTGGCAGGATATATTGACGAGGTGCTCAAGAATCCAAACCGCAAGTTGTCTGCAATCTGGATGAAGGGATTTGAAGGAATACTTGATGCATACCTCGGGGAATACCCAGACAATTTCTTTTTCAACGGATCAGGTTATACCCCGGAAAGTTTTGCCGGCAGCCTGGATCTTGATCCCGGGGACTATGTCACCATAGGTTCCTATACGCATCATCCATTTTATGAACCCTTTATCCTGGAGATTCCCGACAACTGGGGGTGGAACGAAATTGACAATGTGCATATCGACGAGATGATGTCGGTGCTCGACAACGCATTGGAAAACGGATATACCGTTTGCTGGGATGCTGATGTCAGCGAAAAGGGGTTTGCATGGAACCAGGGCTTCTCCCTGGTACCGTCTGAAAAGATCGAAGACCTGTCCGGACTGGAGCTTGGAAGATGGAGTGAGCTTTCAGAACGGGAGCAGCAAGCCCTGTTCTATGATTTTTCCTCCCCTAGGAATGAGATGGAGATCACACAGGACCTGAGACAGGAGTGGTTCGACAATTACAAGACCACGGATGATCACCTGATGCACATCACAGGAACAGCGATTGACCAGGATGGAAAGAAGTTTTACAAGGTCAAGAACTCATGGGGAGTGGGGAACCACATCTACGAGGGATATTTTTATTGCAGTGAGGCTTTCATGCGGGCCAAGACCATCTTTTTCATGGTCCATAGAGACGCAGTACCCAGTCCGGTTGCAAAGAAACTTGGTTACTAGTTCCAGCAGACACCGCGTTCCTGGTATATCCTGATAAAGTTATCCACTGACCTGTCATAACTTCCTTCAATATCATCGGGGAAGTAACAGGCGGGGAGCTGTCCGCTCCGCCGGTGATAAGTGACGCAATCGCAACAAATGCCTTTCCTGCTGCAAGGGTACGTACAGTTGCAGTTTCTGCTGTTTTGTTCCTTCTTGCATTCCATGGGGTTTAGTTTTTATGTTTCCGGGCATAAAGATAACAATCATTGTCGTTCCTGATTGTTGAAAACCCGCTTTGTACTTTGCATTACAATGATATCTTTGTATCTGAAAACCCATAGTGATACCAGTAGCGAGAGATGAAGAGATTATACAGCAGGATCGTCCCGGTCGTCCTGGGATTGATTATTTTTCTACCCCATGTAAACCCCGGTTATTTGCCCCAGAGTAAGATTGCTTCTGCTGCTGATATTCCTCCCCCTTTCTATTCCGTTAACACCAGTTGGGTCGATTCCATTATGGCGCAGATGGACCTTGAAGAGATGATCGCCCAGATGATCATGGTACAGGCCTATTCCAACCGTGATGCAGCACACCTCGAAGCGCTTAAGAAACTTGTGAAAAGGGAGAAGATCGGGGGCGTGATCTTTTTCCAGGGTGGACCCGTTCGCCAGGCCATTATGACCAATGAGTTACAGTCGGTGTCAGAGGTGCCGATGTTGGTGGCAATGGATGCGGAATGGGGATTGGGCATGCGGCTTGACAGTGTGATCAGCTATCCGCGCCAGATGGTGTTGGGTGCGATCACGAATGATCAATTGATCCGCCGGATGGGTCGGGAGACAGCCATGCAGCTGCGGGAGCTGGGCGTACACATGAACTTTGCCCCGGTTGCTGACATCAATAACAACCCTGCCAACCCTGTCATCAATACCCGGTCTTTCGGTGAGCGCAGGGAGAATGTAGCATCAAAGGTATATGCCATTTTCAACGGTCTCCAGGATGAGCATATCCTGGTCACGGCCAAGCACTTTCCCGGACATGGAGATACCGACACCGATTCCCATCATGATCTGCCGGTGATCGGTCATTCAAGGCAACGGCTGGACTCCGTGGAACTCTTTCCTTTCAGGCATGCCATCAGTGAAGGTCTCTCCGGGATCATGGTTGCCCACCTGGATGTACCGGCGTTGGATTCAGCATACAACCGACCGGCGACATTGTCAAAACCCATCGTAACGGGATTGCTCCGGGAAGAATTTCATTTTGACGGACTGGTGGTCACCGATGCGATGAACATGCGCGGAGTGACCGATCATTTTAAGCCCGGCGAGGCTGAGGTGGAGGCCGTTAAGGCTGGCAATGACATTGTCCTGATGCCTGCAGATGTGCAGAAAGCGATCCATCATATCAGGCGGGCTGTGCGTAGTGGTGAGATTCCCGAGGAGCAGATCATGAGCAGCTGCAGGAGGATACTGCTTGCGAAAGCGTGGGCCGGTCTGGACAGCCTGGAGATGATACAAACCGAAGGCGTAACGGCTCGTATCAATGACAGGAAATTCAACCCCCTCAGGGAATCATTGGTGAAAGAGGCGCTTACGCTGGTGCGTGATGACGGGGAGATCATACCCTTCCGCCACCTGGAGCGGATGCAGCTGGCTACGCTGAATATCGGCGTGGAGGAGGAGACACCTTTTACAGCACAGTTGGATCAGTATCATACAGGGGATCATTTCTTTTATCCCGATCCTTCAACCTTTCCGTCAGATACGGCGCTTCAAAGCACACTGAAAAAATACAATACATTGATCGTCAGTCTCTACTATACCAGGTCTTACGGAAACAATTTTGATATTCCCGAAGGGGTTCGTGAGATGATCAACGGGATCGATTTCGATGGGGAGATGATCGTCAACCATTTTGGGTATCCCTATGCCCTGGGGGTGCTCGGTAGGCTTGAGCAGGCTGATGCGATCCTTGTATCCTATACCAATGAAGAGATGCACCAGCGGTTTGCAGCGCAGGGATTGATGGGCGGGATCTCCTTGCGTGGGAAACTCCCGGTTTCTGTTGGCAATATGTATCCTGCTGGCAGTGGTGTGGTTACAGTGGGTGGTACGCGACTCTCCTATGGAATTCCTGAATCGGTCGGACTGAATTCCGATACCCTTCGGATGATCGAGGAGGTGGTCAGCAGGGCGCTCAGGATGAAGGCAACGCCCGGATGCCAGGTGCTGGTAGCCAGGAAAGGACAGGTGGTGTGGCAGAAATCTTATGGCACACACACATATCGCAGGCGAAGGCCAGTGAAGAATGACGACCTGTATGATCTTGCCTCCATCACCAAGATCGCTTCGACCATTCCCTCCCTGATGCGATTGCAGGACCAGGGAAGGTTTACCATTGACACTACGCTCGGGACCTATGTGACCGAACTGGACACTTCGGCAAAGGCGGAACTGCAGATCCGGGAGATACTGACGCACCAGGCAGGGTTACAGGCCTGGATCCCATTCTACATGAACACGATCGAGCCAATGGATACTTCAGAAAACCTCTTCAGTACGAAGTTCAGTTTAGAGTATCCGTATAAACTTGGTCCGGCGGCATATGCCTATAGAAATATTGTTTACAAGGACAGCGTATATGCTTATGAATACTGCACCGATTACCCGGTCAGCGTGGCCGACCATTTCTATATTCGTTCTGATTACAGGGATTCGATCTATCAGCGGATATTGGAGTCCCCGCTGGGCGACCATAAATACCTGTACAGCGACCTGGGGTATTATTACCTTTACAGGGCGGTTGAAGACCTGACCGACACCCTCTTTTATCCTTATAACTGGTACAATTTTTATGGTCCGCTTGGCGCTGAAACCCTGGGTTTTCTTCCCCTGAACCGGTTTGACAGGAGCAGGATCGTACCCACCGAGAATGATATGATATTCCGGCGCCAGCTGGTGCATGGGTATGTTCATGATCCCGGAGCAGCCATGCTTGGGGGCGTATGCGGACATGCGGGACTCTTTTCCAGTGCCAATGACCTGGCAAAGCTGATGCAGATGTACCTGAATAAAGGTACTTACGGGGGGCGGCGATTTATTGATTCAGCAACCGTTGCGGAGTTCACGAGATGCCAGTATTGTGATTTCGACAATCGCCGGGCGCTCGGATTTGACCGGCCCATGGAGGAGGAAGATGCGGGTCCGGCCTGCAATTCTGCCTCGGCGCTGAGCTTCGGTCATTCCGGATTTACCGGAACCATTGCCTGGATGGATCCGGAGTATGACCTGCTTTATATTTTTCTCTCCAACCGGATACACCCGAATCAGCATAATATCAGGCTGATCACAGACAATATCCGGACCGATATCCAGGAGCTGATCTACAGGTCCATGGAGGAGTAGGAGGGATTCGCTGCCGCTCATCAGGGGAATTACCGCTGAGGACAGAGTTCGACACAGAGGACCACAGAGGCGAGCAAGCTCGCGTATGTATAACCGCAGAAGACCGCAGAGTGCGACGCAGAGAGCGCAATTATTTCTAAGTATTTCGCACATTGCCCTTCGACAGGCTCAGGGCACCACAGTCCACTGAATGCTGAAGGCTGAAGACTGAAAACTGAAGGCTAATGGCTGAAAACTGAAGGCTGAACAAGTGTTGCAAAACACGCATCACGGTTCATATTAACAGGGTTATGAACAACCAGCTCAAAGTTTATCCGCTAATTTTGTATGATGAAATTACGAAAACCATGAAAACCATGAAACCAACACACATTGAACATATTGGAATTGCAGTGGCTGATCTTCAGGAGGCGATCAGGTATTATGAAGAGGTGATCGGCCTCGAGTGCTATGCCATTGAGGATATTGAGGACCAGAAGGTGAGAACTGCATTTTTCAAAGTAGGAGATACCAAGATCGAGTTGCTGGAATCAACGGATCCGGAAGGTCCGGTTGGAAAATTTATTGAGAAAAAGGGGCCCGGGATCCATCACATGGCTTTTGCTGTGGCAGATGTGAATAAGGCACTTGAAGGCGCAGCTGAGAAAGGGGTGAAGTTGATCGATCAGGAAGGAAGGAAGGGTGCAGAAGGATTGCAGATCGGATTCCTGCATCCGAAATCAACATTCGGGGTGCTCACCGAATTCTGCAGTGACAAATAGGCACCGGAAATCTGCTGTTTTCCGTAAGAACAATTAAAAATGTATATCCCAATAATATGAGCAATACTGACAAGATCAAAAAGCTGATCGATCTGCGCGAGCAGGCGAGAAAGGGGGGAGGAGAAGAGCGGATCGAAGGACAGCATTCCAGGGGCAAACTGACAGCAAGGGAGCGGATCAACATCCTGCTGGATGAAGGAAGCTTCGAGGAATATGACATGTTCGTCACCCATCGCAGTCACGATTTCGGACTGGAAAATCAGACCTACCTGTCGGATGGAGTAGTGACAGGTCATGGTACCATCGATGGCAGGGTCATCTACGTATATGCCCAGGATTTCACAGTCTTCGGCGGTTCATTGTCGGAAACCCATGCTGCGAAGATCTGCAAGATCATGGACCAGGCCATGAAGGTGGGTGCCCCGTTGATCGGGATCAATGACAGCGGGGGAGCCCGGATACAGGAGGGAGTAAAAAGTCTGGCAGGCTATGCCGAGATCTTTGAGCGCAATATACTGGCTTCCGGGGTGATCCCACAGATATCCGCCATCTTCGGTCCGTGTGCCGGTGGCGCAGTCTATTCACCTGCGCTGACAGACTTTATCGTGATGAGCAAGGATACCTCTTACATGTTCGTGACAGGTCCAAAGGTCACAAAAACGGTGACCGGCGAGGTGATCTCCACTGAAGCGCTGGGGGGTGCGGAGATGCACTCCACAAAGTCCGGGATCTCTCATTTCATGGTGGATGACGAGGAGGCAGGTCTGTTGATGATCCGTAAACTGATCTCCTATCTTCCGCAGAACAACCTTGAAGATCCGATTCAGACCACCACTTCGGATCCGATCGACAGGCTTGAGGATGAGCTGAACGAGATCATCCCGGAAAACCCAAACCAACCCTACGACATGATGGATGTGATCCTTCGGGTAGTGGACAGGGAGGAGTTCCTGGAGGTACACAGTCGCTATGCAAGGAATATCCTGGTGGGATTTTCAAAATTCAACGGCATGCCCGTGGGCATTGTGGCCAATCAACCCAACCATATGGCCGGCGTGCTGGATATTGATGCATCCAGGAAAGCTGCACGGTTTGTGCGGTTTTGTGACTGTTTCAATATTCCCATTGTCACTTTTGTCGATGTGCCCGGATTTCTTCCCGGAAGCGCACAGGAATTTGGCGGGATCATCATACACGGTGCCAAACTGATGTTTGCTTATGGAGAGGCCACTGTACCAAAGGTCACCGTCACCCTGCGTAAGTCATATGGCGGCGCACACGACGTGATGAGTTCGAAGCAGCTGCGGGGAGATCTGAACTATGCCTGGCCCACTGCAGAGATCGCAGTCATGGGTGCAAAAGGGGCCGTGGAGATCCTCGAGGGAAGAAAATTGAAAGAGATCACCGATCCCGAAGAAAAACAAGCCTTTATCGATGAAAAATCCAAAGCGTATAACGAGAAATTTGCAAATCCCTATGAAGCTGCCCGCTACGGGTATATCGACGATGTGATCGAGCCCAGGAATACAAGGTTTCGCATTATAAGGGGGCTTCAGACCCTGGCCACGAAAAAGGAGATGAATCCACCCAAGAAACATACAAACATCCCGCTATGAACCTATTGTGGCTATTTCTAAAAGGTAATATTACCCAGGAATCGGTGATCATCGCCATCGTGGGCTACGTCGTTGTCTTTGCTTCACTTGTATTGCTCTTCTGGCTTTTCAATCTCTTACCTGGCCTGATCAACTACCGTGGTAAACGGAAGGAATCCGCTACAGAAAAGGGTAAGAAGGACCAGTCGGCCGATGAGATCACAGGGGAGACCACAGCAGCCATTTCCCTTGCGATGCACCTCTATTTCTCTGAACTGCATGATGAAGAGAGCGGAGTACTGACCATCAAGAAGGTTTCGAAATCCTATTCTCCCTGGAGTTCAAAGATTTATGCTGTTCGTAACCAGTTCAACCGCAGATAGCACATTATGAAACAATTCAAATTTACCATACACGGCAATGATTACGCAGTTGATGTGATCGGTATTGACGAGAACATCGCAACTTTGGAGGTCAATGGCACCCCCTATGAGGTTGAGATCCACAAAACCACGAAGGCCTCCAAGACACCACGTGTTATTGCTCCATCGGTAAAAGAGCCCTCCAGGCCGGAGATTGAAAAAAGGGAAAGGGGAGATGCCCACCCGATTGCTGCGCCGCTTCCAGGCAGTGTACTTGAGATCAGGGTAAAACCCGGAGATATCATTGAAAAAGGCCAGGTATTGATGATCATGGAAGCCATGAAGATGGAGAACAAGGTAATGGCAGACAGGAAAGGCGTGGTTGAGGATATTCCGGTAAAGGTCGGTGATGCTGTATTGCAGGGTGATATACTTGTTCAAATTATCTGATATTATGAAAAGGATACTCACTGTTGCTGTCATCCTGCTGATATTAAGTGCCCTCCGTCTTGTTGTGGTCCCGGGAACCAATTCCGGGACCTTACAGGCAGGCACCCTTGCACCATCCGAAACCGAACAGGGGATCGACCAGGGGGATGGCATATTCGATACCACTGTAAAAGGACTGGAACAATTCTACAGGTTCACAGGGATCAGGAATGCTAAGGGCGGACACCTGATCATGATCGCTGTTGGATTGCTATTCATATTTTTGGCCATTAAGTATGATTATGAACCCTTGTTGCTCATCCCGATCGGTGCGGGGATCATCATGGGAAATATCCCTTTTTACCAGGAAGGGGACGTCAACCTCCAGGTAGGGATCTACCAGGAGGGAAGCGTAATGAACTATCTCTATTTCGGGGTAATGCGGGGAGTTTACCCACCGTTGATCTTCCTTGGGATAGGGGCGATGACCGATTTTTCATCCCTGATCTCCAAACCAAGGCTCATGCTGCTGGGCGCAGCTGCGCAGGTGGGGATCTTTTTAACTTTCCTCGGAGCGCTATGGCTGGGATTTGATATGCGGGAATCCGGGGCGATCGGGATCATTGGTGGAGCCGATGGTCCGACGGCGATCTTCCTCTCCTCGAGAATTGCCGAGCACCTGATCGGCCCCATCGCCATTGCTGCCTATTCATACATGGCACTGGTACCGGTGATACAGCCCCCGATCATGAGGCTGATGACCTCAAAGAGGGAGCGCCTGATAAAAATGAGTCCACCACGAGCGGTCTCCCAGACAGAAAAGATATTGTTTCCCATTATCGGACTTATCGTAACCACATTCATCTCCCCAAGTTCACTGCCCCTGTTGGGAATGTTGTTTTTCGGAAACCTGCTGAAGGAATCGACACGTACAAAGCGATTAGCTGAGACTGCCAGGAATTCCATGATCGATATTGTAACGATACTGTTGGGACTGACTGTTGGAGCTTCCACGCAGGCCGACCGATTCCTGACAACGGACTCCCTGGTCATCTTTGGGTTAGGGGCGCTCTCCTTCATGGTGGCAACGGCCGGCGGGATCCTGTTCGCCAAGGTGATGAACCTCTTCACTCCTGAGGGCAAAAAACTTAATCCCCTGATCGGGGCAGCCGGTGTTTCAGCGGTTCCTGATAGTGCAAGGGTGGTGCAGAATTTCGGTCTGAAGGAGGATCCTTCCAATCACCTCCTGATGCATGCCATGGCCCCGAATGTGGCCGGTGTGATCGGAAGTGCCGTTGCGGCGGGTATCCTGCTTAGTTTCCTCTGGTAACCACCAGGGTATTACAACATCTTCTGGAATTATTTAGGGCCCTTTTGGTGCTCATTGCTCTTAAACATAGCACGGGGTGCATGGTGACGTCGAGCTTCGCCTATTTTTGTTAAAGAATCATTAGCGAATCCAATGGATCAAACAGCGATGGCCGGTAATACCGGTGACAAAGTACGGTCAGATTGCAGGATCAAACTGACACTGGCGGAAAAGGGTGGAATCGTCATCAACATGGAGAGTAAAGTTACTGTCATGTATGGTGAAGCAAACCTGCAACTGGTGCGTGAGATCATGGAATTCTTCGGGATCCATCATGCAACCATCGATATCGAAGACAGTGGTGCACTGCCCCATGTGCTTGCGGCAAGACTTGAAGTCTGTATAAAAAAGATATCAAATACCCGGAAGGAATACCTGCTCCCGATTTCCCGGGGTGAAATCGTCGGTGGTGAGCCAGGCCGTTTCCGGAGGTCGAGGCTCTATCTTCCCGGAAATACGCCAGCGATGATGATCAATGCCGGCATTCACCAGTCAGACGGCATCATCCTCGACCTGGAGGACTCGGTGGCCGCAGAACGGAAAGATGAAGCCAGGATCCTGGTAAGAAATGCTTTGCGAAACATCGATTTTTTTGGTGCGGAACGGATGGTACGCATCAACCAGCTGCCACTTGGACTGGAGGATACAGCAATCTTAGCACCACATGGTGTGGAGCTGATCCTGATCCCAAAGTGCGAGGAAGACTGGCAGGTTCATGAGGTGGAAAAGGTAGTGTCATCAACACTTGAGAAAACAGGCCCGGATCAGCAGATATTCTTCATGCCGATCATCGAGAGTGCACTTGGGGTGGAAAATGCCTTCCGGATTGCTTCAGCTTCCAAAAATGTAGTTGCGATGGCAATCGGACTTGAAGATTTGTGTGCAGACCTCGGTGTTGCCAGGACGGCAGGAGGCAAGGAATCATTCTTTGCGCGCACAAGGATCGTGAATGCATGCAAAGCGGCCGGAATACAGCCCATTGATTCAGTCTTTTCAGATGTGACGAACATGGAAGCTTTGTTGGAGAATGTAAAAAAATCAGCTGCCCTTGGATTTGAGGGCATGGGTTGTATTCATCCGGGCCAGATTCGGGTCATTCACCAGGGATTCAGGCCTGGTGAACCTGAGGTTGAAAAAGCACTGAAGATATTGGAGGCTTACAGGGAGGCCAGGAAAAATGGATTAGGTGTCGTATCGCTCGGATCAAAAATGATCGATGCGCCCGTTGTGGCAAGAGCAGAGCAAACATTGCAACTGGCGAGGAAATACAGACTTATCAAGTAAAAACCGGAAGATGAAACTTTTAAAAAATGCAGCCGGACGCATGGTGCCGGACCAGGTAAACGGAAGGGAGCAGATACCTTATAAAGGTGTGGGCAAGTATATTCCGGATGCAAACAGGCATGCACCGCGTATTGCCAGTTGTGCCAATTATCCTGCGAACGGGGACAAGAGGTTGAAGGACCTGAAGGCCGCTCTCGAAAAGTCAGGGCTCAGGGATGGAATGACCATCTCCACCCACCACCATTTCAGAAACGGCGATCTGCTTGCCAACCAGGTTTTTGACATTGCCCATGAGATGGGGGTGAAAGACCTTACCTGGTTTCCATCTGCTTCATTTCCATGTCATGAGCACCTTGTGCAGTACCTGGAAGATGGCACCATCCACCATATTGAAGGAAGTATGAACGGACCACTTGGTCAATATGTGTCTGAGGGACGGATGAATGGAACCGGAGTGCTTCGCTCGCACGGGGGAAGATACCAGGCGGTCCAGGATGGAGAGGTACAGATCGACATTGCGGTGATCGGGTCACCCACGGCGGATCCTTTTGGGAATGCAAACGGACTGTCGGGAGATTCGGCGTGCGGATTACTGGGATTTGCACTGGCCGATTCACAGTATGCCGACCAGGTGATCGTGGCCACCGACAACCTGGTTGAATTCCCATGTATTCCATGGCAGATACAGGGAAATTATGTAGATCATGTAGTTGAGGTGGAGCGGCTCGGAGACCCGGGACAGATCGTTTCCGGTACCACCCGGATCACACGTTCTCCCGACCGGTTGATGCTTGCCGAACTGACGGCCAGGTTCTGCGATGCAGCAGGGATCATCAGGGATGGATTCTCATTCCAGAGCGGGGCAGGAGGCACCTCACTGGCCGTAGGAGAATATTTCAGGCAGATCATGCAGGAAAAGAAGATACGGGCCAGGTTTGCCAGGGGAGGCAGCAATCAATACCTTGTTTCAATGTTGGAGGAGGGACTGGTTGATTATATTCTTGATGGCCAGACCTTTGATCTTGATGGAGTACGATCCATGGCCGAAAACCCAAACCATGTGTGGACCAGTCCGTTTACCAGCTACAATTATCATAGCAAGGGTAATTTTGCAGGCATGGTGGATGTTGTGATCCTGGGGGCGACAGAGGTGGATACCTCTTTTAATGCAAACGTGGTAACACATTCCGACGGATCCCTGTTGCACGGGATCGGGGGATGGCAAAACTGCCTCTTTTCAAAGACCGTGATCCTGCCGATCCCCTTGTTCAGGGACCGGATCCCGGTGGTGAAGGACCGTGTCACCACCCTGTGCGGACCCGGGGAACTGATCGATGTGATCGTCACAGAGCGTGGCATCGCCATCAATCCACTTCGCAAGGACCTGGTGGAAGCAACCCGTGATTCAGGATTGCCCATAAAGACGATTGAAGAATTGAAGTCAGAAGCGGAGCGGATATGCGGTGTCCCCCGGTCAGCTGAATTTGAAGATGAGGTTGTTGCCGTGATCAAGTGGGTGGACGGAACGATCATCGATGCAGTCAGAAAGGTCCGGCAGGAGTGATTCTGCCAGGTAACTGTTGGAAATACAACCTCTTTTTATTTGTCTCATCCGGAGTGAATGTACAAACGATGTTATAGGCCTGCGCCATGTTTTGCGAAAGGGACTGCGTGAAACCGCCTGCTGCCCAGTACCCGCCGGAAACTTCTTTGTAAGCGATAACATAATAGATCTGTGGTTCCATATTCGCAAACAGTATAAAACCTTCATCATCGGTAAACTCAAAAAGCTGCGGGGCAGTCTGCATGTTGAAATCTGATTCATTGTCATAAAGCCATATCTCGCAACCTGGAATTTCCGTTGTCAGTGTGGTATCGCTATATACGAAAAACCCCAGCAGCGTAGGATCATTGATGGTAACAGACTCTGTAACAGAAGCACTTCCTGCTTCATTGGTTGCAGTGAGCATTACCTCTTTACTGCCAGTCGATTCATAGATGGTATAAGGGTTCTCTTCCGAGGAGACAGAACCATTCCCTAAATCCCATTCATAGCTTTGCGCTTCAACCGTGGTATTTGTAAACCTGATGGTATCTCCGGCTTCCGGGTTATCAGCCGGGGCATAAGTAAATGAAGGCTCGGGGGGGTTCTTACAGTTGGTAAGCAGCAGGACTGAAGCAAAAATGATTATTGACAGGGGTGTTCTTTGTATAGAGTCTGATGATTTCATTGTCCGGGGTATTGATTAGAACGAACAAGTTATTGATTTGATTCCAATAAACAAATATACGCATTGAAATGCCTTACATAATTCACTAAATTGAAAAAAATATTGCAAAAGCTGCAACATTGGAAAAACAGGATCGTCATTGAAACGGGTATGAGAAAAAAGAAAACCCAGATGCATACGGAGAAACTGATAGCGGCTTGTCGAAAGAATGACGGCAAGGCCCAGCTCGAGATCTACAAGCAGTATTACAGGTCGATGTACAGCATTGCACTTCGGATGCTGAACGATACGGCTGAAGCAGAGGATGTAATGCAGGAGAGTTTTTTGAAGGCATTTGATAAGATCGGCACATACAAGGGAGAGGTGACCTTCGGGGCCTGGCTGAAAAAGATCGTGATCAACCGATCGCTGGATGTTTTGAAAGCGAGGAAATCGATGATCTCCCTGGAGATGGCAGAGGAGCCGGTGTCAGACGAAGAAGGAGAAACCTGGATGAATTATCGCGGACTGGAGATATCCACGGTAAAAGAGGTGATCAGCAGTTTGCCCGATGGTTACAGGGTGGTGCTCTCCTTATACCTGATCGAGGGCTATGACCATGAAGAGATCTCTGAAATACTGAGCATTACAAATGCAACCTCACGGACCCAGTACCACAGGGCCAGGAAGTTGCTGGCAAAAAAACTGAATGAATTAAAAGCAGTATCATGAGCGATTTAGAAAAATACATGAACGAGATCCGGGATCAGCTGGGCGAAGATGAGCCCGCATCCGGACATCTCAGGCGATTCAGCAGGAAGCTGAAAAGCCGGCAGCAACCGGTAAGGAGGCTGAACTTCAGGCATGCCCTGCAGATCGCAGCTTCCATTGCCATCATCCTGGCTTCAGGTGTAGTGATCATCAAATCCAGCAAGGGAGGCGACAAGATCGCTGTCACCCCGGAACGCCAGGAATTTCAGAATGCCAGGAATTACTACGTACAACAGGTGGATGCACGGTACAACGATATCGCCGGACTGTCTTTCGATTCCAGGGAAGAGAAACAGCTTCTGCTGGAGGAATTGAGCGAGATGGACACCTATTATAAGGATTTATTAAAGGAGCTGGATGCCAACCCCGGAGATGAACGTGTGATGAATGCGCTTATTCAGCATTACCAGATGAAGCTCCAGGTGATGGACCAGATCATCAATCAACTAATGGATTTAAAAAACAGTAATACTACAGAAAATGAAAAATCAACAATTTAAACAGCGGATGAGACTCCTTTTCATACTTTTGCTGGCCGGCACGTTATTGCCATTGTCAGCTCAGAAGGCAGATAAGAAAATTAC